>JANLRK010000254.1:0-2458 GCA_031361585.1 Pirellula sp. | reverse complement strand
GAAGCATTCGCAGGCCGCCTGGACCAAACAGTGCATGCTTTGACAAATTCAGGTCCGGAATGACGGCCTTAAGCATGTGATGCAGTTCCGTCTTGCACCGCGCATGCGCCTCCTCAGCCGCTTTGTAGACGCCGTGTAGTTCGCGCAACTCCGCGTATTGATCGTCGAGCAGGCGGTGCTACAGCAACTTGCCGATCTTCGCAACCGCCAGTATCGTCCCAGGATCCTTCTCATCGCTTTTGTTTGGATCGTTGGACTCTATTGTCCGCATTTTCGCCACAGCTTCACCTGCCGCCAAGGCGGTTCGCATTCCTCGCAGGCTCGCTATTCGAAGCAACGCGCGATGGTACACACCAGTCGATTCGCAAATGATTCGCACCTCGTCGTAGCGTTGCTCTTTAGCTAAGCGTTCAAGTTGCTTGAGGACTTTGACGATTTCGTCAGTTATATTGGCCAAACTACCCGTTAATCTTTGATCATTCGGGTGAGTTTCCCAAGTCAGCAAATCCTTACCGACATCAAACGCAACACTCAGGACTCGCAAACCAGTATGTAATTGAATAGACTTACGCATGGCATCTCCTTCAAAAATCGTAGTTAACACAAGTCGCGCCGAGCACATCTCGGCGACGATCAAACGAGAATATGATGGAGATGCCTTTTAGCAACTCACAATTCCACCGAAGAGTATGTCCACCGAAGTTGCGAGTAAGGTCATTCGCCAATGGTGGCCCAATCCCTCGCAACGGCGGTGATTTTAAACGTTCTCGCTTGAAGAATTACCGCTTTGAAACAACTTGCAATGGCGCGATCATCAGCGTTTCTGGTCCGTTGTAGGAGTTTGAATTTGAGTTGTGCGAGAAAATTGCTACGTTTACACAATCGGTGATCGCTCGCGGCGACCGCGGTCATTGCAATCGTTCGCCCCTAACCTCGTGGTGCCCGTTAGATCCATGAATCCTTACAAAGCACCATCAACACAACTTTTGACGACAGATCCCCCAACGCGACCGATCGGTCTAATCTTGATCGCTCTTGTGTTGGTGCTGGCCGCACTTGTCGGTATTACTTCATCGTACATTCCTTCCCTTCGAGCTGTCACGATGCCGCGATTCGGCTGGGTCGGTTTGATTTCGTTCCTCAATCCATTGATTTTCCTCCTGCCGTGGTTTTGGCAACCAAAGCGGACCACGTTGCTTGGGGCCGCATTCATGTCATTCACAATGGGAGTGATCAACGCAGTCCAACTAAGTTCCGTGACGACCGTGTCGACCGTAGATAATGAGTTTCTTGATCGTTTGCATTCATCATGGCTCTGGTCCGTCTTGTCATTTTTCGCAATCGGCATTTATCTATCATGGATTTCCTTATCGACGCAGTGGAGCTCTGCTGTGGCGATCAAGGGCGAACAATAAGATGCAGCCGAGTTGGCGTCGGCGGTTTCTCACATGGCAAGTCAACCGCGCCAACCGGCTGATCTTTGTCGTTCGCCACTTAAACTGGCCGTCGTCTAATTTTACCCCTTTCCGCGAGGTTCCAAATGGAGACCGGCCCGAAAAAGCCTGAGACTCGCTTGCTGATACGATGGCTCGCTGGTGTGAGTTGCCCGTTCTTTTTCTACGCGGCAATTGCGATGGCGTTTCCCAAAATGATCGGCAACAACGGTCAGCGAAGTCTTCCCGTCGCCGCATCGCTGGTTTCGTGCGGAGTGCTGTTCGTTCTAATTGCGACGAAGGGAAAACCCTGAATATAGACCGATCACAAAAAGATGATGCCAGTTCGATGACCCGTTCGGTTCGTTCAAATGATGTGGGGAGGCGCGGTCATCGGGGAACACAAACTACTGCGAATGTTGATATGGAGCGGCGAACCAAGCGTGCACCGGAGCCCGCGATCGGCCTGGTCTGAAATAGAAACTTTTACTACGCGGGCCGCGGTGAACGCGGCCGTTCGGCAAGGCGAGATTCCCGGTCGCCTAACGCAGGTGGCCCTTACAAAGGAGAGGGTCCGATGAGGAACGTGTTATCAGCGTTGGGTGTGGTACTATGTCTCGCGCCCGCGATAACTGCTCAGGAGCGGCCCGCGGCCCCGAAATTCGATCGGCCGGGGATCTATCTGGCGAAGGCCGTCGAGAAGGACGGCGAGGTGAAGATTCAGTTCATGGTCGCCGAGTTCGTCCCCCTGCAAGGATATAGTTGGAAGGAGGCTGTCACGCTCACCGTCGGCAAGCAAGTCCGAGCATTCCGGTCGGACGGGAAGGTCGCCGATTCGTCGGCGGTTCTCAAAGCGCTGGCAAAGCCGACGGGCGTGTTCTGCCTTGTCCGGTGCGCAGATGATGCTCCAACAGAGCCGGACTTCTATCTGGGAATGGTCCGCGAGGACAGCGTAATCCTGATTGCCGACTCGAAAGACATCAGCCCGCTAGCAGCCCCGAAGGCCGCCCCGGGGGCCCCGGGGG
>JANLRK010000214.1:0-4773 GCA_031361585.1 Pirellula sp. | reverse complement strand
CCCATCAGTCGTGCACGGTCTTGGTCAATGTCGACTTGAATGGTCTTGGCCGGTTCATCCCATTCGAGATTCACATCCAAAG
Source organism: Pirellula sp. (assembly GCA_031361585.1). Lineage (GTDB taxonomy): Bacteria > Planctomycetota > Planctomycetia > Pirellulales > Pirellulaceae > JBKCUI01. The sequence goes on along the minus strand of JANLRK010000214.1, from coordinate 4,691 downwards.
CCGCATGATCTGCTCGCATCACTTCTCGAACATCGCCTGCAATTCTGCGGACAACCTTTGCGTCAGGGCCCAAGACGCGATACTGGACAGGGAAGCCGACGGGAGGCCCAAAGTCTAAACGCATTACTCGAAGCGACGCGTCCGAAAAGGATGGATCTCGCTCGAAACGGCTTTTCAACTCGGCTCTCAATGCTTCGCGCGCCGGTACTCCAGTGGTCTGAATGACAAGCTTAGCAAAGCTCGGGTTGGGTAAATCGGGATTGAGCGCGAGAAAGAACCTGGCGGAACCGGCACCCACATAACTCGTATAATGCTCGACCAAGGGTGCTTTTTCACCGTTCAAGGCAGTCCGATATGGTCGCACCAATTCTTCGACCTGCAACATCATTCGATTGGTTGCCTCGATGGACGAGCCTTCATTCATTCGAACGTCGACAACCAGTTCTGCTCGCGAAGAAAGAGGGAAGAATTGCTGTTGAAGCTTGGTGAAACCGAACAAAGCCCCGACAAACATAGCCAATGTTACGGCCACCACATATGCGGGACGCCGAACGCACACGCGCACAATAGACCTAAGCGTTCGGTGAAATGCGGACTGAAACGGAGCGTGATGTTCCTCCCCCTTTTTTTTGTGAAAATTTGGAAGCAAAATGACTCCGAGATGAGGTGTAAAAAAAACGGCTACAAACCATGATGCAATGAGTGTGATGCCCACGACCCAAAAAATTCCTCCCGCGTATTCACCCGAAGAAGAGCGAGCAAATCCGACCGGCAAGAAGCCAACCACGGTGATGAGCGTGCCTGAAAGCATCGGAAAGGCAGTCGAAGTCCATGCAAATGCTGCCGCATCGATTCGTCCGAAGCCTTCTTCCATTTTGACCGCCATCATTTCAACGGCGATGATCGCGTCGTCGACCAACAGCCCTAATGCCAGGATCAATGCCCCCAACGAGATACGGTCCAGATTCATGCCAATTGCGTTCATCACGACGAGCGAAATAGAAAGCACCAACGGGACACTCAAAGCGACGACGATCCCCGTTCGGATGCCTAAGCTCAAGAAGCTAACAATCAACACGATAATAAGGGCTTCGATGAACGAGCGAATGAATTCTCCGACGGATTCATTGACCACATTGGGCTGGAACGCAATGTTCCCTATGGCTACGCCTGCCGGGACTTGCTCGCGAATGAATTCCAGTTCGCTCTCTAGTGATTTCCCGAGTTGCAATACGTTTCCGCCCTTGCTCATGACGACGCCTAAAACTACGGCGGGCTGGCCGTTGTATCGAACCAAGTACGTCGCCGGGTCCTCATAGCCGCGATGTACAATGGCGATATCATCCAGCCGAAAGACACGTCCATTGGCTTGTATTGGCACCGCTTGGATTTGTTCGATGCCGTCGAAATCTCGCGAAACACGCACGTGTATCCTCTCCGATTTCGTATCGATGCTACCTGCTCGCACTAAAGCGTTTTGTTTTTGGACGCTTTCAAAGATTTGTTGCGGTGTGATCCCCAAGGTTGCTAGTTTTTGATGCGAAAACTCTATGTAGATTCGTTCAGACTGATCTCCAATAATATCGACTTTTTCAATGTCGGCTAATCGCAACAGTCTCTTTCGGGCGGACTCGCACATTCGCTTCAGTTCGGCAGGTGTAAAGTCTTCGCCGCGGAAGGCATAGAGTGCCGAATAAACATCGCCATACTCATCGTTGACTTCTGGCCCAATCACACCCTGTGGTAGATTGACTTTTATGTCTCCCAGTTTTTTCCGAACCTGATACCAGATATCAGGAACGAGGTGCGTTGGAACCGAATCTTTGAGCTGAACCAACGTAAGCATTCGATCGGGTAGGCAATACGTTGACAGAAAATCCAAATACGGAGTCTGTCGCAGTTTCACTTCCACTATATCTGCAACTTGTTCTTGCATCTCTTCAGAAGTGGCACCCGGCCAGGCGGCTGAAACAATCCCGGTCTTAATAGTGAACGAAGGGTCCTCGGCTCGTCCCATTTGGAAATAGGCTTGCAAGCCCGCCAGGCTACATGCAAGGATCAGGAATGTGACAAAGGCCGAATGCGTGACCGCCCACCGCGAAAGATTGAAAAGGTGGTTATCGCTTATAGGTTGAGGCATTTGAGGGTTTTGCGTGTACATGGTTAAACCTTTTGTTTCATGCAACTGAGTGCGGTGTCACTAGCTTGCCGCGCTACTTGGATCCCCAGATTCGAACGCGAGAGTTTTCGTCAACGCGTTGCACACCTGCGCTGACGATTCGATCTCCTGAACGGAATGCCCCGCGCACAATCGCTGTTTCATTTCTGTATTGAATTATTTCGACGGGTACGGTTTCGACGCGACCTGATGTTGGATCAATGCGCCATACAACGGGCGAATCACTGCGGCTTGCAATCGATGTGATCGGTATACAAAGTCCTTCTTCCAATGAATTGCGGAGGAGGATGGAGACGGTCATTCCGATGGCCAAGTCAGAAGCGGATTCCATTAACTTAAACCTTGCATCGTACGTTCGAGATATCGGATCGGCTATCGGCGAAAGTTCTCGCAATTCGGATTGCAATTCCAAACCTGGCCTAGACCAAAAGCTTGCAGTCGCTCGCAAATTCTTGACGTTCGAAACAAGGCTCTCTGGCAAACTGACAACCGCTTCCAGTTCTTCGGTCTGCATCAACTGAACGACCGCTTGGCCAATGTTGACGACTTGACCCGCTTCTGCTTGTATGGAGGTGACAAGGCCATCCGTGTCGGCGACTAGATCGCAGTATGTCCGTTGGTTGGTTGCAAGTGCAAGCCGACGACTGGACGCATCCAAACGCGCTTTCGCAACATCGCGATTGGCAAGTCCGACCTCATAGTCCGATTGGCTTACCGAACCAGTTGAACGAAGCTGCAAGAGCCGAGCTTCTTCTGCGGTTGTTTGATTCAAAAGCGATTTGGCTGATATTTGGTCCGCTTCAGATACTTGCAATTGCAACTCAATGTCCTCAGGGTCCAACCGAAACAAGACGTCCCCCTTCTTAACGCGATGCCCCGCATCAACCAATCGTTCCGATATTTTGCCGGAGACGCGAAACCCAACCGACGCTTGATGACGAGGTTGCATGGTACCGGTGAACGCGTGCTTAGCAGCCGATGCTCCCCAACGAGTCTCGATGGTGAAAGCCCGAACCACTATCTCCGAACCGTTCGGATTCAAATGCGGAACGTCAGATGCGTCGGCTTGCGACGGTGCTATTTGAGTTGGTTCCGACTGGAGTTTGTGATAGGCAAATGCAGCTCCGATCGATGTGATTGCGACAAAGGTTGCCGCTATCAGGATTCTTCGTTTGGGAAATTTCATGATAGTTCGCTTCTCATGGATTTGCCGCGCCGTCATGTATTGACGTGGCGTCAATTTCGTTTGCATAAAAAGGCCGCAAGGGCGGCAAATTAGAAATTGAGGGTTAGTTGATGGAATGCTGTTGGTTTTTGAGGGACCAAAATTTGGGTTGGAGTATTTCGTTCAAATTCGACATGGTTTCGAGGTACTCCGGAAGCATCATAGTTGGTTGCCAAGCAAAGCCATTTAGGAGCGTGCAGCAATGAACCCGTATCGCATTGAACGGATCCTTAATCCCGATCGCGGGCAAGGATGGACTGGAATAGGTTAGGATTTGACTGCCGTAGTTGATGGCCCAAAATCCGAATACGAGCTCCTCAGGCGTCAAGCTTGGAGCAATAACCAATTGACCGCATGTGATAGCGTCGCGAACAATTCCTGCCACGATTCCCATGCATTGTCCCTCGCATTGACGGATCAAATTTTGGCGTTGTTCCGAGGATTTATCCCAGATGCTTTGTTTTCGGATGCACTGCTCGACCAAAAAATCATCCGTGCAGTGTTTGGTGAAAAATTCGCAAGCGGCACCTAAAGCCATCATCCTAATTCGTGCAGGTCCTGTGACGCAGCCAGATTGTTCGAATAGATTACGCCGCAGTTCCATCGATTCGACAGCTAAGGCCAGAACGATTTCTTCCTTGTTTGGGAAGTGATTGTAAATGGTCCCCTTGGCGTACTCCATTTGCGATGCAACGCGATCCATGCTGAGCCCCTGGAACCCTTCCGCGATCAGGATGGGCCTCGCAACTCGGAGAATCTCCAAGGATCGACGTTCCATTTCTCGTTGTTTGCGTGTCAATTCAACCATGATGTCAATTATTGACGCACCGTCAAAAAATACAATAGGAATGTTGGCACTTTCCGCCGGATTTATGAATTTCGGTTATATTTTGATCGGTTGGCCTTTTGAGTTGCTCTTCGGCCGCGGCTAACGGTGGCCGCTGAGCGATGAGTTTAAGTAGCTCTCATTTCACCTTGAATCGGTTGTGAGCATATGAGAATGGAAAGATTTTGGAAGCTAGCAGTCCTCGCAACGGCTGCATGCGTGCTCGATCTGCCGCTTTCGGCTTTGGGGCAGGAAAAATTACCAGTGGCTAATCCAACATCATCCGGTGCTGGCGAAGGTCCAAAAAAGACTGACCGAGCCAGTTTTTTGCGAATCAAGAAGTCCGACTCGGGTGAGCCTGAATCACTGCAGGTGGCGATTGCGCGATACTCCTTCGACGAGGGAGAATTCAAAGGAGATTACGTAGATCTAATTGGCGCCGTGCATGTTGGTACCAAAGA
>JANLRK010000151.1:0-4479 GCA_031361585.1 Pirellula sp. | reverse complement strand
AAAGCCAACCGCATCATCGTCCTCGAGAAAGGGCGAATAACCGAAGTTGGTAACCACGACGCGCTGATTCAGCTAGGCGGAACCTATTCGCGACTCAATCACGCTCAAAGGCAAATCAATCTGCACGAAGAAACGTGATGGGTGATGAGTAGCCAAAAAGCCTGAACGATCCACCGGGCAAGCCGGTGGGATTCTAAAATACCGCAGGCTTGTCCTGCTGGATTATTCTGCTTCCGGGCTAAACTCAGCAACGCTTGCAAGTCACGGTGTCAGGGCAAAGAGCGAACAAGTACAATATCTGAAATCGCAAAATTCGTGTCCATTCCACCCCGTATCGGATCGCGAGATCCTCGACCTACAAATCTATAGAGCAACGCTTGGACCAACCGCCATCGAACCGAACCAAAGTCCTCAATCAAGCATACCTTGACTTCAGCGACGGCACGCTTGTACTGGACCATTGGTCACCCCAAGCTGTAACGCGCGTCTTCGGTGATGGAATGTGGAAGTGGGACGAACGAACCAATGCATGGCGAACCAACCCGCTCAACTACCCGAAAATCCAACTAGTACTTGCTGCGAATTCCTACGGGACCGTCGATCGCGTTGCACAATGGCAAACCGTTGTATGGTCCAACGTCAACTTGCCCGAACTTCGCACAGAGCAACTCGATGCAGTGAAAGCGTGGTCTGAATCGCGGCGTGGTGTCATTGTCATGCCGACTGGAACCGGCAAAACCGAAGTCGCCTTGCGGATCATGGCCGACCAAGGATGCAGTACTCTCATCGTAGCCCCCATTCGCGATCTAATGTATCAATGGCACAAACGAATCCTCCAGGGTCTGGAGTACGACGCAGGGATCATCGGAGACAACACCTTCAACGTCAAGCCAGTCTCGGTGACCACTTTCGATAGCGCTTGCATTCATATGCCGAAATTAGGGAATCAATTTCAACTAATCATCTTTGATGAGTGCCACCATTTGCCAGGCCCCATTCGAAGCGATGCCGCGCGAATGAGCATCGCTCCCATGCGAATGGGACTAACAGCAACCCTGGAGCGAAGCGATGGCCAGCATACCAAGCTCGATCAACTCATTGGTCCGTTGGTTTATCGACTCGAGATCAATCAAGTGCGAGGTGACTCGTTAGCTGAGTTCGACGTCTATCGGGTCCCGGTCCATTTGAGCGAGAGTGAACGCGTTCGCTACGACCAATTGTCCGAAGTGGTCTCGAGCTATGTGTACGAACGCCGACAGGACGATTCTAACTTCACCTGGAAGACTCTTTGCGCGGAGACGCAGAGCAGTGGCCAAGCGGGCATCATCATGCGGGCCTATCGCGAAAAAAAATCGATAGAAGATCGCGCCGAAGACAAACTGCGAGTCCTCGAAGACCTGTTCCGATTGCACCAAGGAACACCCATGATCATTTTCGCTGGATCCAACGCCATGGCTCGCGACGTGTCCCGTCGATTCCTTATTCCATGCTTGCTAAACCATTGTGGCAAAGCGGAAAGAATCGATTACCTTGACGGTTTAAGAGACGGAGTTTACCCAGCGATTGTTGCCAATCAGGTACTAGACGAAGGTGTGGACTTGCCTGAGGTGAAGATTGCAGTGGTTATCGGCGGCTTGGCGTCGACGCGACAAGCCAAGCAGCGACTAGGCCGCATCCTGCGACGCCGCGGCAACGAACGAGCTATACTCTACGAGGTAGTCGCAAAGGACACGAACGAGACGGGGCGTTCTCGGCAACGAAGGAAGAGTGATGCTTACGCGGGAACTCGCAATCGCAACGTTTGAGAATGGGGAACTTGTCCCGGACCGTTTGAGTCGCAAGTCCGACGCAGCTTATATCGGTTTTGCGGACAAAATGCTCGCCATCTACCGAAATGGCATCGGACTAACACGGCGATCCCTTCATCAAGCGGTTCATCGCGTATTCAACGAACAAGTGGATTGCCCGGGGCGAAGGATTCAGGCCTTTTGCAAATTGCTCGACGAGAAATCGGAGTTTTCAAAAGGGGACCGCAGGAAGATCGTACAACTGCGGCAGTCTGTGTTTCGCGCGGCTACTAAGTTTCATCCCTTGGTCGTCGAACGCGATGCGCTCTTCGAGAGTCAAGAGTCTGAGGTCAAACGCAGCATTGCACGGGAACATGGCATGGATTGGCCTGAACTGCATGATAAACTTTTCTCGGACTTGATCGAAAATCATGAACTCAAGAGCTTCACCGGCTATGCGGATGCGGTGGCACTGCTGTCGCGCTACAATGTCGCGCAGACGCAAGTTGTAATGTTCGATGCTGTCAAAATGACGGTCCGGGCTACGGGTGATTTCAAGCAGATATTGCGATATGCAAAGTTGGCGAGGCTGATGCATCGGATCACAAAACGATCCGACCATTATCGCTTCGAGTTGGATGGACCAGCGTCTGTTCTGCGGAGTACCCATCGATATGGCATTGCGATGGCACGATTTCTTCCTGGCCTGTTGTCTTGCCGTGGATGGACGATGGAAGCCATACTTCGAGCCTCGCCGCATCGACCTCCGATGCGATTTCGTTTAGATGATGCGTGCGGTTTGGTCAGTGGAGTGGAAGCTGCCGAAGAATTTGACTCGAGTGTCGAAGCATCGTTTTCCAAGGAATGGGGGGAGCTACCAAGGGACGGCTGGCGAATGGAACGAGAGACGGAGATCCTGCACCGAGGTCAGACTGCGTTCTTCCCTGATTTTGTCTTCGTGCATCAAGACGGCAAGCGAGTCATGTTGGAGATTGTAGGTTTTTGGACGCCCGAGTATCTGAGCTTCAAAGCGCAAGTGCTCAAGCTGTTTCGCGATCAGCCAGTACTTTTGGCGATTGCTCAATCGTTGAAAGAAAAGTGGGCGATGGACATTGAGCTTCCAACCATTTTTTTCAAGGACACTTTAAAGGTGGAGCAAATCTTGAAATCGTTGCATTCCTTGCGTGTATTCGGATAATCTCGCAAAGCCTTTTGCGCCATTTATCAGAACACCGAGCGGAAGACCAAACACCCATCTAAATTGGATCCATGCTTAGCACTTCTCCGTCGCACTCGGCAGATGCGTCCTGCTGTTAACCTTAAGAATATTTCGATAACACTTGCATTTTTGACACTTCCATTCAACACTCATGATACACGGGGCGACTCATAACTAAATCTAGGAGCATAAGATCATGGCGAATTGGATATGGTTACTCGTTTCGATTTCCTTTGTCGGAAATTCTTCGGACCGCACAATCCTTCACTTTAGTTCGCAGAATTGTCCGGCTTGCAGAAAAATCCAGCCGGTCATTGATCAACTCAACTCAGATGGTTGGGCGATTCGATCGATCGATAGCGTGAAAGATCAAAGTACCGCCGATCAATGGCGCGTTCATCAAATCCCAACGGTGATCATTCTTGAGAATGGCCGCGAAGTCGATCGAGTCATAGGTAGCGTAGAGAATGTCGAGCTCAAGAGGCGTTTGACGGGCAATGCTATGCCAAAACGTGCGAGCAAACCAACGCGAATCTCGAGTAGCAAGGTCGCCAGCCCAGTCTCCGATTCAAACTATGGTCCAAATCATCCGTTGTACAAAGCCAATATATCATCGGATTACGGCCCAAATCACCCACTATTCCAATCCAATCGAACATCCGAAAACGACTTAGCGCAGTCGATCGGTATCAATCATCCCTATTACTCACAGTACAAGCAACCTCGAATCGCTTCCAGCGTTGCAGGAAAGAAAAGCACGCAACCCAGCCGAACGGCCCAACCCAGCCGAATGGCGCAGCGCCAACCGACGGGGCTCCCGGCATCGCCTGAAAGCTTGTCCGCGACAGTCCGGATTCGAGTTAAGTACGAAGAAAGCGAGTCCGTTGGGACCGGAACTATCATCGATGTCGAGGGTGATGAAGTGTTGGTGCTTACATGCGGACACCTTTTTCGAAATAGCGAAGGTCAGCGTCCGATGACAGTTGAGTTGTTCGAAGGGGGTGAATCCATCCCAGTACCGGCAAGTCTATTTGATTTCCGGGACGATGAAGTCGACTTGGGACTTGTTAAGTTTCATCAACCGTACCCCGTATCGAGAGTGCCCATTTTGCCGAAAGGTGAAACGCTTCATGAGCAAGATTCCGTTTTCAGCATTGGCTGCGACACCGGTGATGAACCTTCACGACGTGACACGGTCATCACCAAGTTGAATCGTTTTCTCGGGCCGTCCAACATTGAAATCGCAGGAGCACCTGTTCAGGGACGCAGCGGCGGCGGATTATTCGATGCTCGTGGAAGACTGATCGGAATTTGCATAGCGGCTGATAACGATCTCGATGAAGGCATGTTTGTCGGGCCAGAAGCGATCTACGCTCAACTTGAAAAACACCAATTGAATCGCCTCTTTGATGCGTCGCAATAGATTCGGACACCAGTGTAGATTCGGACATCAGTGTAGAACAGTTGTCCTCA
>JANLRK010000147.1:0-2050 GCA_031361585.1 Pirellula sp. | reverse complement strand
AGCAATGAATTCAACCTTAGCATCACCTTGATTCGCTATACGGGCAAACGCCTCCAGCTTACCCGCTTTGTCCTCATTGCGCTGCACAGCAAAACTAACGATACCTAGATTGTTCGTCCCCGATTCGCCAATTGGAATGTATTCAATCTTGAGCTTGCCGACATCGAAGTCACCAAGGTCACCAAACCCTCCGTCGCTCAAGAGATAAACGGTGGCTGGAATTGCGTCCGCCACCATGATGTCGCTCAGATTGTCGAAACTGGAACGTCCTGGATTCGCCAATCCGGCTGCGGCTCGAAGCGCTTCGCTGACATCGGTTCCCCGCGACGTGGCTGGGATCGAGTCCAACGCGCTAAACAGCCGACTGCGGTCCTTCGTAAAACCCTGCCGAGGATCCGCTCGATCGGAAAATGCGATCACCATTGCGACATCGTCGGCCGATGTATCCGAAAGCAACTCTCGCACTTTCTTCTTTGCCAAATCCAAGCGGGTCGGTGCAACATCCGTCGCTTGCATGCTAGCCGAATTGTCGATGATATAGATTCGGCGTTCGCCAATTCGGTTTTGCCCGCTCCATCCTGGCCTCAAGCACGCCAGAATCAATAGAGCCAAAAAAAGCAATTGCAGATAAAGAAGAATATTTTTTCGCAACTTTTGCCAAATGCTATTCACGTGAACGTCTTCCAACGTTTTTCGCCAAAGCAAGGTGCTTGGAACCGCAAGCTCCCGGCGTTTCAGTTTCAGGAAGTAGAGACTGAGAACAGCGGGCGGAACCAATAAAATCATAAACCATTGCAATGGCCCGAGAGCGCTAATCCAACTCATCGTACGAGCCCTTTGCTGCGAAGGTATTCGTTCACAAGCACATCCGCAGCATGATCGCTACGAGCAGGCACATACGTGATCGATCGCTTGTTGCAAAACGACTTAGCTTGTTCGATGAAGGCAGCCAGTGTTTGCTGGTAGCGATTTAGTAGCCCCGCCGAGATCGAGACCTCACGTTGGTCCCCGTCCTCACAATCGATCAGCTTCAAATCGCCTTGCGCCGCTGGCGAGAGCTCTTCGGGGCTGAGTATATGGATAAGAAAAATATCCATCTCCCTTGCCACCAGCATACGAAATGCCGACTCGTAGCCTGACTTGTTCATTAAATCCGAAACCAGGACCACTATTCCCTTGCCGGTATTCTTAACGCAAAAACGCTTTATGGATTCCGCCATGGTTGTTGCGGCGGTGACACAGGTCAGCGAATCGAGATGGCCCAGCAATCGGTGAGTGGAGGTCTTGCCCCGAATAACGACTGGGTAAGCGGATGTTTCAAAACTGGAAACCGAGACGCGGTCACCGCGACACAATCCGATATAGGCTAGACTCGCCGCGATTTGCTTGGCCACAAAGAACTTGCTTGGCTCACCAAAGTCCATCGACATAGAATCATCAATGATGGTATAAAAATGGAGATCTTCCTCCTCGAGAAAAATCTTGAGGTACAGTCGATCCATTCTGGCGAAGAGGTTCCAATCAATGAATCGCAAATCATCACCGTTCACGTAGTTTCGGGAGTCCGCGAACTCGACGCTTTGACCCTTCCGCTTGCTTCTCCGTTCGCCTTTCATGCGACCGCGAAAGATCTTACGGCTAACGAGCTCCATGCGTTCCAATTTGGCCATCGTTTCAGCCGAAAGTAGAGGTGACGACGATTGCGTCGACTTGATTGTAGAACTCTCTGCCATGAGCAACCGACATGTTAATGGTGCGCGAAAAGACAACCAGCCTAAGTCTAGCAAAGAATTCTAGGAATGGCATGCTTCCTACCGTGTTAACTTCCGCGTTTTGGTGGTATGCATTTCAACGAGCCAAAAGCACCAAAAACCGAGCCGATGGTGAAAACAAGCGAATTAAGGGAATTTCTCGTTCGCGTTATGTTGGATAGTATCGCGCATCGTCGACATCTTCCATGCGGTCTAGAGTCCCCCGATTCTTAATGCAACCACTAAACCGATTGAAGTGTCTCGATACTGTTGACATGAAGCAATCCGACTTGAACCAC
>JANLRK010000139.1:0-8328 GCA_031361585.1 Pirellula sp. | reverse complement strand
GACTCCTGTGAGGATCGTTCGAGAATATCCGGCCAACGCAGCCAATTCCAACGGGTCCATGAATAATCCTCTGCAGCTTGGGGCTAAAAAAATTAGCCAGTTCCACCGGCCAGTTCGGTTGCCCGTTGAACACGTGCAATTGCCAACATGAATGCAGCCGTTCGCAACGAAACCGAATAGGTTGCAGACTGTTGCCAAACGTTTTCAAATGCTTCGCTTAGTGTTCGGTCCAGTTCTTGTCGCACTCGGTCGAGACTCCAACGATAGTGCTGTCGGTTCTGCACCCATTCGAAATAGCTCACCGTAACGCCTCCAGCATTTGCAAGAATATCGGGCAAAATCATGATTCGTCGAGCGGAGAGTTTCTCATCGGCTTCCGGATCCACCGGACCATTGGCCGCTTCGATAATCGTCTTGGCTCTAATCTTGTCGGCATTGTCCTTGGTGATGACGTTATCCAGTGCCGCCGGAATAAGCAGATCGCAATCGAGCTCCAACAACGCCTCGGTGGGTAACCTTTCCGTTCCAGCATAGCCTTCTAAGCGATTGTTGTTCTTAATCGAGTAGCTGAACATCTCGGGAATATTGAGCCCCTTGGGATTGTAATAAGTCCCGCTAACGTCGTTTACCGCAACCACAGGAAAGGCAGACTCAAATAAAAACTTAGAAGCATGTGAGCCAACATTCCCAAAGCCTTGAATGGCTGTCCGACATTGATCGGGACGCACATTGATCCGCTTAAGGAACTTCACGGCTAGCAAACCAACTCCCCTGCCGGTGGCTTCCTCGCGCCCTTTGGCACCGTATTCCTCAACCGGCTTACCGGTTATGACTGCTGGGTTGAATCCGTGATACTTTTCCCACTGGTTTCGGAACCATGACATCACCTCATGATTTGTTCCCATATCGGGCGCGGGGATATCGCTATCGGGCCCAACAATCTCATGGATTTGGTCAACAAAGACGCGAGTCATCCTCTCCAATTCTTTTTTGGAAAGAGTCTTTGGGTCGATTCCAATCCCACCTTTGGCTCCACCGTACGGTAAATCCACTACGGCTGTCTTCCAAGTCATCAGCGAGGCGAGCGCTCTGACTTCATCGAGGTCAACTGCCGGATGGTAGCGCAACCCTCCCTTCATCGGCCCGCGTGAATTGTCATGCTGAACGCGGTAGCCGAGCAACGTCTCGACGTCTCCATTGTCGCGTTCAAAAGCAACTTGAACCGTAACTTCGCGTTTCGGCGTAATGAGCAACTTCCGCAGCCAAGCGGGCGTTTTCAGGATGTCAGCGGCTTGATGGAAGTAAAGGCTTGTTGATTCGCTAGGTCGCATGGGATCTAAAATGGTTGGAAACGGTTGTGGCAGCTCCATCACGTCGGATGTTCAGAGCCCAGGAACGCCGTTCAAATTATAGTCCAAAAAAACATTTGGTGATTCAGAACGCAGGATCACGGGCGATCATGGAGCGTGAACCTCAACGAAATAGCCGTGTCAGATAATTAATTTCAAAATCCCCTTTCCTACCTTGACTTGCGCTGCAATACTTTCGGTACTCAGAACCTCTCATCCAGGAGAGTTTCTGAATTTGTGCGGAAGTGGCTCTCGCGAGGGGGAAGCGCGAATCGGGTCAGGACTTAAGTGGAGCAGCCATAAGTGTCGTACTCTTGTGCGAGGGCCTCTTCCGCACAAATTTTTGAGCATGGTCCTCTAGGCAATGAAGCATAGTCCTCTAGGCAACGATGTAACGCATTTTGACGCTGAACTGGCAGCGCAAAGTCGCTCTCGGCAAGAGCGACCTACCTGTTCACTCAAAATCTAGATGACTAACGATTCAATCCAGAGATTCTTTCGCAGCGAAATCGCTTCGATGGTCCCCTACACCCCTGGCGAACAGCCCCAGTCGGGTAAGGTGATCAAGTTAAATACGAACGAGAATCCGTATCCGCCCTCTCCTCGAGTCGTTGAAGCAATCCACCAAGCAACTTGCAAACTAGAACGCTACCCAGATCCACTCGGGACAGCCTTCAGGCGTGCGGCCGGTGACGTGTTAGGAATAGACCCAGACATGGTGCTCTGCGGTAATGGCAGCGATGATTGTTTGACTATATTAACGCGGGCCTTTGTCGGTGACGGCCAAAAACTTAGGCTCCCGTTCCCAAGTTATATTCTGTACCGCACACTTGCAGAGTTGCAGTCGGCTCGTTTTGAAGAAATCCCCTTCGACAAGGACTTTGGTTTATCAGCAGGCTTCTTTGCCAAAGACCCGTCGTTAAAATTGATTTACTTGCCGAATCCAAATAGTCCAAGCGGTACGATGATTGATCATGAGACGATTTTGCGACTGGCTGATAGCGTAGATTGTCCAGTAGTGATTGATGAAGCCTACGTGGACTTCGCGCCCGCAAACTGCATTGCATTGATTCAGCAAAACCCAAAGATCATCGTGTCGCGGACACTCAGCAAATCGTACGCATTGGCCGGTTTGCGATTTGGGTTTTTGGTGGCACACGCCGAGATTGTGCAGACGCTACGCAAGGTCAAGGACTCCTACAATACGGACCTTCTTTCGCTCGCTGGCGCAACGGCCGCGATAACCGATCAAGCCTGGCTGAAAAATAATGTTGCAAGGATCATTGCGACACGAACACGGATGGCGGGGGCAATGAAGAAACTCGGATTCGAGGTGACTGAATCGCATGCCAATTTTCTATGGTGTACGCGAAGCGATCGACCGCTGAAACCGCTCTACGAACAGCTCAAAACAAATGGCATCCTGGTCCGGTACATGAACTACACAGGTTGGGGCGACGGCTTGCGAATCACCGTCGGCAGCGACGAGCAAATCGATGCCATGCTAGTCGTCCTTACGGACCTGCTCGCGAACTAGTGTGGCACGGCGGTCTCCGCTGTGATTCTCCGCCGTGATTCTGCGAAGGGCGAGCATAGATACGGTCGCCAGAACGTGGGCAACAACTGTTAGACAGCCTGATTTGTCGTAATTTCTAGGAAATGAATTAGGTGGGACAACAGATCCACTTTAAAACAGCTCTTTGATCTCTCGGTAGCCAAAATCTACCAGGGGAAAAGGTCGACCGGCTGGGCCTGGAAGATGGCTCTCGAGATTGAGTCCGAGCGAATGGAAAATCGTGGCTACCACTTCGGGTGGTTCGGTAGGACGTTCGACTGGCACTGCTCCAATCGGATCGCTCGCGCCAACGATGCGTCCCCCTTGGACTCCACCCCCGGCGAAGTAAACGGTGAAACATTGTGGCCAATGGTCGCGGCCACCGGCCGGATTCACTTTAGGAGTACGACCAAATTCTGCCAAATTGCAAACCAAAGTGTCGTCGAGCATGCCACGTTGATGCAGGTCCTCGATCAATGCCGAGTAGCCTTGATCGTACATTGGTGCGACTACGTTCTTCATGCCTTCGATGGATGTAAACGGCTTGCTGCCGTGAATGTCCCAACTGATTTCGTCGAACACTGTCAAAAATGTATTGATGGTTACAAAGCGAACGCCGGCCTCAACCAAGCGGCGCGATAGAAGACAACATTGACCAAATCGATGCATGCCATAGCGTTCTCGAACGGACGTCGGCTCTTGATTGAGATCGAACGCGTTTCGTGCATCGGGACTTGACATAAGTCGATAGGCGGATTGAAAATTGTCGTCCATCAACTTGGCGGATTCGCTGGATTCAAAATTGCGAATAGTGTTGTCCACAACATCGCGCATTCTGCGACGGCGATCGATTCGAGCGGTACCGATACTGTCCGGCGGAAGCAAATCCGGCACCTTAAAATCTTTTTGCGATGGGTCGGCCATTAACGCGAACGGGTCTTGAGCTTTACCTAAAAAACCGCCAGCTTGTCCGTTAGGAAGATTGCCACCACCGCGGCCCATCGTTTCTGGCAACACCACATGCGGCGGCAAATCGGTACGACGTCCCAACATGTAACTAGCCACCGAGCCGACATGCGGAGAATTGACACCGCCGGCAAACTGCCGACCGGTTTGCATGATTTGCCAACCCGCATCGTGAACAGCCGCTCCGCGATGAAAGCAAGATCGCACGAGCGAAAACTTGTCCGCAATCTTAGCATGCAGCGGAAGGATTTCGGAAATCTGCATCCCGCTTGCGTTGGTTGAGATCGGTTTGAATGGACCTCGTACCTCTGCCGGAGCATCGGGCTTCATGTCGAATGTATCGATTTGACTAGGCGCGCCCAGATTAAAGATCATGATGGCCGAGCGTTTGCTTTTGTTGGGATCGACCTTTCCAGCGTCCATTGCCGCAAGATACTGCGGCAGTCCTAGACCGATTGCTCCTAATGTCCCAGCCTGCAAAAAGTCGCGACGCGTCACTCCATTGCAAGTCTGCGAGGACCCTTTTCCAGTAAAGGTTAACATCGAATCGATAGGCTCCAATATGCGGTTGTGTCAATGGGACGGAGCCCTATTGTAGCACGTCGTGTAAGCTTACGAGTCCTGAACTGGAGCAAGCAAAGCTAAACCAATGTTTCATCAATTGAACTCGACGACTTAAGACAATGCTTTGTATATTTGGTTTTATTCAACTGACGTCCCTTAAGCAAGCAAAATGACTGGAAGTTCCACCGATGTCGTTCACACCACCAACCTTTGACCAGCCACAGCCCACTTCCTATGCTCCCGTCAAGAAAAGACGCATTTGGCCTTGGGTTGTGATTCCTGTCGGGTGCCTTTCGGTCATGCTGATTTGCTGCGGAGGTTTTGCAATGCTCGGGGTTGGGGTCATGAGCGCCATGAAATCCTCGGAGCCCTATCAACTGGGTTTGGATCGCGCCAAAAAGAACGAAGAGGTTAAAGATGCGTTGGGTGAGCCGATTGATGCAAGCTTCGTTGTTCAAGGCAGCATCAATCTCAAAAACAATGACGGCGAAGCGGATATTACTTTTCCGATATCCGGCCCGAAAGGGGCTGGCCAAGTTCATGTTCAAGGGACGAAAACCAACGGAGTCTGGAACTACGGAGAGATTTCTGCCACCGTCGAAAATGGATCTAAGACAATCGATCTTTCGGCTGAATAAATTGGAGTAAGTCGGCCTTCTCGTTTGTACGCAGAACGTGTCCTTTTGTGTTCCAAGCCTCCCGCCTGTTCGTAGCACCTAAAAAGAAAAGCTCTTGGGTACTCTAGCCCACCGATGCAACTCGGCCACGGTCATCGTACAATGTGGGGATAGCTTAGTTCATCTCTCTTAAGGAACAACTCATGGTTGGACTCAATCGCATTACTATCGATCCTACTATTATGAACGGCCAACCGTGTGTTCGAGGGCTTCGCCTGACAGTTCGTCGCATACTGGAGCTAGTGGCGTTGTATCCTGATCGTGGGGAACTTGCGGGCGAGTTCCCAGAACTGGAAAACGAAGATATTCGGCAGGCCTTGACCTTCGCGGCAGCCATTTTGGATGACAAAGTCCTCGAACTCCGTGGCGTGTAATGCGATTCCTACTGGACCAGGGTTTAGCGCGTTCTGCAGACTTCGACAAGCAGGAATCGAGTCAGTCCATGTAGGCGATCTTGGCATGGCCGCTGCCAGTGACGTAATGATACTGGAGGAGGGTCTCAAGCGCAATGCAGTCGTGGTTACGCTGGATGCAGACTTCCATTCGTTGCTAGCCTTGAGCAACGCGACGACACCATCGGTGATACGAATACGGATGGAGGGTCTTAAGGGCGTTGATGTGGCGATGATGATCCAGCGAGTAGCCGAAGCGGCAAGCGAGGATTTAGAAGACGGAGCAGCGATAACGGTCACAAACCGGCGCATCGCCATCAAAAGACTTCCGCTAATACGAGCGAACGACCAAGACGACAAAAGCACCTAAAAGGAAAAACTCTTTGGCACTCTTGCCCACCGATGCGAACCCACCGCGTAGGACGGGTTCGTGCATACATCGATTGAGGGTGGCTCGAAGACGATCTGTGACCAACTGCAAGAGTGACCTACTGTAGGTGCACTTCTGTGCCGCGATTTGTGTCAAAGATTATTGGGAACGTTCGTGCGCGGGTTTCGTCAATGACTTCAGGCTGACGCAGTGGCGTCGGATTTATTCCTGTTCGGCTGAGAACAGCTGAACCTACGTGAACGCGAGTACTGGAGAAAATACAATGTTGATGGGCTATAAGTGTGCAACTGCTGTGGCGGTGATTCTCGTTGCCGCTTTGCATTCGATTTCGTATGGCATGATCCGAGGAGACAAAGGCAATACTCCGGTGACTGATCCCGGCTGGCCAAAAGGAACTGCTGCCGTTTTCAATTCCCCGCATAGGATTGCTTGGTGGGAGGATCCACCGTTTGGCGGAGGCCGGTGGCATTCCGAATGCCAGGGCGATACCCAGAAACTCTCGCAGGTCATCGACGACTTTGCCAAGGCGGAATCGGTTAAGAAGAAAATCGTAGTTCACAGCGGCGTCACGCGAAGCTTTTGGTTGGATCCGAATCGTGAGCAGATTGGCAATCGAGCAATTGAGATTGATTGGGTCTTTGTCGTTTGGGAAAAAGCGAAGTGGGATTTCCAAAAGGGATTGCCCATTCATATTAGTGCACTCCAGAAGGAGAAGTCGCTTGAGCCGGTTGCGGAACTGCATGTCTACACCGGTGGGCTAGTTGATTGGAAACAAATCCAAGTTCCTGACGGCATCGAAGTGTTTGATCATCGAATGGAGGCACACGGGTTTTCAATCTCCGACCGCCGCGTCATCCAAGGTCAAATCACCAACTTCGAAACCAATGAGCCGTTGATGGCATCAATCTCTTTGGAATCGATGGACCCAAAATCAAATGGGCAGACTTACCATGTTGTCGAGAATACAACCTGTGATCCAAAAGGTAACTGGATGCTAAAGGGCATCCGCCCCGGTCAATATCGCGTCGTCGCAAGATTGAAGGACTTCGTTTCGTGTGTGATTGCTCACGCAACTGTCGATGATGAGCCAGGTTGGGAGCGCGTTGAAACAAAAATGAAAAAGTCTGCTGCATTGAAAGGCCATGTCGTGGACTCAGAAAACATAGCTCTCGTAGCGGTCGATGTTCGACTAGTAGCCAGTGAATACGAACCGATCGAAGATTACAAAACAACCACCAACGATAAAGGCGAATTTGAATGGAACAATGTACCTGCCGGCCAAGCAACCGTGCAGGTCCATCGAATTGGCTATTATCGCCCGCGAAATCGCACAGATGTTTCGATTCCGTCGGACAACCTTGTCGTCGAGATGAGCCCTGCCGGCGCGATACGCATTGAAGTTGTTTTTTTGAATCCTAGACCATCGGACTACATCGTCGAAATGGAGGACGCAAATGGTTCAGGGGTTGGCAAATGGGGAGCCAGCGGGAAGATCAACGACGAAAACTGGATCGAATTCAAGAATATTCCGCCGGCCAATTACCTTGTTTATGGGAAACCCAATCCCTCCACCCCGGACCAAAAAACAAAACCTATCGAGGTCGAAATCGTTGGTGGAAAATCGCTCGAAGTCGAACTGGAAGCCAAGTAATTTGGTTAGCCAAAAAAACCCGAACGATCCACCGGTCAAGCCGGTGGGATTCAAAAAGCCTGCGGTATTTTTTAGCGATCGCCACAAAGCGGCAAAACGAGTTTTACATACGTCCCTTCACCGCTATTGGAAATAAGTTCAAGCGCCCCGTTCATTTGTTCGGCCAATCTTTTGCAAAGGCTCAACCCCAACCCGACGCCAGGTGATGAGTTGGCAGCCTCCTCGACTGTCTTGTGAAAGGGTCGGAACCAGTTGACCTGTTTCTGAAACCCAGGGCCAAAGTCCTTTATGCCAATCGAAACGTCACGGGCAGTCGTCTCGATAAGCAACTGAATTCGTCGATCCGAAGAACTAGAAGCATACTTGCAAGCATTGTCCACTAGGTTCAAAAGGATTTGCTCGACAACCCCTGGGCTGGCCTGGACAAGCAATTGTCCGTAGGGCGATTCGGGAACCTCGAATTCTATTTGTGACATTGCCGCGCGTTGCTTGAGATACGGCAGCGAATGATCCAGCAAGGATTCGACGGAAACCCGTTGCAACGGTTGGGGCGTTCGACCTCGTTCTAACTTTGCATATGCAAGGACATTCTCGACCAAGTGCTCCAATCGCAATGCTTCATGGCGCAAGGTACTGATGTATTGTTTCTGAGCATTTGGGTCGGGCACCATTCCTTGACTGAGCATTTCTGTATACATCAGGAATGTGGTCAATGGGGTGCGCAGCTCATGTGTCACGGCAGCGACGAAGGCCGAACGGCGCTCAGCCAGTCGAATGCTTCCC
>JANLRK010000076.1:0-1964 GCA_031361585.1 Pirellula sp. | reverse complement strand
CGACTGACACTGAACATTCTGCTGTCCTTTGCGCAGTTCGAACGCGAAATCATCGGAGAGCGGATCCGGGATAAGATCGCTGCCCAGCGGCGCAAGGGAAAATGGGCTGGTGGTCATCCAGTCCTTGGCTACGATGTGGATCGATCGACGCCGAATGCAAAGCTAGTCATCAATGCGAAAGAGGCAACGCAGGTTCGAGCGATTTACGAATTGTATCTTTCGCTAAAGTCGATGACTCCGGTGGTAAAGGAGATCGCATCGCGCGGTTGGCTGAATAAGACTTGGATTACTAAGGGCGGAATCAAGCGAGGCGGTTGTGCGTTCGATAAAGCGGCGCTGCACATGCTCCTCACCAATCCGATCTACGCCGGGAAAATCAAACATAAGGAGCTAGTGTTCGAAGGAGAACACGAAGCCATTGTGGACAGTACGACATTCGAAGCCGTCCAGAAGCTGCTCAAATCGCACAGTCGCGGCAAGGGGAATGGCGTCAATAATAAATTCGGCGCCCTGCTCAAGGGACTTCTCTACTGTGGCGCCTGCAAGAAAGCCATGGTCCACACGATGGCCAGTCGGGGAAGCAAGCGATACCGCTACTACACTTGCCTAAAAGCCATCAAGTGTGGCTGGGATGCCTGTCCATCGAAGGCGCTCCCAGCAGCGGAATTGGAAGCCGCAGTTGTCGACCAGATTCGGTGCATTTCCACAGACGATGGACTTATGCAAGAAGTACTACGGCAATCTCGCAAGAAGGTTGGAACCGGTCTCAAAGAATTCCAGCAACAGCAGAAGCAATACGAAAAGCAACTGGCTCGTGATTGCGCCGAGATCAAGCGTATCGCAAGTATGCTGCAACCCAACGAACCAACGCTAGCTCGCCTTGCGGAGCTAAATGAACGCACGGCGCACTCGGAATTGGAACTGCAGAAACTGCGTATTCGAATGACCGAGTTAGCTTCATCGGAGCTGGCGGACGCAGAGATCAAAGCCGCATTCGGTGATTTCGACACCCTGTGGAAATCCGTGTCGCAGCGGGAGCAAGGCAAGCTTATGGAAGTTCTAGTTGAGCGGGTGGAGTACGATCCACACGATGTGGCTATCTCGGTATCGTTCCACCGATCTGGAATCAAGACTCTGGCCGCAGAAGCTACTGAGGTGCTCGTATGATCAAAGTTAAACGCAAAATTGCATTCCAAGGCGAAGCTCACAAGCGTCGCGAAGCCGCCAAAGTTAAGCGGGTCAAGCTTGCTGAATCTGGTCGGATTCCAAGGATCGCTAAGTTAGTGGCACTGGCCTGTCGCATGCAATCGATGATTGATTCCGGTCAGGTAGAAAGCTTTCAGCAGCTTGCAGAATTAGGCAGAATCAGTCAGCCGAGGATGACGCAGATCATGAGCCTGCTGAATTTGGCACCAGACATTCTGGAGGAGTTGCTTCACTTGCCAGAAGTCATGCATGGGAGAGCGACGATACATGAGAGGTTACTGAGGCCACTGACGACGGAAATGAATTGGCGAGTGCAAAGGCGGATGTGGGGGAAGATTAGGAAAAGGCTATAGCGACTGCCAGCTTGACGAGTTCTCGTACAATCCAGTACGTAAAAATGGGTAATTTCCGTCAGATCAAATACTGGCTACTACACTTCAGACGCTGCAGGGTAGCCGCTCTGGCTCCCTTTTTGACTGCCATTCCCACCAATTCGACCCTGGCTGTCGTAAACGCTTGCATTGTTATCCTTCCATCGGCAGTAGCCTTAATTCACGATTTTTGTGAACGCAAACGGTTTTTGGGAATTGGAAAGTTAGATGGGTGATGGATTTCAAGGTACGTGTTTACCGGGTGGAAACTGGTATTTTAGCCGGATGTGAAAATGGGTTATGTTGTGGCGATGGAAACGGAATCGCCACTGCCTGATTGTAGCCGCTGCAAGGAGCTTGAAAAACAAGTTGCTGAACTTGCGTCTG
>JANLRK010000064.1:0-8553 GCA_031361585.1 Pirellula sp. | reverse complement strand
CGGCAACGCAAGCTTGCCTGCTTCGCAAGCCAATCTCAAGTTCATCCAAAACCCCTCCATTCCATTGTTGGAGCAACGCAAGCAGCTCGATTTCTTGAACGTACTCAATCGTCACCATCTCGAGGCAAATGACATGGACTCGGTATTGCAGGGCCGATTGGAAAGTTTTGAACTCGCCTTTCGGATGCAGTCAGCAATGCCCAATGCTCAGGACATTTCCGATGAAACCCGCGAAACAATGCATCTCTACGGCATAGACGATCCGATGACCGAGAATTTTGGTCGACAGTGCTTAATGGCTCGACGCTTCTTGGAGCGCGGTGTTCGATTTGTGCAAGTGACTCACAGCGATAGCGAAGTGCAATGGGATCAGCATAGCGATCTTTACCATGGCCACACCAAGAACGCTGCGGAAGTCGACAAACCCATCGCTGGATTTTTGAGTGACCTCAAGGCGCGAGGTATGTTAAAAGACACTCTCGTATTGTGGGGAGGTGAATTTGGCCGCACTCCGACCTCGCAAGGCAATGGCCGCGATCACAACCCACATGGCTTTTCCATGTGGATGGCGGGCGGCGGAGTCAAGGGCGGATTTGCTTATGGTTCGACGGACGACTACGGTTACTATGCGGCTGACGACAAAATGCATATCAACGATTTGCACGCGACCATTTTGCATTTGTTGGGGATCGATCATGAACGACTTACTTATCGCTACGCAGGCCGCGATTTCCGCCTGACCGATGTAGCTGGACAAGTTGCCAAGCCAATCTTGGCATGATTCAAGGACGCTGGCAGCGTCCCCCACGTGGCTGATGCTACCAGCGTCAGTTACTTACCGTGTCGTCTCCGACTATCGCAGGATCCGTCATTATATTTTGTTCGAATCCGCGTTGACGCAGCAAACACGAATCGCAGTGACCGCACGCGATTCCCTTAGCGTCTGGGTCATAGCATGAGAAGGTTTGGGAGTAGTCTACACCAAGGGACAGTCCTAAGCGAATGATCTCTGCCTTGGTCAGGTCGATGAGGGGCGTATGGATTTTGAGTCGCCCTCCCTCCACTCCGGCCTTGGTTGCAAGGTTAGCCATCGTTTCGAATGCAGCAATGAATTCGGGTCTGCAGTCGGGGTAGCCGCTATAGTCCATGGCATTTACGCCAATAAAGATGTCGAGGGCGCCGAGTACCTCCGCCCATCCTAAAGCATAGGACAAGAAGACTGTGTTCCGGGCAGGAACGTAGGTGAGTGGAATTTCGGTTCCAATTTCGGAAGCAAACTCATGCTTTGGGACTTCGAGATCGGAATCCGTTAATGCGCTGCCGCCGATGGCACCCAGGTCGATATTGATAATCACATGTTTCTGGACACCGGTGGAACTGGCAATGATAGACGCTTGCTTCAGCTCAACCGCATGTCGTTGGCCGTATCGAAAGCTGATAGCGTATGGAGTGAACCCTTGGTCTTTGCAAATGGCCAAACAGGTAGCAGAATCAAGTCCGCCACTGAGAAGAACGACGGCCGGTTTCTTGATTGATGTCATTGCAATACGAGTTTGTTTGAGGCCAGAGCTGGCCGCCTAGCTATCAGCCATTTCCGTCGGACGTGGGCCGGACTTACGTGCAAGAAACTCTACCACCTTAGTTCAGATGAGGACAGCAGGCCATCGGCATTCAGCACCCGAGCCGCAGTAGGCGGGTATCTTGGTATTGACTCACAACGCTCGTTTTGTCTATCGATGCATGTGGCCTAGGAGGGCTGAAAGACCCAATCTCAATCAGAAACGGATTCTAAACCATGAAAAAAACACTTTGGCTACCGCTCGCCGCCAGTTTACTGTTAACTCCAGGATGCGGAACAAATAAAGAGGTCGCTAGTACGGTCGACCCGGCTGCAGCAGTTTCCGGCACCAAACCGAACTCGAACGTGACTACCCCCAGTGAGCCAAAAGAGGTTGTTCAACTGTTCTTGGACAGCATGCGGGAGGGTAATGGAGCTCAACTTTCTAACCTGCTTTCAACGCTCGCACGTGAGGAAATCAAACGCAAAAAACTGGAAATTGCCCCGCTCGGATCTCCATTGGCAAACTTCAAAGTCAACGAAGCCGCCGAACAGGAGGGCGGTATGTTCGTCTCGAGTACATGGACAGAACCGGACCAGCCTGGTCAGCCTGCAACGGAACTTGAAGTCGTCTGGGTGTTGAGAAAAGAACCAGCAGGCTGGCGCATTTGCGGCATGGCTGTCGATCCCCAGAATGGCGACGAAGTTCAGATTGTTGACTTTGAAAAACTTGAACCAGACCAGCCAACCCAGGATCCACAATTTGTTGCAGCACTGCCGAACCCATTACCGGGTATGCCTGCCTACACGGGTGCCCCGCCAAGCAGCTACCCGCCCAACAGTCTTCCTCCATCGAGCAACTATGCTCCCAATCCTAACGGCTTCGCTCCCAACAACGCCCAGCCAGGCCTCCCACCAGCTGGGAACTACGGACCGGCAGCGACTGGAAATTTCCAGCCCGCTAATGGCAATCTGCCACCAGCAACTGGGCATCAGCCGAGCAATTTGCCGCCTGCGAATTATCCGGGGAACCAACCAGCCAATGGCTTACCACAACCGAACAGCCAATTTGGAAATCAGAATCAACTGCCGCCGATTGTTTCTGGAAGCGTTAACTTGCCTCCGGCAAGGAATCCCCTGCCAGCTTCGTACGATTCGAACCAAATTCGTCGTTAGTTCAAAACGAATCGAAGCCGATTTTTCCCTGCATAGTGGTTCTCAACCCAAATAATCCTTGAAATCTGTTCAATCAGGGAACTATTTGGGCTTCAATGCCAAAAGGATAGCCCTTCATGGCTTGACCTATTTTGCTAGAATCCTCTATCTTTGGCACCCCGCCAATTATGTTTTGGCGATTGAATACTTTTCCACCACAATTTTGATTTGAATTTGCTGAGGGGGCTCCCTGTTATGGCTTCTATTGAGGAACGAGTAATTGACATCGTTGCAGAACAACTGGGCGTCGAAAAAGACAAGATAGGACGAGACACGCACTTTGTTAATGATCTTGGCGCAGACTCGCTTGACACCGTTGAACTAGTGATGGAACTTGAGGAAGAATTCGACATTAGCATTCCCGAAGAGGCTGCGGAAAAAATCCAACGCGTAGGTGAGGCTGTCGACTATATCGAAAAGCAGCAAGCTTAGTCGCAAACCAATCGAGTAAGTGTTCCTCTACCTAGGATCGTTTTCGGACAAAGTATGAAACGTCGTGTCGTCGTGACGGGGCTTGGTTGCGTTACGCCCCTGGCCTGTGAAATCGAACTGCTTTGGCAAGCTGTTTTGAACGGCAAAAGCGGTATCCATCCTTTAACGGTGATCGATACGACGCGTCACAAGGTGAGGTTCGGTGGCGATGTTACTAACTTCCATCCAGGCGTAACGGTCGAAGCAAAGGACGTGAAACGACTGGATCGTTTCACGCTTTTTGCCATGTTTGCTGGCTACCATGCCGTGCGCGATTCTGGTATCGAGTTCGCCAAAGAAGATCCTTTCCGATGTGGAGCCATTCTGGGCTCAGGTATCGGCGGTTTGAATGAAATCGAAGAACAAATGTTCAAATTGTTCAGCCGCGGCCCTGATCGAGTCAGCCCATTCATTATCCCCAAGATGATGCTCAACGCTGCGGGCGGCAATCTTGCAATTCAATACGGCCTTCAAGGGCCAAACTTTGCCGTTGCTACGGCGTGCGCGAGCAGCAACAACGCAATGGGGGACGCGTTGAAGGCAATTCAATACGATGAAGCGGACATCATGCTTACCGGCGGCACCGAAGCTGCCATCACCGCCATGGGGGTGGCTGGATTTGCCAACATGAAGGCCCTATCGACCCGAAACGATGAGCCTGAAAAAGCCAGCCGACCTTTCGATCGAGATCGTGATGGCTTCGTACTAAGCGAAGGCTGCGGAGTGCTTGTCTTCGAGGAATTGGAGCACGCGAAAAAGCGAGGCGCTCGAATCTACAGTGAAATCCTAGGATACGGTGGCTCCTGCGATGCTGGACATATCACAGCTCCGGACGAGCAAGGCCGAGGGGCAAGCCGAGCGATGCTCAATGCACTTCGAGACGCAAAACTAGACCCTACCGCAATCGACTACATCAACGCGCATGGGACTAGCACCCCGCTGGGCGACAAAGCCGAAACAGTAGCCGTGAAAAGCATCTTTGGTGAAGCTGCCAGAACCGTCGCTTTGTCTAGTACCAAAGGGCACTTAGGACATGCACTAGGTGCCAGTGGAAGTATCGAAATGATACTTTCCATCCTAAGTTGCTACCACGATGTCATACCACCCACGATTAATCTCGATACGCCCGATCCAAACTGCGACCTTGACTATACTCCGAATCACGCCCGCCAAATGCAGGTTAAAATCGCGATGAACAACAGCTTTGGTTTCGGTGGTCACAACGCCACCGTCATTTGCGGTAAAGCACCGTAGTAGCGAGCCGAAAAAAGTAAGATAGGCTTCTAGCCTGTCATAACGGAAAATAAAGACTGCAAGCATGTTCTGGATCTTGAACTTCGAACCTCCCGACCTAATCAAGAATAGCCCCAGATGCAGCAACAAGCTGCCGTTGATTTGGATCGAGGATCGCGTCTCGTAAATCGACCAGATAAAAATCGACGCCATGCAGATTCGCTCCTCGTAGATCGCATCCAATTAGACTCGCCTTCCTTACTAACTCAGGCGTCTTGAAATACAAATCCTCACGATCGTCGGTGTAAAAACCAGTCCGAGTTCCATGCGATGGATAGGGGCTACCAACGATGCCGCAACGCGTGGATCCAAAGTGAAACGTAGCACCACTTAGATTTGCTTCGCGCAGATCACAATTTTCCCATTCAACCTCACCCAGCTTGGCATTCACAAGATTAGCTCGGAACAAGTTTGTTTCAAGCATCCGCGTTCCCGACAACAAGCCTTCGGATAGATTCGCATCGCTGAAATTGCAGTGATTGATGTTCAACGACTCAAGCACAACTCGAAAGAGATTGGTATTGCTGAAGTCTGTTCGGTGCAAAACGGCTTCCCTTAGATCCAGTCCTTCTAGATGAGAGCGGCTCATCTGTGCTTCGGAAAAATCGGCCCCTGCTAGTTTGCAGTCGCTCAGGCTCAATAGGTTGCCTGTGCAGGTTCGAAAACGTGCATCGCTTAAATCACATCGAATGAATGCGGATTCATTGAGGCACGCCTCTTCAAAATTTGCTTGGCTGAAATTGCAATCATGCCATTTGGCCTCGCACATTTCTACCCGAGGAAATTTTGCGGCGACAAAGGATGCTTCGTGCGCTATAACTCCGCGCATGCTTGCGTCGGCAAAAGATGCTCCGTCACACTTTGCAAAGTGAAAAACGGAGTTCGTGAGCACAGAGTTGTCCAAGCAAATGCTGGATAGGTTTGCCGCTCCAAATTTCGCCTCCTCAAGACTTACGCCATTCCAGTCAGCTGCCGAAAGGTAAGCGCTTTGGAATGGATAGTCATTGTGTTTACTAGGCTTCCAACGCTTGTCGATCTGCGAGAGAATCGAAGCCGAGGTAGAAGCATAGGATTCATAAACGCAACCTTTTAAGAAATCCGCGACTTGCTTGTTGCATCGCAATCGTTGACTGACAGCGATTAATCGTTCCTTGCTATGTAGTCTCTGCAGAAGACTTTTGTTGTGACAAATAACTTGAGCTGCAAAACGATCCGCTTCGATGTTAAGCCGAAGTGGCGCAAAGCTGAGCAAGGATTTGAAAATCGGGTCGTCGCTGAGTAAAAACAAACGGTCATTTCCCCCGGCCATCAAAAGTTGGTCAGCCAGCCAAGTCACCTTGTCGAGCCCCAGCATGGAAGGAATCGATGGCAACCTTCCTCGAAGAACGGTTACTAAAATCTGAAGAAAATCTTCTTCGTTTGGCGATTCCAACATTGCCTCGACAATGCACTTCCAAAAAGCATATCCACCTTGGAGCAATGCGTAACAATCGAGCTTGATTCGGTTGATTATGGAAGCGCACGCGGCAGCATCGGTGGACAGCATGTAATGGATGATGTCATCTCTGTCCCAGGGAGCTACGCAAAGAGTGTGCTGCGGCCGAATTGTTTGTTCCGTGTGAACCAAAACACAACAAGACTCGTTCACTTCATTTGCGATAGAGGATGAAGCGAATTGTATTCGAGGGTCATTCACATAAAAATGCCGCAAATAGGAAATGGCATAGGAGCAATCGACGCCAGTGAGGAAGACACTCTGTCTAGATGGCCGACAAAGGATACCTTCTAACACATCGGTTATCGGGACGCGATCTGCCCCACTAGAAAGCAACACCCTGGGTGCAACAAGACTCGATGGCTCAATCAATCGTATCTTCACTCCACTAGTTTCCTTTGGACCGATCTTAACACCTCAACATTCAGTCTGTCAATAATTTTGATTTGTTGCCATCGATCGATATGCTCGAAAAATATTTCCGTTCTCAGGCTGCTCTCATGTTCCAAGAGTATATTTCGCCAGTTCGTGGTTTTTGCGGTACCGAAAATTGCCGAGTGCGAGTCACGTTTGAAAGTCAAATGCCTAGTCAAGGAGAATTGCGATGTTCAAGAAAGTATCGATGACGATGATGTTGTTCCTGGGTTTCAGCGCTGCGTTCGCAGGGGAGCCGCAGAAATGGGACGATCTACCAAAGGCTGTTCGCGATACAGTGCTCGCCAAGGGCGGAAAGTCAGGGATGGTCGTCGATTTAGAACCTAAAAAAATAGATGGAAAGAAAGTCTATGAAGCGGAGATCAAAGAAAAAGGCGGGAGAATAATTGACCTGGTTATCACCGAAGATGGCAAGCTCGTCGAAACCAAGACAGACGGTGCTGCAGATGCTGCGGCAGAACGGGCTGCTCGAGGCGAGGAAGTTTTGAAAGGTGTGAAGTTCAGTAATCCTAGAAACATTACCAACCCGTTTCTCCCGCTTTCCAGCACAAAGCAAGATATTCTCGAAGGGATGGAGGGTGGAGCCAAGTTTCGTGTCGAACGGACAGCCAAGCCCGAGATGAAGAAGTTGTTTAAGATCGGTGAACAAATGGTTGAGACGCTCGTCTTCGAAGACCGAGCGTACGAAGATGGTAAGCTTATTGAAGTCGCTCTCGATTACTTTGCCCAAGATGACAACGGTACTGTCTTCTACTTGGGCGAAGACGTGGATGAATATGAGGATGGCAAAATCATCGGTCACGACGGAAGTTGGTTGTATGGCAAAGACACGCCAGTGCCAGGAGTCATTTTTGCAGCGAAGCCTACCGTTGGACTAAAATGGCGTACGGAAGACGTTTCAGACGAGATTGGCGAGCAGAACGAGGTCGTGTCGATAACCGAGACTGTCAAAACGCCTTTTGGAACCTACGAAAACTGCGTGAAAGTCAAGGAAGACTTGGCTGATGGAACCGTCGAATACAAGTACTACGCACGAGGTGTTGGTGTTGTGCGGGAACAGCCACATGACGGCGATGTGTTCCTGAAGTCGCACGAATCGTTGAAGGCGAAGTGACGCAATAGGGAACCAATTCGTTGCAGCGATGTTAACATTGCCTATAAACGATGGACTTCAGAGTCCGTCGTTCCATTTCACTATTGCTCAATTCTAGATGAGCGCGAACGCCAATTTAAGGCGAGCGGCAGATTAAAAACTACCAATCGATTTGTTATTGAGCCTGAGGCGAGGAATCATCGCGAATGCGAAACCGTTAAAATGATGGAGCAATCCCTATGGAAGAATATCGGGATTTTTACTTTTATATTGACGAAGAGTGATTTGTGTTTCTAGAGTAAATTAGAAAAGGATGGATAGAAAATGGTTAGGACTTCACTATGTTTTTGTTTTGCCGTAGTTACGATTGGTTTTGGCATGGTCGATTCGACATTTTGCCAAGATGCGACTTCAAAGAACGAAACTTTGCTTGACGCCATGTCTCCGTTTGAAGATATGGCCGAAGCAGCCCTCTCAAAGGCTGCGAAGGGCGTGAAAAAATCGCTCGGCGAAGCGGAGTCTGGGGCGGCAGAAGTCCTGAAAGCGTTGCCCCCCTACGCGCTGGAAAAACACAAACAACTACTTAAGGCCATTCAGGATGCAGCAAAAGCGAATAATCACTACTCTGTTGCCGTCAATGCCGTTGAAATGTTCCGACTTTTAGCCGAAAGCCTCGACGGTACAAAACTGGAGGTGCCAAAGGAAGTTAGCTTATTGGACTATGTCGGCTTTCGTCTCCATGTCCTTGCGGCTGCGACGACACCTGACTGGGATGCCATGAAGTTGACGGTTGTCGAAGGAGAAAAGTGGTGGGACGCGATTAAGGAAAAGGTCGATAACAAAGGACTTCGTGATGCGTTCAATTCGACGTTTGCAGGTCTAAAGAAAGCGCTCGAGCTAAAACACTTGCCGATGTTAAATTTCGCGGCACAGATCGATCTAGATTTGGTCGATTTACTCGAATCGCATTTTGAATAGTCGTGGTTATAAAAG
>JANLRK010000028.1:0-2276 GCA_031361585.1 Pirellula sp. | reverse complement strand
CATCACTGAAAAATAATTCCGCGCGGAATCCGTCAACTGAACGTCTTTTCGCGTAACCCTATAGGTAGGGGACCATTTCATTACTCGATTCACGTTGGCACCATGGCAGACGATCTAGAAGACAGCATTCGAGACAACGCCAAGGCGCCAGCCAAAGCTTCGGGTGATGCTGGCAGTGTCGAACAGCATAACCTCAAGGATCAAATCGAAGCTGACAAATACCTCGCCTCCAAACAAGCGACCAAGACCAAGAATCGTGGATTGCGATTCAACAAGATCGTGCCACCCGGCGCGGACTAACCAAGAATTTGAAATTTCGGAAATAGGCTGTCGGAACAGCGACACTCAAGGAAAGACACGGATGTTCCAATACTTGTCAGGGATCTTTAGCAATAGACCTCGTCGGGCCGTCCGTCCGTCGCATGGTGGAAGCTTGTTCCGACAGCCTTTCTCATTTAAGACTCGCGTGGATGCTCGTTACGATGCGGCGGTCACCAACGATGACAATCGCAGACATTGGTCGGCCGCCGATGGCTTGTCAGCCAAGACAGCCAATGGAGCCAGTATTCGGCGAACCTTACGCAATCGAGCCCGCTACGAGATTGCCAACAACAGCTACGCCCGAGGTATTTCGCTGACGTTGGCCAATGATATTGTTGGTACCGGTCCTCGCCTCCAAATGCTGACCGACGATCCAGCAGCCAATCGCATTATCGAAATTGAGTTCAGCCGCTGGTCCAATGCAGTCGGTCTGGCTGAAAAACTTCGAACGATGAAGTTGGCTTGTTGTGGAGATGGGGAAGCCTTCGGCATTATGACCAGCAACCCAAGCGTCCAAACGCCAGTTCAGTTGGATTTGATGCTCATCGAGGCAGACCAAGTGACCACTCCATTCGGCGTGACTGGATTATCCAACTACATCGACGGCATTCAATTCGACGCATTCGGAAACCCTGTCTTTTACCACGTACTCAAGTCCCATCCAGGCGACACCGGAACTGCGTGGGGAGAATTCGGAACCGTTGCGACCAATGCGATGTTGCATCTCTTTCGTGTGGATCGCCCTGGCCAAGTGCGTGGCATCCCCGAGATCACACCCGCACTTCCACTTTTCGCACAGTTGCGTCGCTTCACACTCGCAGTGATTGCAGCCGCAGAAACCGCAGCTGACTTTGCTGGGATTCTTTACACCGACTCGCCCGCTACCCGGCGCTCCGGTGCCTGTACTTCCCCCCGATGTCAACGAGGAGTCTCTCAGTGACCCAGCTGCTAACGATGAATAGTCCATTACCATCCGAGCTCAATATCCTCGCGCAGTCGGAGGACAAGCTTCTCAATCTGCAAGCCTGCTCGGTTGAGTTCGAAGCGGCACCTTCGGACGGCAATGAAACCACCCTTCGTCGATTCACGATGACTGCGTACACGGGTGGCCCGATGCAGTTGACTGGCTGGCGCTATCCGGTCGTGGTCGATTTGCAAGGGATGCAGATGGGCAAGCAACGACGACCGATTTTGCTGGACCACACTCGAGATGTGGATTTCGTCGTTGGACAGACCGATTCCATCGCGGTGATGAACAATACGCTCATTGTGGCCGGACAAGTCATGGGTGATTCCCCCAAGGCTCGGCAAGTCATTTCGCTCAACGACAAGGGGTTTGCTTGGCAAGCGTCCATTGGCGCAAGAGCAGACCAAGTGGAATTCGTGGCCGAAGGCAAGTCGACAATCGTCAATGGCCAAGAAGTTACTGGTCCCATCAATGTGGCAAGGCGATCCATGCTGGGCGAGGTCAGTTTCGTTGTACTGGGTGCAGATGACAACACCAGCGCCCAGATCGCTGCCTCCCAAGACGCAACAAGCACCCAGTCCAGCGTCGAGTCCACTACGGAGAAACCAACTGCGTTCGACGCCTGGCTGGGAATCCATGGTTTTGATGCTGACACCCTGTCCGCATCGCAAACCGATTCACTGCGACAGATGTTTGCAGTCGCACACAGCAAGATCGATATGGGATCGTTAAGCGATTCCCCACCGTTGGACGAAAGTCCTGTTCAACGAAATATCCCCTCCGGTGCAGATGCCGTCACAAATTTACGCGCCTCGATGGCAAACGAACTCAAGCGAATCGCTGCCATTCGGAAGATTTGCGATGGTCGGGATGCAGGCATTGAAGCCAGGGCTATCGCCGAAGGCTGGGATTCCCCTCGAACGGAGTTAGAGATGTTACGATCGCAACGCCCTCAAGCACCCGCCATCCAATCGGTCGATCGATCCCT
>JANLRK010000828.1:0-2514 GCA_031361585.1 Pirellula sp. | reverse complement strand
GATCGAGTCAGGGATAATAGATTTGACAGATCAGGGATAATTCCCCAAGATTCAGGGATAGCCGTCCCAAATCGGGATAAAAACAAGTTATCCGAAGTAAGAAAGTTTCACGATCTGCGGCATTATTCCTGCGTCTCGAATGAATCCAGGTTGAACCGATAGTTTTGAGAAGGCGACTTAGCTATGCGGAAATTCTCACTGTTTTCACTCACCATCGGCTTGCCAATCGTTGTAGCAATTCTTTGCACCCTTTACTCGGCTCGTACTGCATCAATGCGTAGTCACGCGGCAAACGTTTTCCATAAGTCGATCGACAATGAGATTAACACCAAGTACTCCACTGGCATTGATGTTTTGGTTGCCGCATATGGACCGACAGGAGCCGCGGAAATTGTCCAGGCAAAGGCTAATACAACGGATACGATTGCATTTGACGGCGTATCTCGTTTGGTAAAAAGCGTGCACAAAACGAAGGAATGGACCGGACTTGATCCGCCAGAGACTGGCTACTCTGATGGAGTTGTCTTGCAGGACTTTACGCACGCGACAGGAGCGGTTTGGGATGGCCCAATGGGCACTCGAATTTCAACCATCCGCTTTGCTGATGACAAGCTGATTATATCTCTGTATGGAAACCTGCAGCTCGGAACATCTACTCAAATGATTCCGAAGGAACAAGCCGAAGACTACGTCATACCGTGGCCAAAAGGCTCTGCACCGACGCCAGGTTCATTGTACGATGCAGTTGTGGCCCGTCACGCGCACGGCGAATAACCAAGCAATCGGGATAGTGGCCGGATTTCGCCGCTTCCTTTCGGCGCCACCTTTTCCTTTAGCTAACGTTCGCTTTCCTCCGACAAGCTTCTGCGATTTCCACCAGGATGTGCCTAGCTGCTAGCTTCCAGAATTCGGCAGGATGCATGTTAGCTCATCAACTGTGAAAGCGTCGTACTCCTGCAGGATCGACCTAGCCAGCATCCTAGCAGCTACCGTAGCAATTGCTAATCCGATCCATTGAGCCAAGCGTCTGATTCCCTCCGACACGCTTCTGCGATTTGTAAGCAGCACACTACTCTTTGTTTAGATCCTTAATTACCAATCGGTTTTCGATTTCCTTTACCATTTCGATAAAAAGTTGGAAATCCTTGAAAGAACTTTTCGTTCGCCGGGTACCTGAATTAAACGCCAATGTGGCGAATTCAAGTCAGATTACGAAGAGGAGAAATGAAAATGCAATTAGTTTCTAACGAAGTCCTTAAAAGTTTAAGCAAGGCTGCCGCCTTTGAACTACTTCGTCGAGGCATCTCGCATTTCAGCTCGCGGCAACTGTTTGCTGGAGAAATTGTTACCAACCTTGCCGACCGTTTGAAGATATCGAGGTTAATGAGCATGGGTAAAAACCAGGATATTGAAGTTGAGAATGACGAAACTCATCGGACGCGAAACGGCCGTACGGAAACCGTTGACAAGAATGAATCGATTATGATTATCGGCAATCGATTGCCTGCAATGTGGAATGCAGGGTTCTCAGTACTTGGTGTACAGCAGATTTTGCTTGGACAACCGGTGACGAGCCTGAATGACCGTCAACAATTAGCCAAAATCGTAGCGACCAGACTCTTCCGTAGCCGCTAGCCAGCAACAGTGACTACCGCTTCCACAGGTTGGACTGAGGCTGGATTCGGGACTAGCACCTCAACTGTGGAAATTCCGTCGCCAAGCTCATCAACTGTGCAAACTTCTATGGAAACAGTCCCAACCGGGAAAAGTAAAAGTTAGGCGTCTTTACACTCCATGCAACTTTCCCATATCAATGTGACCATGCCGAAGGGAAGCGAGGACATTGCCCGTTCTTTCTACGGCGGACAACTTGGCCTACGAGAGATCCCCAAGCCTGAGCTGCTTCGAACTCGAGGCGGCGTCTGGTTTGATGCAGGTGGACTCGATATTCACCTCTCAGTAGAGGAGCAGCATTTCGGACCTGATACTCAGCGGCACTTCGGCATCGAGTGTGCCGACGTGGATGGTTTGAGAGCCAAGTTGAAGGCCGCAGGCGTAGAGATTGACAATGGCCGACCCGCACCATGGAAGCGTTTCTTTGTGCGCGACCCGTTTGGCAATCGCATCGAAATTCACGAATCTGGAGGATTACGAGCATGACGCTTACTGTGCAAGCGTCATATTTCCTCCGACAAGCTTTGGTGGGTAGCCCGCTGCCCATCCACTGTGGACTTTCCGGGGTCGGAAATGATTTTGCTACGATCGGGAATTAGACCGTATCCACAACGTTGTTCCATCCAGGTAATGAGCCATGCTCCTTCCACAATGGTTGATTCCCAAGCATTTTGCCAACTAACGCCGCGAATGCGCTCCTTAATCTCACTTTCCCAAAACCCACTGGAATTCGTTCGCTACCACTCGTCAAACCTTTAGCTCCGGATTTGAACAGCATGTCTCTGGGTTATGAGCTTTTTTCCCTTCATGGCGTGAATTTCTACCACTACCGGATAAAAC
>JANLRK010000823.1:0-2389 GCA_031361585.1 Pirellula sp. | reverse complement strand
GAAAGCTTTGAAAAGCAAAGCCAAAATGAAGGCGACCGCCAGACTCTCAACGGTTTCTCGGGTCACCTGCAAGTCGGTCGGTTTGGTGATAGCTGCCTCTGGCATGAATTCATTCTGGGGGGGGAAAGAGTACGACCAATTGGCCTTGGAATGCTGACATCCAGGTGAAAAGGTAACCGAGTATAGCCGACATAAAGCCTTCGCGGCTGCGCGAGAATAATTGGCAATTCAGCTTTTCCTTTCTCAACGACGACGCCGAATTCGCCAGAATTTGGAGCGACGATGAATTCTCTGAAATTTAGCAACAGCAATTCCTGATCAACAGCCGGTTTAATGGCTACTTATCTACCGTTAGTGGCCATCAAAGGACTGCTTTTCTATTTTCGCACACGTCTCCATGTTAAATGCGATGCACCTTTACTCAGCCCAGCAATTTCGCGACAATACTGGGTTTTGCGACGAACGTAAATGCTGCCGTCTCGCACCCCTGCGTTCCGGGAGGGCAGTTCCGAAAATATTGATCGAGAAAGAAACGTACTCTTATGGCAGATGCGAAACTCTTAGGCGAAGTAGACCCTGCGGTGATGGCCGCCTCTGGCCAAGTCGAAGCACAGGTCGATCTCGATCCAGCCGAAACCAGTGAGTGGTTAGGATCGCTCGACTACGTTTACAAGAGCAAAGGGGCAGATCGCGTCCGTTACCTAGTCAAGGCGTTAGAGAATCGAGCTCGCCGCGATGGTGTAGAGATCCCCATCGAGACCAACACCCCTTACGTCAATACCATTCCGCCCGACAAGCAACCTGCGTACCCAGGCAATCGCGAAACCGAACGCCGCATCAAGAGCATCGTTCGTTGGAACGCCATGGCCATGGTGGTTCGGGCCAACAAGAAAACCGATAACCATGGTGGTCTAATTGGCGGACAAGTCGGAGGCCACATCAGTACTTTTGCTAGCAGTGCAACTCTCTATGAAGTTGGCTTCAATCACTTTTTCAGAGGGCGTGGTGAATCAGGCTACTCGGGAGATTTGATTTATTTTCAAGGGCACGCATCGCCCGGCATGTACTCGCGTGCCTTTCTCGAAGGACGCTTGCCTGAAGGCAAGCTCGAGAACTTTCGGCAAGAACTGCAACCCGGTGGTGGCCTATGTAGCTATCCGCATCCATGGCTTATGCCCGACTTCTGGGAATACCCAACGGTTTCGATGGGGCTTGGTCCGATCATGGCGATTTATCAAGCTCGTTTCAATGAATACCTCAAGGATCGTGGACTCAAAGACACTTCAGGACAAAAGGTATGGGCCTTCCTCGGTGACGGGGAATGCGACGAACCCGAAACATTAGGAGCGATCACGCTTGCCTCGCGCGAAAAGCTCGACAATCTCATCTTCGTGGTAAACTGCAATTTGCAACGCCTCGACGGCCCCGTTCGAGGCAACGGCAAGATCATTCAAGAGCTTGAAGCCATATTCCGCGGTGCGGGTTGGAATGTGATCAAGGTTGTTTGGGGCGGCGATTGGGATGCGCTGCTCGCCAAGGATGAATCAGGACTGTTAGCGCAGCGCATGACCGAGGTGGTTGACGGCCAGTATCAAAAGTATGTCGGCATGAACGGTGCCTACATTCGTGAACACTTCTTTGGCAAGTACCCTGAGCTTCTCAAGTTGGTCGAGAACTATTCGGACGAACGACTTGAAAAGATGAAGCGAGGCGGTCACGACCCTGAAAAAGTTTACGCCGCGTACAAAGCCGCGGTTGAACACACAGGCCAACCGACGGTCATTTTGGCCAAGACGATCAAGGGTTATGGCTTGGGAGAAGCTGGTGAAGGCCGCAACATTGCTCACAACCAAAAGAAGATGAACGACAAAGAGTTGCTCGAGTTTCGAAGCCGATTTGGAATTCCAATCTCGGATGACGAGGTTGCGAATGCGCCGTTTTACAAACCACCTGCCTCCAGTCACGAGATCAAGTATTTACTCGACCGTCGACGTTCACTAGGTGGACCGGTTCCTAGCCGGCCAACGTTGCATCCTAAGCTCGAAACGCCAAACATTGACGACTTTCGCAAGTTCATGTCCCTCCAATTCGAGGGAAAGTCCATTAGTACGACAAATGGATTCGTTCGATTGCTTAAACGCCTTGTGCAAGACAGCACCATCGGAAAGTACATTGTCCCAATAGTTCCGGACGAATCGCGAACCTTTGGGATGGAAGGCTTGTTTACCGATATTGGTATCTATGCTCATGCCGGCCAGCTCTATGAGCCTATCGATCGAAAGAACTTGGAGCAGAATACCGGTTACTACAAGGAGGCCAGCGATGGCCAAATTCTCGAAGAGGGAATTACCGAAGCTGGCTCCATGAGCAGTTTCAATGCGGCGGGAAC
>JANLRK010000790.1:0-3734 GCA_031361585.1 Pirellula sp. | reverse complement strand
ATGGCAACGCTGTGAAGTATTTCCGCAAATGAAATCATTGGTGATTTCCTGCTTTGCCCGACCCAGTCGTACCCGGCAGGTGCGACCTACCGGTAGGTCGCACCTGCCGGGTGCGACTTTGCGCTGCGTAGACTGCGTTCGAACACGCGCCGAAACAAATCAGTAGAATGTTGTCGAACACATGTCGGACCGATTGGGCGACGGTTCCTAGAACACCGATAAGGAGACTTGATCTTGGCGCGAGATATACTTTTTATGCTCAAAGAAGATTTCCCTGATGGACCAGGTCTACCCTACTTCTGCCCTGATTGCGCCATGATCACAGGAGTGTTGAGTTATTTTCCAAAACTCAAGTACTCTCTCGACATTCGTTACTCCGACTTTCCGTCCCCTCGTTCCGAGATCGTTGGGCTGATCGGCAAGGACAATCAAAACTGTCCGGTGCTGATCTTAGACAAAGCCCCGCCAATGGATGCACTAGGATACCTCACAGGTCAAACGGATGGCCGGTGTTTTATTTCGGGCGCGAAAGCGATTGCAAAGTATTGGTCGCACGTTTACGGTGTCTCCCGCCCGCACTAAGCTACCCTGGAAAATGCAATGACCACGCCAGAAAAACACTTGCAAGCTGGATTCTTGTTCGATCTTTCACCGCCGATCGAATTGCCCGAAGATCAAGTCGATGAGGATCGAGAACCTCTGGACTATGTCAGCGATGAAGACACTGCCGATTGGCTACCGCCAATTCGTTCGGTACCTGACGAGGATCGCGAGTCGTTTATCAAGCTTGCTCTAGTCAATGGAGTTGGTCCCCGCTTGCTAGCTGGACTTGTCGATCACTTTGGTTCGGCATCCGATGTCCTTAAAGCGACACTTGCTCAATTGGGTCACGTGCCACGGATCGGCCCTAAGCTATCCTCGCTCGTTCGAGACTCTCGCACGAGCGATCTAGCCGAACGCGTTTTCAATCATTGCGGCGAGCATAGCGTCAAAATCATCTTAGCAGGAGATCCTCAATTCCCAAGGTTGTTGGCTGAGTTGCCGGACCCCCCGGTGATGCTATTTGTTCGCGGGACATTTCACCAGACTGACCAGCTCTCGATCGCCATGGTCGGGACTCGCCATTGTACAAACTATGGACGCACTATGGCCGAACGCATTTCCAAAGCGTTGGCCAGATATGGGATCACGATCGTTAGCGGCCTAGCGCGAGGAATTGACGCGATATGCCACCGTGGAGCAATTGAATCCAACGGCAGAACGATCGCAGTTCTCGGTAGTAGCGTCACGGACATCTACCCGCCCGAGCATAAGGAGCTTGCCGAACAAATTGTCGAGCACGGCGTGTTATTAAGCGAAACACATCCATTTTCTAAACCCAAGGCCGGTGTGTTTCCGCAACGCAATCGCATCATTAGCGGCTTGAGCCTGGGTACGATTGTTGTCGAAGCCGCAGATCGATCAGGTTCGCTCATTACCGCGAGGCATGCTGGCGA
Organism: Pirellula sp.; assembly: GCA_031361585.1. Classification (GTDB taxonomy): domain Bacteria; phylum Planctomycetota; class Planctomycetia; order Pirellulales; family Pirellulaceae; genus JBKCUI01. Next base: position 2,238 of record JANLRK010000790.1, on the reverse strand, counting down.
GCAAGGTCGCGATCTTTTTGCTGTACCTGGTCCGGCGACGTCTCGCATGTCGAGAGGTTGCAATCAGCTTATTCGGGACGGGGCCATTCTAATACAGGATGCTGAGGACGTTATCGAACACCTAGGGCCCCTAGTGGAGAAGGCTGCACTGGGCGATGGCAATGTGGTTCATCATCCGGCGGAATTGCAGCTCAATGAAATTGAAAATGCCGTGTTGCAAGCCATCGATAGTATGCCTACTGATGTCGATCAAGTGATATCGGTATCGAAACTACCGGTACCTCGTGTGTTGAGTACCTTGAGTGTCCTGGAAATGCGAGGGCTCATCAAACGCCTATCCGGCAGAACTGTCGTGAGACGGTAGCATACAAACGAAAGTGAAATACCCGGTTCATGACGAAATTTGGGGTTATTGGAACAGGGGCATTGGGAGGTTTTTATGGCGGGCTGCTCGCGCGTGCGGGGAGCGACGTTCATTTTCTAGCCCGATCCGATGCCGCTCACATCAGGTCGCACGGTCTACGCATCGAAAGTAAAATGGGTGATTTCCATCTACCTGTTGTGAACGTGTATGCCAGCGTCCACCACATGCCCAAATGCGATTGCATCCTGGTAGCACTAAAGAGCACGCAGAATCATCTGTTGCCCGAGTTGCTTCCAGATTTGTTGCATGGCGATTCGATCGTACTCGTGTTGCAAAATGGGTTGCACGTTGAGCAAGTGGCCAGGGATGTTGTTGGTCCCGGGCGAGTGGCGGGCGGATGCTGTTTTCTGTGTTCCAACAAAGTTGGACCGGGACATATACGGCATCTCGATTACGGGAGGATTTTAATGGGGCCGTATCGTGGTCTCGACGATTCCGAACCTGGGCCGTCGATGGAACGGTTGAAGTCGATTCAAGAGGAAATGACTACGGCGGGCATTGATTGCAATACAACAGAATCTCTCACGTTAGCTCGTTGGCGCAAACTCATGTGGAATATTCCCTTCAATGGCCTATCGGTGATTCTCAACGCTAGTACGAAACGCATCATGCAATCACCGGATTCTCGTGCATTGGCCGAATCCATTATTCGCGAAGTGCGTCAGACCGCTAACGATTGCGGCTACACCATTGAACCGGAATTTGTAAAGTACTTGATGGCCGATACCGATGAGATGGTTCCGTATGACAGTAGTATGCGGCTTGATTTCTTAGCCGGTCGACCGATCGAAGTGGAGGCTATCTTCGGAAATGCGTTGCGAGCAGCCGAGCGAGCCAGTGTCCAATCACCGATCACGCGGGTCATGTATCACCAACTGAAATTTCTAGCCGAACATCGCACGTAGATCAGCCTGTCCTCAGGCTGAAAGCAATCACGTAAGTCAGCCTGTCCTCAGGCTGAAAGCAACTCGGGCAGGACTTCGTAATGCGAAGATTGCATACCGCGTGTCCGGCTGACGACAGCCGGACCTACGTGAATCCAACATCGGAACGAGACGGGGGAACTGCCGGGAAATTCTCGGTACGCACTTGTTTCATGCCGTCAATCTCGTTCGGACCGTGTATATTGATTGACCGATTTGGTTCCGATTTGGTAACAATCCTACATCGACAAAGGTTTTCAACATGAGCGGAGTAATAATCGGTTTGGTGGTCATGGGCACGGTCGTGCTATTGTTTTTCTTTTACCTAGTTTCGCTCTACAACAACTTAATCTCGTTAAAAAACCGATTTGCAAATGCCTTTGCCCAAATCGATGTTCAGCTGAAACGGCGTTACGAGTTGATCCCAAACTTAGTCGAGACCGCTAAGGGATATATGAAGCATGAGAAAGAAACGCTCGACGCCGTGATTCGGGCTCGCAACACTGCTTTTTCCGCTGGTCAGCAAGCCGCTGCCAACCCTGGCGATCCTAATGCAATCCAAAATCTTTCGACAGCCGAAGTGGCATTGGCAGGCTCGCTCACGAAGTTCATCGGATTGGCCGAAGCCTATCCGGATCTTAAAGCAAATCAGAACATGTTGGCATTGCAAGAGGAGCTGACAAGCACCGAAAATAAGGTGTCGTTCGCGAGGCAGTCTTTCAATGACGCGGTGGCTTCATACAACATTGCCTGCGAAAGTTTCCCTAGTAATTTGGTGGCAGGCTTTGGTCGTTTTGTGCCCGCAAAAATGTTTGAAATCACTGCTCCGGCAGAGCGTGAAGCGGTCAAAGTCCAGTTTTAAGCAGGACATCGCGCCGTGGATTTCTTCGA
>JANLRK010000768.1:0-18763 GCA_031361585.1 Pirellula sp. | reverse complement strand
GGCAAGGGTTCCGTCTATGAAGGTGGAATCCGAATACCTTGCATGATGCGTTGGCCCGGACATATTGAACCAGGAGCAACCAGTCAACAGGTTACCACCGCCCAAGACTTGTATCCAACCATTGCATCGGCTACCGGCATTGCCTTGGAAGCGAATCAAAAATTAGATGGGAAAAGCGTATGGAATGCTCTTCGCAACAATCATGAGCTAGTCAATGGACCATTCATTGTCGCTGGTTCGGACATTGCGATTTTCGATGGCGACTGGAAACTGATCCAAAACCAGGATGGTCGGCTTTCGCTTTTCAATTTAAGAACCGATCCTCGCGAATCCATCAACGTATGGGACCAAAATGTTGAGACTGGCGAACGTTTGAAGAAGCAGCTGTTGGAAGCCGCAAGTAAATTTCCAAGCCTCGCACAACGTCGTGGCCCGCCACCGGGTAATCCAGGGCCGAGAAGGCCGAATCCACGATAGATCGCATCGCCACTGTATGCTCGAACGGTGCAGTGGTGGACTCGGTAAGTTAGGTAGTTTGTGCAGGGCGGGTTGGGCGGATTGGATTTAGAGTGCCAATTGTTTCGATCCTAGGATGGCTAGACAAAACGACCCGTAGAACGCGAGTCTGGATCAAGCAAGTCCAGCCACTGAGAAACACTAAAGGACTAAGACATGAAACGCGGCATTCTATCGCTCGCCCTATTTGGAATAACCCTTGCCATGTCCAGTGGCTGCCTTCACAACAATCGCTGCAATAGCTGCAACGGTCCAATCGGATGCCGTCCATGCAACGTTGCTTGGCAACGAGGCGGTACCGACTACGGTGCTCATCTTTCGCATAGCCAATACCGTACCGATCCAAACGTGGGGTCCGGCGTGACGGCACCGCAGACAGCTTACCCTTACTACACCAATCGTGGTCCACGCGATTTCTTTGCCAATAATCCGCCGAGCATTGGCCGATAGATTTGGTCGCATGTGACGTAGCATTGTGGGATCGGCATCCAGCCTGTCTACTTGTGTCGACTGCATTTCAGCCAGCAAATGCGGTGCAAGGAAATCCTTTTGCAATACGCTCATCGGCTCAGAAATCCACGGATACTCATCGGCTGAGTATTGTCAAAAATGGCGATGACTGTCGATTCGTTGCGAGAGATTGGAACTTTTTCAGCTCAATTCCTTTTTTTCGATCCCAGCAATTTTTTCCAATCGTCTTGAGTGACGGCCTCCTTCGAACTCGGTTGCCAACCAAATGCGAACGAGATCGCCAACGGGTCGATCGCCGATCAGATCGCCGGGCAAGCAGAGCACGTTCACGTCGTTGTGGCGACGGCACATTTCCGCCATCACTTCGTCACAGCAGGCAGCTGCACGCACCCCCTTGAATTTGTTGGCGACGATAGCCATGCCAAAGCCCGTTCCGCAAATGAGTATACCTCGTTCAACCAAGCCATCCGCCACTCGTTTTGCAACGACAACTGCAAAATCAGGGTAGTCGACAGCTTGGTCGCTTTGGGTGCCATAGTCCTCGACTTCATGTCCATCAGCGGTTAGCAGCGTAATCAGCTTGCCTTTGATTTGAAAACCTCTGTGGTCGCTACCGACGGCGATTCTCATTCTCCATACTCCACATCATGATTGGGATGAATCGAATTTCTTAAACCCATTGGACGAGACTTTCCGTATCGAGTCTATCGATCCAATAATCGGTGTGTTTATCCAATTGCTGCGCACACTTTTGGTAGGCCTCCAATGGCCCGCCAAAGGGGTCACTGATCTCGCCCCCATCGGGTGAAATGAGATGGACTTTCGACGCAGCCGAAGGCCATTGCGAAACGATAACGTGTTTATGCCGTTGCCCCATCGCCAGAATTAAGTCTGCCTGTTCGACCAAATGCGCAGTCAACTGCGTACTTTGGTGTCCATCCAGAGTTGAACCGAATTGCTGAATTGCTGCTAAGGCTCCATGCGAAGCGGGGTCGCCACCAAAGGCAGACACGCCAGCTGACAATGCGACAATAGGACACTCTCCTGCAATGGTCATCTTACCAAACTTTGCGGCAATCTTTTTTTCCATGATGGCCTGTGCCATCGGAGATCGACAGGTGTTGCCAGTGCAGACAAAGAGAACGCTCCACTGAGAAACCAGCCGCAGCCCATTTTCATCCACCATGCCCGGTTGAATGACTTGCCCACGGATGCCGTCGATTGCCACAACCGTTGGCTCGCCAGGCGTGAGAACACTTCCATCGTCGATCGCAAGCACGCTTTCTTCAGGATTCAGTTGTTCAACAGTTCTCAATACAGCACCCTTCCGGTCGCGAGCAACGACACTCAGTAACGGTCCCGAGCAGAGCCTACCTATGTGTTCAAGAACCGCATGGTGTGGTTGCCAAACTCGAATCCGACTATGTGAGTCTTGGAGTGCTTTGCACACGCGTTCATCCAAACATCGCAACACGCTGGAGGCATGAGAGTCTCGAATGCTCAGCATGACAGGCCCGGGCCAAGCTTTCCTGGCAAGTCTTCTGGCTGCAGAGCTTATATCCGGGAAATAATCAAGAGTCTCGTCAGCCGATCGAACCAATAGGGATATAGCCCCACTTCCAGAGCGGATGGCAATTTGACTTAATTGATCAATCGCGCATGCGTGCAACCCACTGGCTACAAGCAGGTACGAATAATTCGACGGCAATGCAATTACATGTCCCTCGGCAAGGGCTTGTACCCCCAAATGAACAATATCGCGTGGATCGTCTGATTTCCTCCAATCCAGAATCTTCGTCATACGCGAGTTAGCAAATGCTTTGGCAAAGGTTTATGGGGCTCAAATCAGCGAAACTGATTTCGCAATTCCGTTTCGATGACGGTATGATATCCCATATGCCTGAATAGGTCGATTCCCCAAACAATCCAGATATAGCAGTTAGATCGCGTACAAATGACACTTGAACGACCTTTCGGTCAGCCTAAGGGTGTTGGTCTTAACCGCTCCCGCCGCGAGTTTTTCATCCTGACTGGCAAAAGTTTGGCAGCCGGGGTTTGTGTTGCTCCAAGCTTTGTATTCCATAGCGGTTGTACAAGTAACAATAAAAGCGGCTCCCAGAAGGAATTGGATTTAACAATCGGACAAAGAGGGCTTTCGGACGGTCGATTTCAAAAGCCACGAGCAATCGCCATCGATTCAAACGACAGGATCTATGTGGTCGACAAAACCGGCCGCATTCAGAAGTTCGACGATGCAGGAAAGTTTATTCTTGGTTGGCGTACGCCGGCAATTGATTCAGGAAAGCCGACCGGCATGAGCGTTGATACGGATGGCACGATCATGGTGGCCGACACGCATTATTATCGCTTTTTGTTTTATACGCCTGACGGCGAACTTATCAAAGAGCGCACGATCGGTGGCACCAATGGTCCGGATCCGGGAGAGTTTGCGTTTGTTACCGACATTGTCCGGACGATAACCGGTGAATACTATTGCGGCGAATACGGCGAATTCGATCGTATTCACAAATACTCCAGCAACGGCCAATATATAGATCGGATGGGTGAGCATGGAGATGGACCGCTTCAATTCAGTCGACCTCAGAGTTTATCCGTTGATCAGGATGGCCTTCTGTGGGTAGCAGACTCATGCAACCACCGAATCCAGGTCATTGATTGGCGTGAAGGCAAACCTCGTTCGGTGGCGATCCTTGGCAAGCAAGGCCAGTCGCCGGGCGAATTCCAATATCCTTATGGGTTGATCTTGGCAAATGACGGGTCCATCATCGTAAGTGAGTTTGGAAACCATCGCGTACAAAACTTGGATCGCAATGGCAAGTCGCTTGCTAGTTGGGGTGTGGCTGGCAATCGACCAGGAGAACTCAATCAGCCTTGGGCTGCAGCTGTCGATTCCAAAAACCGTATTTACGTCGTTGACTCCGGCAACAACCGTGTGCAACGCTTTCACTTTTGAATTGACGATGAAGGAATATGTTTCAAACCGTTTATTTGGGAAAACTGCTCGGGATCAAGGTCTACATACATTGGACCTTTTGGTTTCTAGCACTCTATGTCGGACTATCCAACATCGGACATGGACTGGGTGTGGCTGCCTCCGCGATCGGATTTGTGTTTGCCATCTTTGGATGTGTGTTCCTCCATGAGATGGGGCATGCAATTGCCGGTAAATGGTTTCGCATACCGACGTTGGATATTACCTTGTATCCCATCGGAGGCGTTGCTCGCATGGCCGATTTTACGCGTTCTCCCTTCGCGGAATTGATCGTGGCTATCGCAGGGCCGATGGTCAACTTAGTCATCGCTGCATTTCTATTCTTAGGACTGTCGATTCGAGCGAGTTTGGAACAAGTATCGCTAGAAGGAATCGTCGCGCTGGACCCAATGGAACAACTCTTCATTGCCAACCTCGTGTTAGCGGTATTCAATATGCTACCGGCCTTTCCAATGGACGGTGGCCGGGTTTTGAGAAGTTTACTTGCGATGGTGATGCCTTACTCTCAGGCGACACGCTCAGCAGCTCGAGTCGGACAGGTGATGGCGGTAATGATGTTTGTCACCGGAATATTTTGGAATTGGTCACTCGTTATCATTGCGGTGATGGTCTTCCTGGTTTGCTCTGGCGAATTGTTTAAAGAGCGCTTGGCGAATGCAGCGTCGCAGTTCAAACAACCACAGTCCCCGTTTCCTCAAAGTGGAAACACAACCGACAAAAACGATACCATCGATGCAGTCGAAGTGCGTCAAGTACGTTAATGAGTGTGGCACGGTGGTCCCCACCGTGAAGCGATCTTTCGTCCCCACCGTCATGCGATCTTTCGATGGTTCGTAATAACAAAGGCACGGCGCAAATCTCTTCGCTGCCATCAGGGATAAACGCATCGTCTCCGCATCGTGGCGGATGCTGCCAGCATCCGCTCCGACGCTAGATAGCAGCGTCGCCCACGATTAGCTTGCTCGATGCCAACCACCGCCCAATCTTAACAATTTCTCGTCTCTTCGAGCATCACCGTTAAGAGCAATTGAAGATGCTGTGAATCTCGCTTCGTAACTATAGACCCTCTTGATCGTATCGCTACAAAGTGCGTGTCGCCTGTTGGCGAGACATTTTGAGTTAGCACATTTTAATTGGAGGTTCACATGGTGAAGAAAAATGGGTGGAAACAAAGAATGAAAGTCGCTCCTGGAAACAAGGGGTTTACTCTTGTCGAACTATTGGTTGTCATCGCGATTATTGGAATCTTGGTCGGCCTGCTTCTGCCGGCTGTGCAGGCTGCACGCGAAGCCGCTCGACGCATGCAGTGTTCCAACAATTTGAAGCAAATCGGATTAGCTTTTTTGAATCACGAATCGGCACACCAGTACTTGCCCAAAGGACCTTATGACGGAGACCCAAGTTTGCCAGGGATGGTTTACAACGAACCCATTGGCGCGTACGAAAGTGGTACGACCTGCTGCAATGCAGCTCACCCAAACGGTTGGAGTCACTGGTTCAAAATTACTCCATTCATCGAAGCTACCAACGTCTACAACTTGGCAAACTTCTCATTGCCTCCAATCCACTCTGGTCGTCCTGCTAACTACAACGGTGAAGATGATGTGGCGCGAGCTCTGATACCATCGTTCTATTGCCCATCCCGCCGGGCACCTACGGGTTACGGCACAGGGTTGTTTGGTCGTTGTGATTACGCAGGCTGTGCTGGTTTTTACCAAGGTGAAGTACACGAAAACTGGGGCGATACTCCAGCAGCTCCACTTGGGTTGTCACCGCGCCGAAACGAACGCACGCCAGAGAACTTCGGAAATACCGGTGGCCGTAGGGGTGCGATTGTTTGGTCCGCTCAAGGTGCCAAGCGCAAGCTAGCCGATTTTACCGACGGTACTTCTAACAGTATCGTTGCATCCGAAAAACACCTGCCAGCTAGCCGACAGGGTAGTGACGGTGGCGATAACGAACGATGGAACAATGCCGGCTGGGACGAATGCGTTTTAAGATGGCACTTCCCTCCGAAGTCTGACTTGGACAAGTCTCTTCCGGCGACAGGAACGCCTTCTGATTTCAATGGGGCTGGAACTGTCTGGCGCCGTTATTTTGGATCCTCGCACACAGGCGGTTTGAACTATGTCCGTGGCGATGGATCGGTTCAGTTTGCGTCGTTCAATGTGGATGCGCTTACTTGGATGTATCTATGCGTTATTGATGACGGCAACGTTATCAACGAGCAATAGTTCAACGATGGTATTCAATCGGACAGGATATGCGTCCTGTCCGGTTTGTAAGAAAAGAATTCAATCTCAAATCATGGTGACAATATGCTTCGTTTACGTCTTCTCCTGTTAGCAGTTGTCTTGCTTGGTGGTTGTGATTCCCGAACCAATGTCGTGTTGCCGACGACCCAGTTTACTGAAGAGCAAAAAATTGCGATCGCGAAAGAAGACGCGGCAGCATGCAACTGTGGCCGTGACTTTGACGAGAGTGCTTCGACACGCAACGATTGATTCCGTTTGTTGGTTCGTAAACAGATATTTACCTCAATAGTTTAATCGATAGGGAACTTATGAAAAGAATTGGAATAGCTGTAACTTTGCTCTTTGGTATGACTTTCATCGGTTGTGGGGGAAGCAACGAAATCCAGTTGCCTACGGATAAGCTCACTGATGAGCAACTCGCGCAAATAAAGAAGGATGATGCCAAAGTGGCTGATGAGGAGAGCCACGGTGCCAAGAAGCGATAGGAACATTGCTTGCGGCCAATCAGAATAAATTTAGTATCGTGGCGGATGCTGCCAGCATCCGCACCGACGCTAGCAGCGTCGGCTACGCTTTTCGCATTGAAAAATAAGGTAAAGGCAAATGAAGATGAAGACAAAATCGGGCTGGATGCTTCTTGGTCTGGGAGTTTGTTTTGGATGCGATCTAGTCAATGAACCAAAAAAAACAATTCAGATGCCAGCCGTTTCTGCGGTAGATGAGTCTCTTCCAAAAGCCATTCATCCCGAGTATGCGAATTGGAGCCAGTTTCCAGAAAAGACGTTCGTAAGACGCAAGCGTTTGGTTTCGAATGCAAATGGTACCGTGGTCGTTACCACGAAAATGTGGCTTGAGAAAAAAGACGCCGAAGAAGTGTTGGTGGGTAGCCAAGTTACCGTCGAACGTCCGAATGAACCGACCGTCGAAAACGGAGACGATATCGTACGCTATCCTGCCACCTACCGAGTCCCAAAGGGTATGGATGAAGCGAGGTTCCTCCTGCCCTCTGCCAAAGCAAAGGAAACCGGGGCCGAAGTGATAAAGATTGGTAACATTGATTTCAACACGAATATTTTTGAATGGGAAGAAAGCAACGAGACCGGCCCAATGACCGTGAAACTCTGGCGGAGCGATGAGATTCCCGGCAAAATTGTTCGCCAAGAGTTGTTTACTAAAAGCACGGAAACCAAAAGCTCCGAAGAAGTGATCGAGCATAACTTGGAAACGAATCCTGGTTGATCCATTGTGGCACGTTGGTCCCCAACGTGATTAGGAGGAACCACGGAACACACCGAATACACGGAACAGAGAGCCGATAAGAAACCGTAGTCATAAAATCGATAACAGCGGATCCAAAATCAAGGGAAGTTGATCCTGGGTTGAGCGGGGCACAGAGGGACACACCATTTTTTCGTGTGGGTAGTTGTTTTTCGGTTTCCCATAGGATTTAATTTCGGAAGGAACTTACGGTTTTTTCATTCTCTCACGGAAGTTTCAGCCATGGTTAGACTTGCACGCGGAAGTGTTCGATCCAAGCGAAGTTGCTGTCCTGCATAATTGTGCCAGGGTGGTGAAGAGACACAGCTTCGCCGACTCCATCGGTGCGACATGACGCCAGGTTCTCCGATTACCTATCCACTTCCTTTTTGCTCCGCTCTAATATCTAGCTTTCATTCCCCGCTCGCCCATTTGTCGCCATGAAAATTCATATCCTTTTATTGTTCGTATTACTTCTATTTGCCAAGCTGCCGTCGCAAGCTGCGGATCCATGGTTGACGATCGAGGGCATGGAAGGGATTGGCAAGGCGCAACATATAGTCTTTGTTACAGGCGAGGAATACTACCGATCCGAGGAGGGGATGAGCATGTTCGCTCAGATCTTAGCTCGGCATCATGGCTTCAAATGCACAGTGCTGTTTGCTATCGATCCGGAAACGGGGACGATTCAACCCAATCGCAACTCGAATATTCCTGGCTTAGCAGCTTTGAAGAGCGCTGACTTAATGGTGATTTTTGCACGCTTTCGCGAGTTACCGGACGCTGACATGCAGCACATTGTGGACTACGTCAACTCAGGAAAGCCAGTGTTCGGGATCCGCAACGCGACACACGCTTTTCGCTATCCACCCAATAGTACGAGCAAATTCAAAAGCTGGGATTATCAAAGCAAGGAATGGCCCGGAGGTTTCGGACAACAGATTCTCGGCGACACATGGATCGCCCACTATGGAGCCTTCCAAAAGGAATCGACGTTAGCACACGTCAATAAATCCTTGGGCAACCATCCGGTTCTCAGAGGAGTTGCAGATACCCTTTTCTGCCACTCCGACGTCAATTCGGTAGAGCGTCTGAATGCCGAGGATGTCGTTTTGTTTCATGGACAAGTTCTTTCGGGACTCAAGCCAACGGATACACCTGTAACGGACAAACGCAAGGACACGAGGATGCCGTTCGCGTGGTTCAAAAACTATATCGCTCCGTCGGGCAAACAGGGCCGATCGTTTACGACTACCGCCGGCGCTTCGTTAGATTGGCAGAGTGAAGATTTGAGGAGACTAATGGTCAATGCCATGTTGTCGCTCACCGGCCACGAGTCTGAAATCCCGGACAAGACAGACGTGTCTTTTGTCGCCTCGTACCATCCAGAGCCGACAGGCATGATTGACGATGCAAAGTGGACAGCGGCCAAGCTAACACGGGATAGGTGGATGTTGAGCGGGATGGTTGGCAACACGTCCGTTTATGCCAATCCGCTTGAGATAAAGCGTCCATATTATCGCGTCCGTTATGAAGTAACATCGTACACAGATGCATTGAGTTATCCCGCAAGTTTCACCCTTTGGATCCCACCAGATGCTTCAACGCTTCGAGGCTTAATTGTTCATCAGCACGGATGTGGTGAAGGCTCATGTAAATCTGGACAGACAGGGGCTTTTGATTTGCATTGGCAGGCACTGGCTAGAAAGCACAACTGCGCCTTGATATCTCCGTCTTATGAACAGCCGGACCAGGCGAACTGCCAGCTATGGTGTGACCCTCGCAACGGTTCGGATACCGCTTTTCAGCGATCGCTCGCAGAACTCAGTGCACAATCGGGACACCCAGAACTTGGTACAGTCCCGTGGGCTCTGTGGGGGCATAGCGGTGGCGGACATTGGGCGGGCGGGATGACATTATTGCATCCAGAGCGCGTGGCAGCGGCCTGGTTGCGATCGGGAGTGCCGGCGCTGTCGGCGATCGAGGGCAAACCAACACCCTACACCATTCCGGCGGCTGCCCTTGAAGTCCCGATCATGTGCAACGTAGGGACGCAGGAAGGTGTGACCGTCAAGGACGGCAGGTTCTCAAGCGTATGGTCAGGCACGGAAGCATTTTTTCTGACCCTTCGATCCAAAGGGGGACTGGTGGGAGTCTCGATCGATCCATTAACGAGTCACGAATGTGGAAATCAGCGTTATCTTGCAATCCCTTGGTTCGACGCATGTTTGTCGGCACGATTACCAAAAACGAATGGCGAGCCACTCGTTGCGATGTCAGTGGCGGAAGCTTGGATTACATCGTTGGATAGCGAAGCAGTTAAGGTTTCCGCACCTGTCCGGCGAGACGCATACAAGGGCTCGCTCGAAAGGACTGTATGGCTGCCAAATGAACAAATTGCAAAGGCTTGGACGCAATACATGACGGACACCGCGATTTCGGACACTACCCCGCCTCCATCGCCATCGAACGTAAGAGTTCGCGGCGCTGAACTCACCTGGGAAGCCGAAGCGGACATGGAAAGTGGCCTAGCAGGATTCGTCATCGAACGAGACGGCCAGTTCCTGGCCCATTTTCCGGAGCAAAACAAAAACCCCTTTGGCCGGCCTGTCTTTCAGAAACTCCAATACAGCGACACACCGGTCCAGCCACTTGTTCAAATGAAATTCACTGACCCAAATCCAGAAAGCGGAAAAGTGCATAACTATCGCGTGGTTTCATTGAACACTGTCGGTCTCAAGTCGCAGTGATTGACCGGTGGATCCCAAATTAGATTCCAAAATGGTTCCTCGTCGTGGCAGGCAAGATTAAAAGTGGATTTTGAGGATTCAGGGCTTCGGACTGAATTTCGTTGCTTCCTCAGGTTTTTTCCACGCTTTATAAAGTTCAAATAGAGCCCGATGGTTGGACGTCGGCCATTCCGGTCGCACCGATTGCAGTTTCGCAAAACGCATTTCGGCATCGAGCAAGACTTCTTCCGCCGGGCTATACCGTCCTAGCTGAACAAGACAGTTTCCAAGACGTGTCTGGGTTCTAGCAATCAAGGGCGAGTCCCTAAGCTTGGCCGCCTCGTACCCAGCGATCGCTTCACGATAAGCCACTTCGGCATCGTCGTATTTTCCTCTCGCTTGCCAACAATCGGCCAACCAACCCTGGATCGAAAAATTGGTCGGATGCAATGGTCCGATGACTTTGCGACGCGATTCGAGTACATCGCTCAGAACGGATTCGGCAAGTTCGAATTGTTCGCTCGCCAACAACGCTTCACCAAGGCGTCCTCGGATCACCAAATGTGCAATCGAATTCTCGCCATGTGCTCTTTCAACGACGCTGGCTGCTTGCTCCAACATTGGCACAGCAGCAGCAGGCCCGCTTATGTTGCCTGCAACCTCCGCCAATCCTAGGATGGCCTGAGATGTCAATGGATCCGCGTCCCCGAGCGAAGCTTTCGAACGATCAAAAACTTCTTGATAGTAATCTTTTGCCTGTTGGAAATTCTGCTTTTTGCGTTCGATCACAGCGAGTTCATGGAGCGCCGCGAGTCGCGTTCTTTCATCGGGCCCCAACTGTTGGGTCAGACTCGGTACGGCGTGAGCAAGCAGCTCAGTCGCTTCGTCAAGTTGATTGCGCAACGAATGAAGATGGGCCAATGCTAATTCGGAACTCAACGAAAGCACGGCCTCCACTCCCAAAACTTTTCGACGCAGCTGGAGAGCTGAGCGATGATGTTGAACCGACTTTTCGTATTCGCCAAACTGCTGAAATGTTTCTCCTACCGAGTCATGTAGGGATGCTGCTATCTCGGGCTGGTCTGCAAATTGAGCATCAATCTTTTCGGATGCGGAATCGACCATTTGCAATACAGTGACGTCTCGTCCCTTTCCGTTCTCTCGCAACGAAGGTGCGGCGAGGAACTGATCAAGCAAAAACTGGTTGAGCGCGCTCGTCCCCTTTCTCGCATCCTCGGATCGGGTGCGTTCTCTAATCGCGACCTCGCGTTGTGACTCAGCAACCGATCGATCACGTTCACTTTTCGAATAGAGAATGGAAAGTGCAATCAAGCTCACAGTTGCAACGAATGCTGTGGTTACAACCAGCCCAGAAATCACGGGATTACGAAGTGCCAATTTCCATATTTGCCCTGCAATTCCTATCGGACGGGCGTTCGTTGTCTCTCCATTCAAAAAACGATCGAGTTCGACTTTCAATTCGAGGGCGGTAGCATATCGTTTCGATGGCTCTTTCTCAAGACACTTGAGACAAACAGCCTCTAGGTCGCGAGGTACGGATTGCTCTAACAATCTAGGCGCGATCGGAGCGTGATTAACGACTTCGAAAAGCGTATCGATGGGTTGGGCGGATTGAAACGGTGGTCGGCCCGTTAGCATGTCGTATAGCAATGCACCCATGCCATACACGTCCGTCCTCGCGTCGATCGACTTGTTACCTCTCGCTTGTTCCGGAGCCATGTAGCTTGGGGTGCCCAAGATCATGCCGCTTTGCGTCTGCGAAGCGTCATGGTTGAGCAGCTTGGCCAATCCAAAATCAGTGAGCTTGGGTACGTCGCCTAAAAGAACGTTCGAGGGCTTTATATCGCGATGGATGATTCCATTTTCGTGTGCAGCCACAACGGCGTCGGCGATTTGTCGAACCAAGGTAGCCGCCTGCTTGGCCGGTTGGGGGCGATGGTGCATGAATTGCGAAAGTGTTCCACCACGGACGAATTCGAGGACTACATACGGACCTAGATTGCACTCTCCAACCTCAAACACTTGAACTACGTTGGGATGATTCAACGTCCCTGCCGCTCTTGCCTCATAGCGAAATCGCTCCAACTCCGGTCCAGTCGCACGTTCACACGCGATCAAGACTTTCACCGCGACTGTGCGATGGATTGCAATTTGTATTGCCTTGAATACGACACCCACACCACCGCGCCCAAGCTCCTCCATGATTTCGTATCCTGGAATCGTTGGGCTGAGGCTAGGAGGGCGAACGACCGTAGGCTCTCCGTGTTGCGGTCCGTGGGACTTGAGACGTTTCAAAAATCCTTGGGACAGCTGAGCAGCATTGGGTTGAGTTGGTCCCAATTCTCTAAAGGTGCTTGCCCGGCTCAATTCATCCAGAATTAACTTGCAATTCGCGCAGGAGTTCACATGTGTTGAAACAAGACGATTGAGCTCGGTCGGCAAACCAAGGTCTAGCAATAATTGCAGTGATTGTCGGTCCGGACAATTGGATTGAAACATTGGATCTAGGCGGTTCCTCGGTCAAGCTGATCGACTAAATCCTTTAACATCTTTTGAACGCGACTCTTTGCTTGATACACCGACGCTACTGGAATTTGCAATTGATTAGAAACGTCTGTGCTACTCTTGCCTCGTATGGCGGTCAGTTCAAACGCTTGCCAAGTCTGTATATCGACTCGTAGCCGAACCATCTTTTGAGCTATCTCAAGCAGTTCGCGTTCCCCTGCAGCGTCGACTGCGTCGGCCAGATCATCCCCAACAGGCACGCTAGCCAAAATGTCTGCAATCATGGAGTCACCGCTACCTGCGGTTTGGCGTCGTCGATTGGTTACGAAATCGCACCAAGAGCGATGAGCAATTGTTCGTAAGAATCCACGAAAGCGACCTTCGTTGCAATATTCAAAGGACTGCATTTGACGCCCTAGATCGAGCAAAACGTTTTGCGTAACGTCCTCGGCATCGGCTTGCTGAAGTCCCCATTTGCAGCACCATTGGAAGACGACTGCCCCGTATCGGTCCACGAATTCCGACCAAGCGGCCGCGTCATGCGGACTCTGCCTAAGCCGTCCAAGTAGCGTTGGGGACGTCGGAATTTCGTTTTCGAGACTCATGAAAAAACTTTTTGGAATTTGCTGTCAGGTTTTTGGAATTTGCCAGAAGTACATCGTGCAATCTCCAATTTACTTGAAAACGAATGACGACGATGCGATTCCAAGGCCTATCAATCTATTTCTTTTGCTTCGCAATACTTTCGGCAATTGCATTAGGCGAGGAAACGAGGAAACTCGAGGGGCACGAACGCGAACTCTATTGCGTGGCCTACTCTGCCAACGGAAGCGCTCTTGTCTCTGCTGCCAACGATCGAACGATTCGAGTCTGGAGTCTGGAGCAAGGGGCCAACGTGGTTATCAAAACAGGATATGGAGCGAGTCGAACGGCCAGTATTGCACCAGATGGCTCGATCGTGGCCGGGAGATTTGAAACAGGTTTGGCAGTGTGGAACGCCAAAACAGGCGAACGCAGCTCTACGTTAGTTGCCGATGCCAGTGCCGATGGAACGGTTCTACGCGTTCTGTTTTCGCCTGACGGAAAAACACTCGTCGCGGGACACGAACGAGGAGTTGTTCGACTTTGGAACGCAGCTTCATTCAAATCCGTTGGCGAGTTGCGGCGAGTCAAACCGAATTCGGATTCCCATGCTGTCCAAAGCGTCGCCTTTCTTCAAGATGATCAGCTCGCCGTGGGCTATGATAATGCACTCGTCATCTGGTCCCTACGCAGCATGAGCGAGGTGCAAGAACTTTCCAATATTTCAACGGAATCCTTGCACTACGTCAAAACGAGCCGCATGCTTATCGCAAACCAACAGGGCAACGTTGGAACGCTTCGCATTTGGAACGCCTCCAACTGGACCAATGTATTCACGAGTGACCAAAAGGACCGCTCCGAAAACTTTCTAAGATCGCTAACTCCGATCGATTCGCGTGGGGCAATAGGTGTCAACGATCAAGGCGACTTTGAATCGTTCGATCTTGCTACTTTTCGACGAACAAACAAAACTTTTCGAACTCCGTACAAATTGGCGCCCGGAGGATTTGCGATCAGCCCGTCAGGCAATCAAGTCGCAAATTACTTCGGCGGCAATCTCTATCAGATCCATTTGCAAACGATTGAGTTCAAGTAGCCCTCCTCGAGCGACTTTCAAACGCAAAAATTCGCCTTAACAAAAACGCCTTAATACTTCAGGAAAAATTCTATGTTGCAACGTTTCCACTCCCATCCATTTCTCGCATGTTGGTTGATCGTATTCTCAGCCAATGCTTTTGCCGTCGATCTTCAGTGGACAGTCTATGACAAGAAGACCGACAAGAAACTGATAAGCATCGATGGACGAGACGTCGAAAATGCAAACGGAAAACGCATTCTTAGTTGTGACGGCAAAACCATCGAGGATGCCAACGGCAAGACGGTGCTCAATTTTGATTACGATACTTCACAAGGCTATAGCATTCGAGATCCCCAAGACCGACATGTCCGTCTACTTTGGACGAACGGACATCAGCTCTGCAAAAAAGTCGATGGGAAGGTCGCTCTAGAATACGTTGGTCGAGAGCAGACGATTTGTCTCAACGGCAGCGATAGGGCTACGTACACATTGACTTGTCACAACGGCAATCTCGATTCTCGGCTTGAGAGCTGGCAAGTTGTCGCAATCGGCTACGCGCTTCAAAAGACGCTTTTCGCTGTTAGCAAAGAAGATGCGGCTGCTCAAAGGGCTGAAGCGGAAATGGGTGCCAAGGAAACAGAACAGTTTTTTGCCAACCGGCTGCTGGGCGATTTTACAGTGGTCACCAGTAACTCGGACGTATTGAAGAATGCAAAACTGTTAGTAAAACCGATTGGGAAATTTGTTTATATGAACTACGATTTGAGTTCTGGAACGAAACTGCAAGGTATCGGACTTCACATGGAGCCGGGATTAGGAAATGACCAAGAGCAAATCCTTACTGCGCTCAATGCGGATGGCGTTGTAGCCTTAGGAATTTACGAAATAGGAGTCGGAACTCTCAAGGGATCTTGGCACCCGACATCTCTGTTGGCAAATCCGAAGACGGCGGTCGGAATCGAAAATCTTCAAGGGAAAACGGGCGACAATTTGAGCGGCAAATTCAATATCACCGAAGCCAAGACACCGGATAAGGGAGACGCCTATAGCGGCACGCTGGAGATCGTTCGCTTTCAACGCAATGATGGTTCAAGCATTCCGAGTTATCGTCTAACCTGGGATCTGGGTTCCGCAAAGTTAATAGGTGTCGGAGTCCAAGTGGAACTATACGACAGCAAGTCCGAGACACGAAAGAAGTATCTCGTTGCGGCGGTCGGTAGTGGCGACGTGATGGTCGGGCAACATTTTTGTACCACGTCGAGCGACGTGCATTTGGATTTCGCTACATTGGGTAAGTCGTTTGTAAGCGACGGAAACAATGGCGGTTACATCATGCTAACCAAGTAAGCCATGATGACTTACGATATTTCTTTACCTTGGGATGAGAAGCCTCGCTTTCCGAATCGATGCGTGGTCTGTGAACGAGAAAATCCGGAGTCGACAGCAGAGATTGTTGTACTCGTTTCCATACGTACTCGTTCGCTATCTTCGGAGATTGCGGAAACCGTCGTTTTCGGTGCAACAAACAGCAACCAAAACCGACACGTACGGCTGCGGCCTCCCGCCTGTGTACCTTGCAGTCGTTCGATTAGTCGACAGGGTTGGTACGCATTGTTCGGGCAGTATGCGTTTCCTTTGCTGGGTGTTTGTGGATGTATGATTCTCTTGACGTACGGACATTTTTGGCTGGGCATGATAGCGTTGTTTGCAGGGATCTTTTGGCCGGCCATCCGGAGCACGGTTTGGCCTCCGGCCATAGGTGCGACCGGAGTGGGCACCAATCTGGTTTATGAATTTCGGTCCGAAGAATTCAGCAAAGAGTTTAAGGAGCTAAATAGCCAAGCCAGTGGCGGAACGAATACGATTATTGGAGCATGAGGCATGAGCCCAATTCCTACCGACAGGCGTATGCGATTTCCACACGGTTGGCTCCTCTGCCACTTTGCATCGTGCAGTCTCCGAGCAGTAGCGGTTGGAAACTGATAGAATTCCTATCATCGGTTTAGTTTAGGTTTAACTGGAGTAATTGGCGTGCGATCGCTTGTGCTGTTTATCGTTCTTCTGATGGGATCCCCTACGCTTGGCCAACAACTAAAGGCGATTACCAACAGCATCGGGATGAAACTAGTTCTGATTCATCCTGGCTCGTTTACTATGGGATCGCCGGTTGATGAGGTTGGAAGGAGGCCTGACGAGACGTCACACGAAGTGACGCTTAGCAAGTCCTATTACCTTGGCGCATAAGAGGAAACCCAGGGTGAGTACGAAAAAGTGATGGGTAGCAATTCAAGCCAATTTAAGGGAGCGAAGAACCCTGTAGAACTTGTTATTTGGGACGAGGCGGTTTTATTTTGTAAAAAGCTATCGGAATTGCCTGAGGAGAAAGCGGCAGGACGGGTGTATCGATTACCGACAGAAGCGGAATGGGAGTACGCTTGCCGAGCTGGTAGCACCACCGCATTTAGTTTTGGAGACGCTGCGGAATCGCTTGGTGAGTCCGCTTGGTTCACAAAAAATGCTGGAAATAAGACACATCCAGTAGGCGAGAAAAAGCCGAATCGATGGGGCTTGTATGACACGCACGGTAATGTGTGGGAGTGGTGTCAAGATTTGTATGCTAATTATCCATTAGATGCGTCGACCGATCCACAAGGTCCAAATGGGGGCTCGAACCGGGTGAACCGGGGAGGCTGCTGGGACTACGTTGCTGGCACCTGCCGGTCAGCGCGTCGGCAAGGGAACTCTCCTTCGTTTCGCGTCAACAGCGTCGGCTTCCGCGTGGCCCTGAGTCCGTCAGTCAAGTCGCCGGAGGCAGAACAACGAGCGAAGCCAGGTGGCGTATGCATGGAGTGAAGGTGAGGAGCGACGAACGTAGCTGCAGTAGCGCGAACAGGACTTCGCTAACCGTAACCTCCGGCCTGCATACTTCACGCTCGCTTCATGTTCATCTGAAGGCATCAATTTAAGAGCTACGTTGCGATTCAGCAAAGACTTCACCAGCAACGGAAGTATCGAATCGCTAACGTTGATCGATAGGCTTAGGGATGAACCCATTGCAACTTAACCAGCGAGAAACAAAACGAATCTCATCCCGATGCTGTTGGTAATCTCCTTGAGCTGCTGACAATACGCGGGCGCCGACAAGCCGACCACAATAATGATGCACAGCAATATGCATCGCATTTCAAATCTCTCGATGCATGGGCGATATTGGTCCGGAAGATTGACGCAGCTTGATTGTTTTAACGTAAAATCCTTGCAAACTGTGGACTGTGAAACAGTTAGAGCTAGGTGGCTGTAATCGAATACATTAGAGGCGCTTTCGCGAGAAAGAAAAGTAGTTGGAGGGCGCCAGAGTTGTTAAACCCAGGTGCCATTCATAAAACGGGAACATCCTCATGCGCAAACAGTCCATCTTTAAGGCAGCATTCCCTTATCAGAAGGACGTATTGGCACTGCCCGTCACGGATCTAAATGCAGCTTCAGCTTGGTATTCCAAGAGTTTTGGTATGGTCGAAGTCGAGCGACATGACCAACCTTTTCCGACCGTGATCCTTGAACGCGATGGAACGCGAATCGGTTTTTCGATCAACGGAGGTGATGCCTCGCAAGACGGTGCGGCTGTGCTTGTGTCGGGTATTCATGAACTTAGAAAAGAACTTGAATCCAACGGAGTGAAAATCGCTAACTGGCGACTGGATGAACGAGATGGGCGTGAACTACAAGTGTTTTTTGTTGTTGCTCCGGAGGGGCTGTGCTATTACTTTCATGAACCGAAGGTCGATATTCAGTAGGATGTTTTAAATCACAGGCTGAAATGGGGAAACATTTCGATTGATTCATTCGCCAGTTAGCAACCCTTTGTGGACCTTGACAAGAGCTGATTAGACTTGATTAGACGGCGACAGTTGAATCCACACGTTAGACCAAACACTGTGAACGTTGGCGCTGGATGCTTGCTGTAGGATCGATGCATCGGATAGACTGAAGCGGTTAGCGGTGGGGATGCGTGTTTGCAGCCATTAGAAAGGCCAACGGTTTTATCCAATGGATGATGGCATTCCGTTGCCGAACTCCGAATTCGAAATGGTTCGGACAGTTCATTGCGATATATGGATTGGGGACTAAGGGATATTTCATACCCATTGAAAACTGGATTGTCACAGATGCGATTGTGGCGGAGTGATCGTCGTAATTGGTTGCGCTTCGGCTTACAAGATCGGTTAAACTAAAGTTCGCTTGTAGCGAAGAAGCGTGGCGGCTCGGAGAATTGATTACTTTGATTCGTTCGAAGCTGAAGAGAAAGTTTTTATTTGTAGACTGACTTGGCAAAGAG
>JANLRK010000752.1:0-1994 GCA_031361585.1 Pirellula sp. | reverse complement strand
AGGCGTGGTGCTGAGCGAACTGCTACCTCGCATGTCACGACATGCCGACGACCTGTGTGTTGTCCGTTCCATGCACACCGATGTTCCAAACCATGAACCCGGTTTGTTGATGATGAACTGCGGTCACCTGCAACCCGTGCGACCCAGCTTAGGTTCATGGATGTCGTATGGACTGGGCAGCGAAAATCAAAACCTTCCAGCTTTCGTTGTGCTCAGTTCGGGGAGACCAGTCGTCGGACCTCAATTGTGGTCTAACTCCTTTTTACCGGGCCAGTACCAAGGGACCTCCGTGGATACGAACGACTTAGACGTCGACCGCATGGTTGCCAACATTCGGCATCCTCTGCTGGACCGGGCTGAGCAAAGGCAGCAATTGGATTTGCTACAAGCTCTGAATCGAAAGCACATGCAGGCTCGCGAAAACGACGCGATATTCGACGAGCAAATTCGTGCGATGGAACTGGCTTTTCAAATGCAGAGTGAGGTTCGCGCATCGTTTGACGTCGCATTGGAATCGAAAGAAACTCGAGAAATGTATGGCGACACTCCATTTTCCAATAGCTGCTTGATCGCTAGACGGCTTTTGGAAAGCGGAGTGCGCATGGTGCAGGTCTACTATGTCACTAACAAGAACAAACAGCCATGGGACACGCATACCGACAACGATAGTCAACACCGCAAATTGTGTGCTGACAGCGACCGAGCGACGGCAGCTCTACTAACCGATCTAAAACAGCGAGGGATGTTGGAGGACACGCTGGTGATTTGGGGTGGCGAATTTGGGCGGACTCCCTACTCGGAAATCAACAAGAAGAACGAATCGGCCAAACCTGGTCGTGATCACCATCACACCGGGTTCTCTATGGCCCTAGCTGGCGGAGGGATTCGGGGTGGATTGACCTTTGGTGCAACAGATGAATTTGGAATGCACGCAGTGGAAAACCGCATGCACGTCCATGATTTGCACGCTACGATTTTGCATTTGATGGGGCTGGACCATCAACGATTGACCTATCGATACTCTGGACGCGATTTCCGTTTGACCGATGTGAGTGGTCGTGTAGTCCACGAATTGTTTTCCTAGTCTTTTCAAGCCAATGTGAGATCGCGCTCATTGCAGCATAACTCGTCATGCAATTGAATGAGGCCTTGATTGTCTGGATGGACTGGCGCGGCTCCGAGTGTCTCAAGATAGATGCAAACTTTAAAAGACTTGGCCAACTCTACGTACCTTTGCTCCCAGTCGCTAAATGCTTGGCGGATTGCTTCGTCGCCGAAAGGAAATCGCTTCGGCGGATAGGCGATACCAATTCGCCAAGGCTTTGGAGAAAGTCTCGCTCGAAAGCATGCCTGCGATTTACAAAGTTGCATGTAGAGTGCATCGCTACCCAGTTCTTGCATAACTCTCGTGGCCTGTTCGTCGACTCTCTCGTAGACTTTATTAACAACAATGAGTCGAATACCTGCGGCTGTTCGATAAACTCGCATCGTGAAGCCGGGGTGAGTTGCGTGCCATTCACGTAGCCTGGCAAGTATTGCAATGTCTGGCGAAGGCAGCGGCGGTTCCTTTTTTCCAAACCATCTTTTGATCCAGCCCTGACGAACCGGCCGAGGAAAATCTATGTCGACAAACATCATCTGACTTGCATTGAGAATGAGCGAACCGTAAGCATTTCGAGACACGACAGCCAATTCGCGGTCGCCGTCGAAAATGCGGTCGATTACATCCTCGCAGATCACGTTGTCAATGACGTAGGAATAGCGATCGAGATCCAACGTCTTCTTATTCCTAAGCGCTGCAAGTATGCGCTGTAAGCGATCTTCCGCGTGGCGAGTCGCTTCGTCGAGACTCAGGTCCGACCAACCGCGGGCAGCAATGGTACCACTCGCATTTTGCAATCGAATCCAAAACGTCGGAAACTTCATCGTCTAACTCCGAATGATTCGCAATTGTTCACGTAGGTCCGGCTGTCCTCAGCCGGACATGTTGCATT
>JANLRK010000716.1:0-7871 GCA_031361585.1 Pirellula sp. | reverse complement strand
GGCAAGCAAAAGATAAAATTTGAATTCGATAATGAGCGTCCAAACAACTCCCAATGAGTATGGATGTCCGGTAACATCGTTTAGCAAGAACATAGTTGACAGAACGGCAAGTCCGCTAAAAGCATCTCTGTTGCCGAAAGAAAACTGTATTACCGCCGCGACGAGGACGCTCACGATTAGCATTGGAAAAATACGAAAGACGCGGTTTATCAGAAACTGCGAAGTGCTGTACTTCTTCAACATCGGAGGAACGACCCATCCGCTGATTACGAAGAATAGGCCAACGCCAATGATGCCCGCGGATGTACTCCAATTCACCAACAGGAAATAGTCATAGGCCCAAAGACTCTGCTTTTCCTTGTCAAGCAATGGCAGAACGACACCCTTCAACGTCCATCGCTGATAGACTTCATCCACCGCGAAAGTACCTCCAAATGCCAAATGTCCGAATGCCACACAATAAGCGGCGAGTAGCCTCGCGAAGTCGATTCCGTATTGCCGGTTCGGAATTATTTTCTTGCTCTGGTGATCCAAGTCGGCAGTACTCATTTTTCACTCCGTTGAATGTTTGCTGTCGTTGCCGTCCTAGCTTTTTGTCATGCTAACGCTTGCTTCTTCCCACAGGAAGATCAACAAATTGAAAGAGGACACCTCACCGTTCGGGACCTGACTCAAGCTTTCAACCGAGAAACCTCGCCAAAAGAATGGGAGGAACTCGGGACGTCGGGCTGAACTGCGTTGACAATGAACGTTAGTGAACGTTAGTATAAAGACGTCCAAAAATCGCTTAAGGCGATTCCTGCCCCATTAGCTGTCTTTCGCAATTTCGACTTCTGGCAAACAGATTGCAGTCAAGATTGCGTTTCGATTTCCTGGAATCATATCTCGATGAGCACACTCCTACTGTCGATCGTTTGGATTTTGGCAATCTCGTCCGTTTCCAATTGCGATGAGTCCGACATCAATGATGATATCCAAACGCGATTCTTTGAGTCCAAAGTTCGACCGCTACTAATCGATAGCTGTGTTCGGTGCCATGGTGATGAAAAGCAAGAAGGTGGATTGCGGCTCGATAGCGAAGCTGCGTTCACCCGAGGGGGCGAAAGCGGAGCGATTGTCGATAAGGCTTCGCTGGCGGACAGTTTGATCCTCTCTGCGATCCACTACAAGGATCTCGAAATGCCCCCGTCGGGAAAGCTTTCGAATGAAAAGATCGAGGTCCTCGAGCAGTGGGTCAAAGACGGTAGCTACTGGCCGGCGAAAACGGCATCCATGTCGAACAAGAAAAGTAGCGACAAGGGCTTCGACGAAGATGACCGAGCCTACTGGTTTTTTCAGCCACGTGCGCAACTTGACTTCGTCGGCAAGGTTTCGGTCAGCGAGCGTTTGGATTCCTTCATCAAGGCAGGATTGGCCACCAACCAACTTGCATTTGCCGAACCAGCCGATTCGCTGTCATTGATCCGTCGCACCTATCTCGATTTGGTTGGTGTCACGCCCACTCCGGCTGAAGTCGCTGAATTCCTTTCCGAGCCAACCGAACGTGCCTTTCCAAGACTTGTGGATAAATTGCTTGACGACCCAAGATATGGCGAGCGTTGGGGGCGGTTCTGGTTAGATCTGGTACGGTTCGCAGAATCAGACGGCTACAAACAGGATGACTTCCGACCTACCGCCTTTCGCTATCGCGATTACGTTGTTCGTTCGTTCAATGAGGACAAACCCTATCGCGATTTTGTAAGGGAGCAATTGGCAGGCGACGAAATCGATCCAAACTCCTTGGAATGCCGCGATGCGAGTGGCTATTTGCGGTTGTGGATCTACGAGTACAACCAGCGTGATGTTACCGGTCAATGGACCGCGATCTTAAACGATCTTACGGACGTAACCGGTGAAGCCTTCATGGGCTTGGGCTATGGATGCGCGCGTTGCCACGATCATAAATTTGATCCTCTGCTTCAAAAAGATTACTTCCGACTGCAAGCGTATTTTTCCGGGTTGATTCCGCGAGAGGATTTGCCAGCCGCGACGCAAGAGCAGATCGATCGAAATCATACAAACGAAGAATCGTGGCGAGAAGCGGCCCAGCCATTTCTCGATACGATCGAATCTATTGAGGCCCCGGTCAGAGAAAAGACCATGCAATCTGCTGTCGGTAAGTTCCCGCCGGACGTTCGACCAGCCCTCCTAAAGTCCGCGACAGAAAGATCAACTCGCGAGAAGCAAATTGCGCACTTGGCTTCGCTACAACAAACACGCGACGCTAACGCAATCGTTTGGGAGAAGGTCCTGCCTGCCGACGAGAAATCGAATTGGCAGCTTGCCAAAGAATATCTAAAACAATTACCTGCACCGAAGCCAGAGACTTTGCCGATTTCCTTGACGGCCACCGATGCGGGAACAGAAGCTGCAGAGGTTTACATACCTGGCAAAGCAGGTTTAGGGCCCATCGCGCCAGGAATACCATCGATTCTGAATCCCGAAGCCATGCCAATTGCTCCGATGCCTGATCGAAACTCAAGCGGCCGCCGTCTGGCGCTTGCGAATTGGATGGTTAGTCCCGAAAACCAATTGACTTGGCGTGTTATTGTCAACCGAGTTTGGCAGCAGCATTTCGGCCAGGGAATTGTTTCGAACGCCAGCGACTTCGGGCGATTGACTGAGCCACCCTCCCACCCCGAATTGCTCGATTACTTGGCAAACCAATTTGCGGAAAGCGGTGGCCGATTCAAATCGCTGCACCGTTGGATTTTGAATAGCCGAACCTATCGCCAATCGGCTTACCCAACTGCCACAAACACGGCTTTGCAGATCGATCCGAACAATCGATGGCTGTGGCGGTTTTCTCCGCGGCGATTGGACGCTGAGCAAATTCGCGATTCGATTCTGACTGCGTCTGGCGAGCTTCGTCCAGTGCATGGCGGTGTTTCCGTGGACGCATCGAAACCGGTTCGCTCGATTTTCGTTCGCTCGATGCGGAATTCGCAAGACCGATTTCTTTCGCTCTTTGACTCGCCCGATGGGAGTTCTTCGACAGCCAAGCGAAACGCGACGACGACTCCACTTCAGTCGCTGATGATGATGAACTCGGACTGGGTGAATACGCGAGCAGAGAACATGGCAAAGCAAATTATCAACCTCAAATCTACACCGGAAGCTTGTGTCCATGAGGCGTTTGAGCGTGTTTTCTTGAAGCCACCTTCATTATTAGAACTGGAGTCCGCAATCCGTTTTATCGGGGCCAATCAGTCTGGCCAAATAAATCACGGTGGGGACCACCGTGCTACACTGAATGAACAAGAATGGCAGAATTTGTTTGTGGACTATTGTCACGTCTTGATCAACTCGAATTCATTCCTCCACATGGAATAGCAGGCGATCGTCATGCAGCCCTTTCATCCCAATCAACGTGGCAGCGGCTATTTGAATCGCCGCGATATGCTTCAACAGGCAGGAGCGGGATTCGGCTCGCTCGTGTTAGCCTCGATGATGCAGCAGATCGGCGTGGCCGTTGACAAGGCTGATACGGTCTCAAAAGGACCGCATCACACGCCAACTGCAAAGAGCGTGATCTTCTTGTTCATGGAGGGTGGGCCGAGCCACATCGACTTGTTCGACCCGAAGCCGGAGCTAGAGAATCTTGCGGGAAAGCCGTTACCTGCCAGCTTTGGTCCCATCATCACTCCAATGGGCGAGTACGATGCTCCCCTTATGCCTAGCAAACGAAAGTGGGCTCAGCATGGCGAGAGTGGGCTGTGGGTCTCGGATTGGTTACCGCACACTGCCGAACATGCGGATGACCTCGCTGTTATTCGCTCCTGCTGGGCCAATGGATTGAATCATTCGAATGGCGTATGCCAAATGAATTCTGGCTCCATTCTTGGCGGCCGACCGTCGTTGGGCAGTTGGGTTACTTACGGATTGGGGACCGCCAACGAGAACTTACCGGCATTTGTCGTGATCGAGGATGGTGATGGGCATGTGATCAATGGTCCTCGCAATTGGTCGACAGGCTTCATGCCAGCGAGCTACCAAGGGATCGCGCTCAATGGCAGCAAAACGCCCATCGATTTCTTGAAGACACCCGACAAAGTGGGCGCAGATCGTCAATCCGCCAAACTTCGATTGCTCAACGCAATCAACAGGCAGCATCAAGCCGCACGAACGAGCGACTCCGAATTGGACGCTCGCATCCATTCGTATGAGTTGGCGTTTCGCATGCAAGCTCAAGCCCCCGAGGCAGTGGATTTGACTCAGGAAACGGAACGAACCCAAGCCATGTATGGCATCGATGACAAAGAGACCGCTTCGTTTGGCAAGAATTGTCTGCTTGCACGTCGACTGGTCGAACGTGGCGTACGATTTGTTCAGCTATACCACGGTGCCGGCAGCAAGTGGGACTCCCATTCTGCGATCGAAAAGAACCACGGTAAAATGTGCTTAACGAGCGACAAGCCCGTGGCAGGTCTCCTGAAAGACTTGAAGGAGCGAGGCTTGCTCGACAGCACGCTGGTGATTTGGGGCGGAGAATTCGGGCGAACACCCATGAGTGAAAAAGGGGATGGTCGCGATCACAACGCCTATGGCTTTACCATGTGGATGGCTGGCGGTGGGGTAAAGGGTGGCCAAACCATTGGAAAGACCGATGAGATTGGCTTGCACGCGATCGAAGATCGATTGCACGTGCACGATCTGCACGCAACCATCTTGCACATGCTGGGGGTCGATCACTGGAAGCTGGTCTACTCTCATCAAGGCAGACCAGAGCGCTCGACTCAAAACGAAGGCAATGTTTGCAAAAAGATTCTCAAGAGCACCTAAGGTCGTTTCAAACTTTGGTACGCATTACTTCGTCTTGAGATCCCAATCTTTGGTATTGGTACCTTTCTTGATGTCGATACGAAGTTCCGACGCTTCGTTGTATTTGGCGGGCAAGACCTCTTCCATCACATCCTGGACGGGGCTATCCGGCGTATCGTACAGCTTCTTCTTGCCAACCACTTTAGGTACTCGAACTTCAACTTTGCATTCACCAAGTGCAGCTTGTGAATTGAACTTGCCTTCTTTGATTTCGGCACCTGCCGTTGGTCCTTGACCATTTACAGGGATGAACGAGATAGAACCCTTGTCGGTTGGTTTCCCATCAATGCTTAAGGTGCCAGAAATGTATGCCGTGTTTGATTCTGGACCACAACCTGCAATACAGAACAGGGTCGCGGCACTACACAAGAAACCAACAAGAATTTGACGAGTCAATGAAATTCTCCAAGTGAACGGAATTGAAAAGACTAGAGCACACTCCGAAGAGGAGGAACTCCGAGACGAAAAATCCGCCTCGGAGAGGCAGATCAACGTGTCACTGCACTCCGTGCGGTGCACCAGTACCGCGGGCGCTAGCCGCGTTGCAAATCCATTAACTCTCCTAACGCGGCTAGTGCCCGCGTCCCATGTAAGGCTACGCCTCAAACTTGAAGCTCTTGACCATCAATTGTCGATGGTGGCAACCTCGCCGCCATCCATGGACCCCATGGCCTGCCAAACAGACAAATTAACACCGTCCGAAAGGAAGCTTATCGAACCATCGCAGCGGGCTGCATTCACGCCCCCGGTGTGTCGGCTTCTGGCTGCATTGCGTTGTTGGGTCCCTGTGGCGGCAGGCATTCTTGGGTCGTTCGTGACCTGGTACCATCCATTAAGAATAATATCTGGTGACGATGTGTTAGGAGTGAGCAAAGTGTGGAAACGGAAAATACCATCGTCATTGTGAATATCTCCACGCCAGTCATTGTCTTGACGGCTCTTTGCTAAAAGGTATTCAGACATCAGGAGCGTATTCGAGGTACCATCGGGGAGGCTTCCAAAGGTGACCACTCCAGGAGTTCCGCGATTTCCGTTGATATTATAAAATGGAGCCTTATTGGGTGGGGGAGGGGTCGAGTTATCCGGCTGCCCATACCAAACGTTGCCCCAATTCACAACGTAGTTGCCACGTGTTCTCTGATAGTTTGGATGGTCGTCTTGGTCAATTTGGCCATTATCGCTCGGGCAAAGATAAATAGGGACTCTTCGTCCAGTCGTTCCCGTCAGACCATCGCCGTTAGCTTGTGCCCTGGGGACTGTGTTTGGAGGCAAATAGAAATGCTGCTTGTAATCGGAGGTGTTGTACAGGGCGGACTGCTCAACGTAGGGCCAAAGGTACATGACCCAAGTCTGCCTTTTTAGTGCTCCGTTTGACGAGCCTTTCGGAAACTTTTTGTTGGCATCGTGAAAGTTGTGGAAGGCCAACCCCCATTGTTTCATATGGTTAGAGCACTGCATTCGCCTTGCCGCTTCACGTGCGGCTTGCACAGCCGGCAAAAGCAGTCCTACTAAAATGCCAATGATCGCAATGACAACTAAGAGTTCAACCAGCGTGAATCCCTTGCTTCGACGCAATAAGGAACGATTCATAAGTCACCTCTAAATAAAGTATTACAGACACAAACTAGGAACCGGAAATTCCCGCTAAAAGGGATTAAGAGGGCTTTATATCACGCTGTTGCCTTGAATGCAAATTTCAACTGTCCTTTTTGGAAATATTTTCAGTTTTGTCGGAACTATTTTGCTGAGCCGCTTTGAATGGAATCTCAGAGGTTGAAAGTGTGCCCCATTCGGGCCGATGGAGTTTTGCCGTTCGCTAAGCGAACACAATAAAATAAACTTCCAACCTCAAGGCCTAACACCTTGAGGTTTTTTTTTGCCCTGAACGAACCACTCGTTCCCCTTTCCCCCGGAGTTTTCCGAAAATGATCGTCGTGATGGAAAAATCGTCGTCGGACCAGCAGGTTGAGCACATTGCAAACCGTATTAGTGAATTGGGACTTAAGTCGCATATCATTCGCGGCACCGAAAGGACCGTCATCGCTGCCGTCGGAGACGATCGCAAAATCAAAATCGAATCCTTTGAAAGCTATCCCGGAGTGGCCGAAGTCCTGCCGATCCTGGCTCCCTATAAGATGGCTTCGCGCGAAGTTCGCCCCGACCCAACCCAGATCAAGGTACTCAACTTCCGCGCGGGGAACGGAACAGTCGGCATGATGGCTGGCCCATGTTCCGTGGAAAGCGAGGAGCAAATTGTTTCCTGTGCGCGGGCCGTGCGCGATGCTGGCGGAACCGCGTTGCGGGGCGGTGCTTTCAAACCTCGCACAAGTCCCTACGCCTTTCAAGGCATGAAAGAGGATGGCTTAAAGCTATTGGCCCTAGCAAGGCAGGAGACGGGCTTGGCTGTCGTTACAGAAGTGATGAGCCCTGAAGATGTCGAGTTGGTAGCCAAGTATGCAGACATTCTTCAGATCGGAGCTCGCAATATGCAGAACTATCGACTCTTAGAAGCGGTCGGTCGATCGGGTCGAGCCGTGTTGCTTAAACGTGGCCCCAGCGCAACCATTGAGGAATGGTTGCTTGCCGCTGAGTACATCCTTAATGAAGGCAACCCAGATGTGATGCTCTGCGAGCGAGGTATTCGCACCTTTGAATCGCATACTCGATTTACGCTGCCGCTTGCAACAGTCCCATTCTTACATCGCAAGACACACTTGCCCGTGATCGTCGACCCTAGCCACGGCACAGGCCATTCGTATCTAGTTACCGATATGGCAGCAGCTAGCATCGCAGCGGGCGCTGACGGCTTGATCGTGGAAATGCATCCCAATCCGGAAAAGGCATTGAGCGATGGCTACCAATCGTTGGACTTTAGCCAGTTCGATACCATGATGAAAAAATGCAAAGTCATCGCCGATGCGCTCGGCAAGCAATTCGGTTAAGCAACGCGTTGGGTGGCTTGCATCATTCGTGGCCGACGCTGCTAGCGTCGGCTTTGATTGCAGCTTCCA
>JANLRK010000709.1:0-4011 GCA_031361585.1 Pirellula sp. | reverse complement strand
GTCGAATATGTGATTGTAGATCATCGTGCGGCTAACCAGCTTGCCAGCATTGACGACGAGCAATTCGAGCATCGAATACTCCCTAGCTGTCAATTCGATTGGCGTGCCAGACTCCTTGACGGTTTTGCTCGCCAAATCAATCTCCAAGGAGCCTATCGCAATCCTATTGGATGCATTGCCCGTTGAGCGTCGTATGATGGAGCGTACGCGGGCTAACAACTCATGGAGACTGAAGGGTTTGATCAGATAGTCATCCGCGCCCTCGTCTAATCCCGTGACTCGGTCTGTCACGGTATCCCTGGCCGTTAGTAGAATGACAGGTGTTTTCTTTTCCTTCCGCAAACGACGAAGGAGTTCGAGTCCATTCAGCTTCGGAAGCATCCAATCAAGAATGATAACGTCGTACTCCCACACCGTAGCCTTGTACAAACCATCCTCACCGTTGCTAGCCGTGTCGACTGCGTAGCCATCTTCACGGAGAGCCTGAGCAAGGGACTCTTGCAGGTCGATTTCATCCTCCACCAGCAAAACACGCATTCGATGTATCCTATTGTCCGTCGGACTGTTGCTCTCGATCTCACGCCGCAGCCTGGGATCGGGAGTTGGCAGATTCAGCATTTGATCCACGCAAAGAGTTTACACTAAACCCGTCTGCGACGAATCTGCCATGTCGATGGCCATCAGCTCCCTCGGCAATAACTTTTCTAATTGCATTACACGGTTGCGCACGTTCCTTGAGAGCTTCTTCATGATATATCCCTGACCGTACAAGATGAGAATGTGAACAGATGAGTTTGCCGGCCAATTCGGAACATCGTTCCGGGGTAAACACTAAATTGGGTTTACGCGCAGTGCGGGACGGCATGGTCGCATGAAACCTGGGCTTGAAGCGGGCCTTAGCACCGCTGAGTTCGAACATTCTATTGAAGAGATCCTTAAGCAGACGTTAAGGCAATCGCAGCACTGGTTTATTTAAAACGCGACAAGAGATTTTCTATGCCGCCGCGAGATACCTTCACCGCATCGCATGCATTGTGCTTTTTTATTCCGCGGTGTTAGCTAAGTCGGGGTCGCTTGGCGGAACAATCGCATCTTTCGTTGGTAACTCGGGCAACGATTTGGTCAGCACGTCCCCCATGTCTATCAAATCAAATTCTGCGTGGTCGACTTCCCTGCGCAGGATCAGATACGTGGCTGACGCAGCAGTCCAGAAGAAACTGAATCCGTACGCTGTCAAGAGCAACGGCACTATCCCGCGAAGAATCGGTCCCCACATCGACTCGAGTTTCTCTAGCGAGGAAAAGGAACCGATATCAAAGCCCGCTTCGACTACTTGAAATCCAGTGGTTAGAACAATCGCAAGGAACGTTCCACCTATCGCACTCAAAAAACCAGCAGCGACAACGCATAATGCCAAGGTTAAGGGACGTTGAAAAGTATAAGCGGCAGATCGTGATATTCCATCGTAAGCGTCCGCGCCTTTCTCGGTTACGATCGAGCAAACGGAAAGAGGGAACCCAAAAAGTGTTATCGCCGCACACCAGCCAAGTCCGATGGAAAGCAAAACTACGGGCACCATAAGTAGGCCGGCGAACCATTCTCCAATCCATGGAATGTTGGAGAGCCAACCCAATGCAAGTGGTGCGAGACCGAGCATCAATATCAAGCCGCTCGGCATGGTGACGGACCAAGCGATCGATTGCCATCGCTTCAGGACCAACTGAATGGTCTCAGCCCAGGGAGCAGTCATGTTGGTTCCAAGCTCGACGACCGATCGTCGGGTAAGGCATCCTCCGATGAAAGTCCAGATTGCAATGATTCCAATCATCGATGAAATACAAAAGGCAGTCTCATTGAGCGTCGGATTCGATAGCCAATGGTAGACAGGAAACAAAAACCGTTGCCAAATCGAATGCGGCAATTCGGTGGTTGGGCTTGCTAGGACTGGCATCCAGACAGACTGCGAGCCCGCGCTCGGCGAAATCCAATTCTGCACAGCAACTTCCTCTGGACCGAAAATCCAAGCCGATGATAATGACCATAGTTGTGTCAACAACAACCCGAGAGCGCAAAGCATCAAGTGAGTCGATCGCCAAGAGATGACAACACACTGAGAAGCAAATCGCCACCAAGGGGCGGTTCGATACCAGTCGATTGCGACCTTGGGGGTGGCTACGGAGTCGACAGGGGAGTCTTTCATTTCCTTTGATACGTCTTGGTCAGATGTGGAGCGAAGAAGTCAATCGGCAAAATCAATCAAAATTCCATTGCCGAGTCGTTGGAGGCGGCTCTGACTCGGCTTCGTCCTCAGGTTCCGAACAACCCGTTGGGACACCGATCTCTTCGCTCATCCAGCGATGCAAATCCGCCAATTTGCAACGATCCGAACAAAATGGCATGTGCGCAGCAGTGGCATCTGCCGTAAAAGAACGGCCGCAAGTTGGACATTTGGCTGAAAAGTATGGTTTCGACATTCCCAGAGAATAACGAATTTAGCTCGCATGTCACTGGTAAGAGTACATTTTCACTCCAAAACAGCGGTCGCTTGGCGAACAATTTGAGCAAATTCCGTAGGGCATTCCATCGGTGTCAAATGCGAGGAGTTCGCCACCACATGCATTACTGAATTCGGAAATCCGCTCGCCATCTGTCGCATCACGTCAGGTGGAGTGATCGAATCCTCAGCTCCCGCTACGCATACCACCGGCATGTTCCACGCGTGCAGCTTCGATAGGAAGTCTTCGCGGGCAGCCATCGCTAGCTGCGCCCAAGCGATAGTCGATGCCCGCGTTGATAGCATCATCAAACGAACCAATTCGACGACCTGCGGCTGATTTAAAAGCGTATTTCGACTAAACAATTTCCCTAGCATGGGTAACACCACCTTGGACACTCCGTTTGTCAACCCGATACTGGCCATCGTCCGTCGGTTCGAAGCGATCACGTGATCGTCGGAGTTGGCTCGCGTATTGGTCAAGACAAGACATGCGAGACAGGCTGCGTATCGATCGGCAAACTGCAATGCAACATACCCTCCCATCGACAGTCCACAAACTACGACTTGCCGTCGAATTTGCAAAGCATCCAGCAATTGATGGCAATCATCGGCCAGATTCGCAATCGAAAACGATTTGTCTTCTTCTTCGCTTCGGCCAAAACCGCGTAGATCGGGCACGATGCACAAGTGATCCGTGGAAAGCAAGGGGACCAGCCGATCCCACATCCTTCCGTCCAGTGGGTATCCATGCAGCAACAATATTGGCAGGCCTTGACCGGAAATTCGAACGGGGACTTTTCTATTCGCAATGGATACGAGAATGTCGTCTTGGTAGGGATAGCCATGCATGATGTTAGATCAAACCGTCGAGCGTAGCACGGTGGTCCCCGTGCCACTATGGTCACCGTGCCACTATGGTCACCGTGCCAGACTATGATCTAAGAACCCGACTTGCCAACAATTCCAACTTCGGGAATCGGTGCAGTTTTTGCGGTTGTCGAAGGGGTACTCGTACTCGTTCCGGGAACGACCCTTGGTCCGCCAATGCTTGCGTCCATGATCTTTTTCAAATCATCGGAGTCAACGACTTCGACCTCGATCAGTCGCTGCGCCAACGCTTCCAATGCTCCGCGTCGTTCGCCGAGAATGGCTCTTGTTTTTTGAATGGCTTCATCGATCAATCGTTTCACTTCTTGATCGATCTCGCGAGCAGTTTGTTCGGAATGTTCCCGGCCAAAGGATTCGCCAGCAGCTCCGGACAAGAACGGGGAGCGATTGCTTTCCCGGTAATTGACGCGACCCATTCGGCTCATTCCATATTCCATGACCATACCGCGAGCAATGTTAGTGGCTCGCTCCAAATCGTTTTGGGCGCCTGTGCTAATGTCGCGAAAAATAATTTCTTCGGTTAGCGTGCCGGCCACGAGCACTTGCATTTGTGCTTCCAGTTCCGGCTGCGTCATTAAATAGCGATCGCCTTCGGGACGTTGCATGGTGTAACCAAGGGCGGCAAT
>JANLRK010000073.1:0-1497 GCA_031361585.1 Pirellula sp. | reverse complement strand
CTCCTGCAAGATCAGGCTATCGGCCTAGCAGCAACCTCTTACCTCTCCGCAATCTTCGCATCCACATGTGGACATATCCGAGTTTGAACCGAGCGTCTTCCACAGTTTGGTTCACGATCGGAATTTAGACCGTATCCACAGCGTTGTCCCATCCAGGTAAACAGCCTTGCTCCTTCCGCAATCGTTGATTCATCAATCATTTCTCCAACTAACGCCGCCAATCCGCTCCTTAA
The DNA here is from genome assembly GCA_031361585.1 of Pirellula sp. GTDB lineage: Bacteria > Planctomycetota > Planctomycetia > Pirellulales > Pirellulaceae > JBKCUI01. Next base: position 1,264 of record JANLRK010000073.1, on the reverse strand, counting down.
TCTCACTTTCCCAAAACCCACCGGAATTCGTTCGCTACCACTCGTCAAACCTCACGAGACGGATTTGAACAGCATGTCTCTGGGTTATGAAGCGTCCGATTCCTTCCGACACGCTTCTGCCATTTCCACAAAGATGTGCGGTTAGCGAGATTCCCAGATTCGGCAAGATGCATGACTAGCTCAACTGTGGAAGCGTCGTACTCCTGCAGGATCGGCCTAGCCAGCAACCACTTCCACCATTCCACAGGTCGTTGCGTAACCAGTAGCTACGCCCAAACGCTGTGGACGTTGGCGCTGGCTGCTTGCTGGAGGAAGGATGCGTAGGAATAGTCAACCATCAATGATTACCTAGGCTGTCAGCTTCCCAACCACATGTGGACGTAGCCGTAGCCGAGAGCCAGCCGCTTCTACAAGTTGGTGCATTCCCGATGTGGACACTGGCCCCGGTCTATTATTTGGCGAACTTTCCTACGATCGATCAAGAGCACAAAACTTAGGAAACTAAATCGATGCCAAAAGCTGTGCGGACATCCTAAGTCAAAAGTCCGTTTATTCGTTTCAATGACTGTGAAACACTTAGGCAATCGAACTCATAGTCGATTCGAGTCACTAGTCCATTGTGAAATTGGAAGTGCAAATTGACCCAAAACGTGGGTATTTGATGCCCCTTGTAGCAAACTTGATCCTCAAACCTGACGACCACACGCTCTTGGCAAAACATATAAAGGGGTTTCAAAATCCCATTTTGGCGACTAGAGGTCCCGAAGAATTGGAGAAGAAACTCCTGAAATCTCGAAGGACCATGCCAAGCACCAGCGAACGGTACTTGACTCGGGTCGGCGGGACAGGTGAATGCGAAATCGTCGGCGAAAATATCGCGACATGCCTGCAACATGTTGCATCCAAGCGAATCATAGCTTTCAACAAATCTCTTCGCGGTCGAAGCCAAGTCGATCGTAAGGTCCTTAAAAGAAATCGAATGACCGTCCACCGACATTGCGGTGGCCAAATCCCGAATCGTCTCGAACTGCAAGGTCCCTCCGGCCTCTGCCTTGCGTATAACGCGTTCCGAATAGCCTGATCTTCGACTCAATTCAACTTGAGACATGCCGATGCGAATTCGTTGATCGCGAAAAATCTTTCCGTTCACCTTATGTCGTGGTGCTTTTGAATTAATAACATTCCTCGTCGTGAGTCGTTCTTTAGGCGAATCTTGGTTAGCTAATATTAATTCGGATCCTACGGGAAGTCAGAATTAAAAAGG
>JANLRK010000653.1:0-5556 GCA_031361585.1 Pirellula sp. | reverse complement strand
CCGGCGACCAACCAAGGACACCTACCGAACTCGATGCAATCGAAGCAGAAGCATTCTTGTATTGCCGCGATACCAATCTACGCATCGAACAAGAACATATCCTCCAGAAGAATGTAGAAGAGGCGTTGCGGTCCTCAAGAGGATGAAATCGTTGACCTGTTTTTAACTACTATTTTTCTGACTGGTAATAGCTGATAAAATCGATCTGCTCAGCGATCCAGCCATGCTGCGGGGTCGGCGTCGCTCGGCATTCGCCAGTCACCACGCGGCGATAGAGAAACCGTCCCGACCTTGGGACCATCTGGCACACAAGTCCTTTTGAACTGCGATGAAAAAAACCTTTGCAAGAAGGTTTTTAGCACCCTCTCGAGCTCTTGAACTGAATACTCGCGATCAAATTGAGCTTGTTTCGCCAGCAACAAAATTTTGCTTGGCGTGGCTCCGCAACGAAGGAAATGGTACATAAAGAAATCATGCAATTCATAAGGTCCAATCGTGCCTTCGGTACTCTGGTGCATCGATTTGTTTTTTCCAAGCGGCAATAGCTCCGGCGATATCGGGGTATCCGCAATATCCAGCAATACTCTTCTCGCTTCGCCATCGAACCGATTCATGGCCACGTGCCGAACAAGGAATTTTACCAATGTCTTTGGCACCGAACAGTTGACATTGTACATCGACATGTGATCGGCATTGTACGTGCTCCATCCCAAGGCGGATTCGGATAGGTCGCCGGTTCCGATAACGAACCCTTTGTTCATCAACAGCATCGTGCGCATTCTGGCTTGGACATTCTCAAAGACTAAATCGTTGCGTTGGTCATCGGGCAATCTCTCCATTTCGTCCTGCAGGCTTCGCCAGTTCTTCCCCTCGAGTGAAATGCCGAACGGTCGATGTTGGAGGTCCAGGAAAGTACGGAAACAACTTTCGCGTATATCGACGGTCTCGATGGCTAGTCCCAAGTAACTCATCAGTTTCGTCGCGTTATTTTTAGTCTGGTCGGTGGTACCAAAGCCAGGCATCGTCAGGCCGAGCAACCGGGATGGATCCCACTGCATGGCTTCGAACATTTTGGCGGCGACGATGAGAGCGAGTGTGCTATCCAGTCCACCTGAAACACCGATGACCAGCCGCAATTCTTCTGGAAGTCTCGACACGCGCTTTGCCAACGCCGCGCATTGGATTTCAAATATGTCCGCGCATCGTTCGGCCAGTTCCGATTTCGCTTGCGGAACGAATGGGTGGGCGTCGATGTAACGAGCCAAAGGCTTCGTCCACGTTTCCAGTTCGAATGGGATACGGCGGAAACGCAGATGAAAATCTTGATTCAAGGCTTGATGCATGGTACCAAAGATCCGTCGGTCATGATCCAATCGATCGACGTCAATCTCGCTAGTTGCAAAACTAACAAGGCCATCGAGCTTGGATGCATCCGTCAACGCCAGCCCTGTCCCGACCCGTTCCGACTCTGCCAGTAGCGTGCCGTTTTCGGCGATCAAGCAATGGCCGCCGAAGACCAAGTCCGTGGTGGACTCCGTTGGACCAGCACTGGCGTATGCGTAAGCCGCGATACACTTGCCCGATTGCGTCGTTACAAGTCGTTTTCGATAGGAAGCTTTCCCAACCGTTTCGTTGCTGGCAGAAAGGTTGAGCAAAACGTTGGCGCCGGCAATCGCTTGGCATGAACTAGGCGAGACTGGGACCCAAAGGTCTTCGCAAATTTCAATTCCAACTGTGGCGCTTCCACACGTAAACAAAAGGTCGGTTCCAAACGGTATTGCGGCGGTCAAAGCATCGTTCGAAAACGTGACCTGGGTGGTGTGTTGTCCCGTCCCTGATTGAAACCAACGCCCTTCATAAAACTCCTGATAGGTTGGCAAATGTTGTTTGGGTACAAGCCCGAGAATATTCCCGTGGCAAAGCACGGCGGCGACGTTGAAAAGCTTTCCATCCACGGACAACGGTAGTCCTACCACTACCATTTGTTTCGTCACGGTTCGAGCCAAATCCATCAGCTCGGTCTTGCACGCGTCCAAAAGTTGACTCTGCGTGAACAGCTCACCACACGTGTAGCCGCTTAGGCCCAACTCGCCAAAGACTACAATGTCGGAATCTTGAAACGCAGCCATCGCCTTTTGAATCGACCGACGATTGGCCAACGGATTTGCGACGCTAGTCGGACTAGATGCGGCCGTGATTCGCAAAAAACCTAAAGGATGCATAGTTTAGATATTATCGAGCGGGACTACGGTGGAAATGTACGTGTTTCCACTTGCCTTGCTGTCGGTGCCAGACGCGAGTCTCTTCCATAGCAGATGAAACAGGCTTTCCCTCGTTGATACGCTGAGTCAAACGAACATAAGCGATGACGGCAACATCCCCCATGATGCGAATATGAGGAGCGACAATCGTGGACTGGACCGGTGTGGCCGGACCCGTTGACGGCAGGTTAAAGTAGTAATTGTGGAATTCTAAACCGTCCACCAAATTGCCCAGTGCTTCGGGTTCGAAGCAAGTTAGCGATTCGTCGCAGATTTCGACGTAGGTATCCCAGTCTCCGGCCGTTATCGCAACCAGTAGTTTCTGAGTCAATTCGAGCACGGCATCGCGATCGGATTCTAACGACATTCTTTTCCCGTTTTACTTTCTGTTGGTTACTCGACCGAAACAAGGCTTGCAGTCGAATGTCATTCTATCTCGCGAGGCTGTTTTGCGACACTCCGTCTCGCGATTCGGACGGATCCCATAGCCAGATCCACGACTCTACGTTAGATTTTGAGGCTCGATTGGTAGGTCGCTCCTGCCGGGCCTGCCGGGTGCGACTGCAATGTCTATTGGGCGACCTGCAGGAGTTGGTCCATCGTAGCTTTGGCCCCTGGCCCGAGTTTCGCAGGGCCCAGGGGGCCATACGACTGGTCGATTTCAGTCTGCCGCACGCTTAGAACAATACAACAAACCGCAAGTGGAAAGACTAACTCAATGACATTAGCAGCTGGACCAGTTGATAAACAAGAAAAAGCCCCCCCAGGGAAAATCGACTTCGATGCCCCTTCGGATTTCCTCGAAACTGCATCTGGTCTGAAGTACCGCATTCTTCGAAACAGTGAGGGGCAAAAACCAACGGCCTCGAATAGAGTTACCGTTCACTACAAAGGTTGGCTCGACGACGAATCGATCTTCGACAGCTCCTACCGGCGCAACGAAACAATCTCGTTTGGATTGAATCAAGTCATCAAAGGCTGGACCGAAGGAATGCAATTGATAGGCGTTGGGGGCATGATCGAACTCGATATTCCATACGAGCTCGGCTATGGTGAGCGAGGTAGCCCTGGCGCGATTCCACCCAAAGCAAGACTTCACTTCGTCGTCGAGTTGTTCGATGTGAAGTAGCAATGGTCCGCTTCGCGGGTTAAACGTCCAGTTTCCATTTCGTGCGTGTGTAGGCAATTTGGAAACCGTTGCGTTGGGCGTTCCGTTGCGAAGCACTGCCAGGTTGTGTACACATCATCGCGAGATCACATCCCTGCTCGACCGCATACCGAAGTCGAGTTTCTAGCAGTGCCGATTGGGCTCCTTGCCGTCTTGCTTCAGGAATAGTGCTCGCGCCGGCAAGTAAAGCGACGCCGCCTGCAATAAAAACGACCCCTGTTGCAATTGGCTGGCCATCGATTTCCGCTTGCATCCCGGTTGCACCCAGCGTCAACGAAAAAGTTCGCCCGAACCCTAAAATCATTTCGATAAATTCAGGATGTTCGCTCCACCCGCGAGCCGATGTTTGAGCCCATTTTTCAGACTCCTCGACCGAGATTCTGCGAACCTGTATGTGTTGGCTCCGAGTACTGGGCGACGAGATACTCGGCCCGATGCGACGGCACATGACACTCGTATATTCGACGGGCCGATAATTGCGTTCATTCAATAGACCCAACAACTCACTCGATGCAAGCGGGGATACCTCGAGACAAACCGGAGCCATTCGGTCTAGAAAGAATGCTTCGATGGTTTCGAAATCACACTTCCTTGGCTCGGCTTGCATCCCCAAACCGAACGCTTGCGTCATAGGCGAATCCACTCCATCAAACATTGCATAGGCGCCCGCGACCTCGATCCAAGTTGCGTTGGATTGGGCAGACAGACGTGCGCGAGCCTCTACGAAGCGAGCGTTTGCAAGCCCTTCGGTCTGTTCCAGTCTGATAGAGAGAGCGATATCCACCAAAACAATGTCATCCAACATTTGGGCCAATACGTATATCACCTTTCGAAGCTATGAGTTGGATCGCACTAGACGGGCTATAGACACCGGCTCAATGGCAAAGGTTCGCGCAATTTAGTCGCACCCGGCAGGTGCGACCTACCGTAGGTCACTCTTGCCGAAAGTGACTTTGCGTTGCCAGTGCAGCGTCAAAATGTTTCTTAGCACGGCCCAGGGGGCCATGCTACGTCGGGTCGTTTTCTGTTTCGCTAGTAGTCCGTCGCCGAAACAATTCATCCAGTCGATTCTGAAGGTCTGCCGACCTACTGACAAGTTCTGGGTTTTGCAGAGCGACCTGCTCCAATGATTGCTGAAACAGGTCCGTCGCGTGGGCTAACTCATAGGGACCCGCTGCCCGATAGAGCCGAAACGCTTGATTGATTGCTACGATGGATTCTTGACTCGAACCTTGTTCTTCCAGCGATCCAATCATGTCCGCTAATAAAAAGCTGATGGAAAGATGTCCGTTTGTGTCACCTGCAATACCTTGGTCGTTGATGTACGAGCGCTTCCAAACCGAGGCGAATTCGTCTTGCTCCTCTTCGCCCGCTTCCTTAGCAGCGACCTGTTTCGAATGGATCGACGCACACATTTCTTCAAACTCGCCCTGCTTTATCTCCCATTCTTCATGCGTCTCACAGGTCGAAAACGCAAACTCGTCGTCAAGCTCCAAATGATGTCCATCTATGCTGACAAACGTCGGGCCAAACGAGCCTTCCGCCATCATCTCGCAAATAGGACAATTGCAGTCGAGAATATGATTCTCTCCGTCCATTCCAACCACTCGGGGCGATCGATGACGCTCCGCATTTATAATGGCCGACGGTGAGCTTCCGCCCTCATGAGGCAATTGCATCCAACTTTGTTGAACCTCTTCTAAATACGACGCGAAAGGCAAAACATTTTTGACCATACCTGCTTGGTCCGAATGCGAGCCCATCCAAATCCAACCGGATTGAATCAGTTCGCGACATAGGTCAAAGTACATGCAAACTTCAGATAGGCCCATCGGAACATTCGGTCGATTGGCCATCGAATGCGGGATAGGCACAGGTGGTGCGTTCCGGGAGATCTGCCACCGTTGGCCATCGATAACGCGTTCGATCCAGTCTATACCGCCGTGCAAACACTGTCGCGGCATACGACCACCCAAATCATCGCGAGGCGTCATTAGCCAGTCACGGTGAATCTCGATCGTCCGATGGTATAGTTCGTTCCGCAACGCTTGGTTTTGATCGGATGTTTTTGAAAGATCCTCTTCGGAAACGGAGCCGTCTAGATGGTCTTGATAATCCGTAGCCAAA
>JANLRK010000646.1:0-10998 GCA_031361585.1 Pirellula sp. | reverse complement strand
TTCTTGATTTGCGACTGGGCGGCTTCAATCATCTCTTTAGCAATATTGGGGCGACCGGAATACTCAACGTCGCGGGATTCATTGACCAAAAAAAGCGATGTCCAAGGCGATGGAATCTTCGTCATGAGTGCGTCAATCGCTGCTCTTGCGCTGGCGGGATCTTGAGGTTCTTTCGAATCGGGTTGAAGCATCGAAATCAAAGTCTTTGTTTCCTCGAGTCGACTCGCGTGCAGTTGCCAAGCGAAAAATGCAATTTGGGAGTCGTCATTTTCCCGAGCTGATTCCTCCGCCTTTTTCGCAATTTCTAATGCTGACTTGTCTTCGTTGTGTTGTGCAAGCGCTTGGACAGACTTATACAATTGCGTCAAAATGGGGAGCGTAATTGGATTCCTGTCACTCAAGACGCGGTTTGCCAATGCAACCAGTTCGCCCGCTTTGGCCGAACCGCTATCGTAATCGCTTGCTATAAGCCCCAGCGAAATCGACATTGCTTGTTGTGCTACGCGAGGGTCCGAGTTGGCTATTTCTTTCGAGACCGTTTCACGCAAACTGTCCAACGCGGCAACGTCGGAAAAACCAGCCATTTGCGAATATGCCTCGATGATTCCGAGCGAAGATGCAGCTTTCTCGTCTGCGTTCGAGGCCAGCTTCTCCAACCGTTGCGATGCCTCCAATTTCATTCGAGACAAGATCATGCCGCGATCCAACACGATATCCCTCGGCAACTGCTTCTTGCTGTTGCGAGCATCCGCTAGCAATTCCTTAAAAGCCCTCGTCGACTTATCGAGGAACTCCATCAGCGGCTTGACTCCATTCAGATCACCTAGCGTCAATGTCATGTACAGCTGGGAAGCAATCTTGGGGTCAAGCTTGCCTGGCTCAAACGCCGGAACCTCCGGCGCAATAGGTAAGCCTCCAAGTTTTGATGGAGGCGCAGCCTTCTCAACCGCAGGAATAGTGGCTGCAGAAGAAGATTTTGTGTCCTTTTCTCCGGGTGGCAAATAACCGCTAGTAGCTGCGGAGATCTCCTGGGGCTCCGAAGTCCCACAGCCCACCATCGAAATGGTTGTTGCGATTGCTAGCAATGCAGTGGACGGCCATGGAATTTGACTTGGACGCGAACAAAATGGAATGCGCTTTATACTCGCCGACATGATCGATAAACCTCATAATTCAATGTTTTGAATTACGTTAGCTTGACCGATAAGGCCCTCGCCTGCAAGTCCGAGTCCTAGGTAGGGGTTGGACGCCAGCCACTTTCTTCTTCGGTTGAACTGACGCGAATCGATTGGCCCGCAGCGGTTTCGGCTGCCGTGACTTTGTTCATTCCACCTACATTTTGAAGACGCTTAAAGTGGTTGACGCAATCGTAACCCCAAAGAAACGCAACGATGATCGCGGCTAGCATGCCAATGAAAGGAGCGTTCAGAGTTAGGCCATTAAACAGGAACAAGGCGACGGCGGATGAAACCGCGACTGCGGTCACGCAAAGTTTGAGGTAAAACGCTGAATTTGTTCGACGAATATCGCTTCGAGTGATGGCTCGGCGTGCGTTCGTGTTGGCCAATTCCCTCAGTGCATCTAGATCATTGCGTTGCTCCGGGGCTTGTTGACGCGGAACAAACAACTCTTCTCTTGGTCGCTCCTCAGGTAGCTCAAACTCCGAATCGTTGATTTCCAAACCCATTGAGGCAGCAACACGAGAACGGTGTTTAGTCGGCGAAACGGAGCTCGTTGGCATCGTTGCCGGCGTTTTCGTGGCCGTTACAGGAGCACTCCCCTGTTCACCTTCACCACCTCGCACTCGGTGCAAGAGTCTTTGCATGTACAGTTCTATCGATTCCTCCTCATCGTTGCCCCCCCCTTTTTCGTTCATCGTTTTACTATGGGATGAGCCCCGGTCATTTGGGATTTCGTCATCCCGATCTTCATTGACGCTTTGCTCATTGCTTTCAAAGGAAGATTTGACGGGCTCTATGAAGGGCAATTCTGTCTGTTCATCGCGGTAAAGGTGTCGCAAAAGGCTTGAATGCTGAGCCGCCTGAACTCCAGAATCTGCGACTTCTTCCCTTTGCGGAAATGATGCTCCAACGTTTGCTGGCTCGTCGTTCGCGGGCGAGACTGCAGGGAATTCCTCGACCGAGTGGTTTCTGTTCGCTCCATCGGGGCTATCAACCGGGTCTTCACTTACTGCGGATTGGTTTCCGTATTTTTGAGACCAGCTTCGTGTAGTCAATGGTTCGCTAGGTGGATTTGCCGATCGGCGCTGGCCGGCATCCTCCAACATGCGCTGCAAACGGTCCGAAATCGAATCCAAATTGGATTGTGATGCGTCAGCTGTACTTTTCTTTTCTTCAGGCTTGGCAAATGGATTGTCATCAACCGCCGTTTTCAAATCAAGGGGCGACGAAAGCTGTTCGAAATCACCTTGGGCTGGTGAATTGTCTAATCGCGCAAAGTCCGATGCATAACCATCGCTGGTCGCCCTAGGTTCATCTTGTTTAAACCAAGCGGGCAGTTGACGCATGCCTGAGGGCGCTTCCTCGTACTGCTGAGCCTCGTACTGCTGAGCCTCGTACTGTTGAGCCTCGTACTGTTGAGTCTCGTACTGTTGAGTCTCGTACTGTTGAGTCTCGTACTGTTGAGCCTCGTACTGTTGAGCCTCGTACTGCTGAGCCTCGTACTGTTGAGCCTCGTACTGTTGAGCCTCGTACTGCTGAGTCTCGTACTGTTGAGTCTCGTACTGCTGAGGGATCTCAAACTGTGGAGAGTCGAACTGCACGGCCGCGTGCTGTGGCGTTTCGTAAATCAAGTCTTCATATTGCGGAGACAAGTGATGAGAATCTGGATACTGAGTTTCAACGAATTCGGGAAGTTGACCATCGGTGAATTCAAGAGCAGATTCTGGGTCTGACGGCTTCGTATCTTTGAAATCCGAAGATTGGGTGAGATTGGTCACTAGCAGCTGGGCGGAATCTCGCTCGGTTTCCAAATCTCTCAATTTTGAATTTAGCAATCGAATCTGGTTCTGGGCCAGTTCTAAAGAATGCGCCAATTGTTCATCTGTGACGGAACTTGAGGCACCAGGCAGTATTGCAGATTTTGATTCCGAAGACCAAGTCGTGGACTCACTGGAGGCAGCACGGTTTTGCAACGGCGGAGATTCGTAAGCGATCGTTATTTCGGATCTCAGTATTTGAATGGCTTCTAGTAATTCGTTTCGATTGGAGAGCACTTCATTGAATCGCGTTTCGATCAGCTCCTTTTCCGCATTGGCCTGAGCTAGTAAATCATTGAGTGAGCTAGTTTGAAGATTGCTTGCATCACTAAATCGATTCAATTGTTCATCGATAGAGCCAAAGTGATTCGTAATGCGTTCGGCAATACCGGTAATCAGTGATTGCTGCAGTCCGGACTGGCTGTTCAGTTGTTCGTCAATCGCGCCGAGTTGATTCGTGAATCGATCTGCAAGGTTGGAGATTAGCGACTGCTGTACTCCCGACTGGGTGCTCAGTTGGTCGTTCAGATTGCTAAACAAACGCTTACCGAACTCATCGATTTCCTGTGTAACCGATTCTACAATCGTCTCGTTGGCATTCTTCGATTCAACGTCAATCGACTCCTGTAACTTGTCCAGGGTGGATTGAAGTGAAAGCAAAAGTCGCTCAATCGATTCCAATTTAGATGGGTTGTCGGGCTCAACGATTTCTTGGCTTGCGGCAGCGAGCTGGGTTTTCGGATGTTGAAAGAAGGGTTCTGAGGGTTCTACGACTATTGGAACCTGCTCTTTGCAGAGCCTTGCCGCTTGATCGATTAGGTTTTCTGCATGGACAACGGTTGCTAAAACTCCGATCGACGGATGGATGACTAATCTATTTTGTCCAACTACAATTTCCGTCGGTTCATCGATCAGCCACTCTCGAACATGGCGATTCGAAATCCGCGTAGGGCCGGCAGAACGGAGTAGCGTATGTTTTTTCCCGAATATTAGCGTTGCGTGCAGCGGTGCAACCCCCACGGTTAGTAACTGGACGCTGCAATCTGGGGCGGAACCGAGTGTGCATTTTGGGCTTCGAATTCTCCAAGACCGTACAATCTCACCAGACTCACCAATAAGGTCAATCTGTCCGATGGCGGAATCGATCTCTGAGGATCGGTTAGAGATTGACGGCGATGGGGCGAGATTTCGCATTGGTAGTGTAGGGGAATGCGGTTTCAGATTAGACAAATAAACGGTCAATAAGGTCTATCGACCTATGCCACCGAAAGGCTTGGTTAAAAAATCAAATCTTCAGGATTTAACCATTTCTTTTGAAAACATCTCTAGACACTTCGGTTTTGAGCAAAAACGCAAGAGAAATCGGAAAAATTTATCAAAAAACACGTTCGTGCATGCAATTGTCGCAAATCCTTTGCTGGCAAATAATTACGATTGTCGAATCTTCTTTTTGGATAACGCCTCCTCGCTAAAACAGTCCAAAACACGGAATTAGCGAACGCTTTCCCCTGGAACGCGTACTATAGTTCATCGCAGCTCATACCCTTCGTATGGTGGGGGGGGGCAATCATAAACGCGGAGCAATATCGTGTCACGAAAAGAAGCTTTGACCAAACTACGGGATGTCCTGTTACTTCGCCGCGAGGCGCTCCGCAAGGCTTTGGATGGCGATTTGAGTATGCTTCAATCACTATCTCAGGATGGTGGGGATGTCATAGATGCTGCAATGGACACGGCTCAGGATGAGATCAGTAGCCAACTCGTTGAGGTAGAGAGCCGTGAGCTTTCTCAGATCGAGGACGCGCTGAATCGTCTGCGAGAAGGCCACTATGGTGATTGTGAACATTGCGATAGGCCGATCCCTTTGGCACGTCTACAAGCTGTACCGTATGCCACCTCGTGCATTGAATGCGCACGAAAACAGGAGAAATATGCTCCGCGGTTTTCGACGGGCCTTGGCGATTCCTCTCAGGCATCGAACGCATCGCTATAACGCGTCTGTCGTCCCTCCAGGACTTGGACTCGCAATTCCCTCCGATTCCGGTGGTTTCACCACCGGCTAAGTTCTGTCGAGCCTCCGGCACTGAGGAATGTGCATCTTCAAAACGCGCGGGCAAGCGATTTAGGTCCATCTCTAGTGTGCGCGTCGGCTATAAAAAATTACGCATTAGCCATTTACTTGTCACGCAGCGAATTGAAGTAATCGCGTTGTTGGTCGCGTTGGGCTTTCGGCAACGACATGTTCTCAATCGCATCTGGATCGTCGGGCTTCGAGCTTAATACTGCATCGCGTACTTCTTCCCTTGTAATTCCTTTTCGATTGGGGCCACCGACTTTGCCTCCGAATGTAGTCTCACCTTTGCGCATCTGCTCGCGAACCTGGGAGTCAAAGTTTTTTACTTCGTTTTCCCGCTCCTCTCGTTCTCCTGCTCCTTTCCCTTCGCCTTTTGCATTCTTCTTGTCTTTGGCCTCTTTGCCCTTGCATTTGCCGCAGCCATCACCATTGCATTGGGTACAATTGGAGGACTTTTTTGCATTCTGAAGGTCGTCCATCAGATCTTCCATTTCTTGCAATGATTCTTGGTCTTGAGCGAGTTCACCGAGCTCTTCCTTGAGGCTTTCGAGCGCTTCCTGGGCACCCTTTTCGTCGCCTGCTTGCATCGATTTCTGTGCTTTTTGCAAATTGGCTTTCACGGCTTCCATCGCCTTTGATTTTTTCGCGTTGGCTTCCATTTGCTCGACCTTTTTCTGTAGCTTGGCAACCTTTTCTAGGTCACCGCTATTCTGTGCCTTGGCAAGCTCCTTCTTGGCTTCTTCGATCGCTTGCTTCTCTTGATCTTGAGCTTTCTCTATGGCCTTTTGCATTTGATCGAGTTGCTTTGCTAACTGTTTTTTTTGGTCGTCGGTCATGTTGCCCGACTTCATTTGGCTAAGCATTTTTTCTAGCTCATCACCGGCTTTTTCAAAATTGCCATCTTTGAGAGCGTCGGCGATTTTTTCTGCCGGTCCCTTGTCAATATTTTTTAGGCTATCAAGAGCCTTCTTGAGGCTATCCGATCCGCCCATCGATTCCTTCTTGCGTTCAATTTCTTTTTTGATCTCGTTAAAGTCGGACAGCATCTTCTTGGAATCCACAGTGCTCGATTTCTGAAAGTCCTCCAGTTTCTTTTCGATCTTTTTAAATTCGTCTGCAGCGTCCTGAAGTCCCTTTTCTTCCGCGTCTTCCCGCTTCTTCTTTATCATCGCAAGGATTGGCTTGGTTTGATTTTTGATGTTCGTTAATCGCTCCGAAGTCGAGCCAGGCAAATTTTCAAGCATGGGTAGTTCGGCGTCTGGAACCCAAAACAAAGCGATGCACGCTAGGAATGGCAACGAAACCCAAGGAGTCTGCGGGGCAGTGCGTACTGGAAAGTGCTCGGGCACTTCGATACGTTCTGCTTTGGAGGCAGCATCGTTTAATAAAGCTTCTCCCACGGATGATTGCCTATCCGCAGCATCCAATTGCAGAGCACTGCTAATGCGCTCCCTCAATCCAAATCGCCGATCGATTTCAACTGCCGAATACAGCACACTTGGTCGGTAGAACAGGGAGGTAATTCCAGTCACGATTGCCGCAGCAAGTCCACCGCCGATTAGCCATATCGTGCTCCAACTCGCGAAGGTGTATGGCAAAAACCAAATCTTGGGTACCAACAATCCAAAGAAGCAAACGGTGAAGGCGATGATCAGACACCACGAAAGAATGTTCAATATAGTCTGAGTCCAAAGCAGACGACGTGCCTTTGAAATCTGGCGATTGATTAGATCCATGATTCAGTTTCCCCTACGCCGAACAATTTGAAATCCGTAGCCATTAGCAAAACCTATTGTAAGGAGTTGCATTGGCTAACGCACCTGCAAGTATCAAATTTCAGGGCTTTTCCGAAAAGGGACAATTGCAGGCGAGTAGACCGCATCCCGGACAGCCATCACCATACTTCTTGGCAATTGCAGCGCTGAGGTCTACGCCTGCAACATTTGCGATTGTCGTTAACCACGCCACTACATCGGCAAATTCCTCCTCGAGATTGTCAGGGTCATTGCCGGTTCTAAGGGCCGTCGCTAACTCCCCTATTTCCTCCATCAACCACATGAATGTTCCAGAAATGCCGCGCTCGGCATCCTTTTCAAAATACATAGTGTGAATCAATTGTTGGAAATCGCGAAGCGAAATGTCATGTTGGTGTGTATTCATTGAATTGTGATGGCTCAAAAAGGGGAGGCAATATCGCAAAGCCAATGATAATCCCAAACTCTTTCTTCGTCGTGGCTTGTGACGAATTCGGAGTTTTTCGACCGCACTTGCCCCTCGTTCTACAATGCTCCAGGTCAACGAAAAACTACCTGTTGTAGCATGGCCCCCCGGGCCGTGCGAAATTTGGGCCGGGAGCCCAAGCTACGGTAATCCATCTCCTGCCGCTCGTCTTACAGAGTGCCAAAGTCACTGATTTCAATTATGATTAAGAATTCGAACAAGTTATCTGAATTGAGTTATAACAGTCATACGAGCGAAACCGATTTGGTTCGCACCATTCAAGCAAACGGAAACAACGGGACCAAATCACCAGTGGATCATCAGCGAATCGAACGAGCTGTTCGAGAAATACTTGCCGCTGTAGGCGAAGACCCCGATCGAGAAGGATTGCTTGAGACGCCAGCAAGAGTCGCTCGGATGTATGCAGAGGTTTTTTCGGGGCTTCACAAAGATCCTCGCATCCATCTCAAACGAGTTTTTTCCGAAAGCTACGACGAAATCGTACTTCTCAAGGATATTGAATTTCAAAGCATGTGCGAGCACCATTTGCTTCCATTTCACGGTGTTGCACACGTTGGCTATCTGCCCGATGGGAAAGTGGTAGGACTGAGCAAGATGGCGAGGGTGGTCGACGAGGTCGCGCGACGTCCCCAAGTACAGGAACGCATGACCGAAACCATCGCAAACATGATGGAACAGGAACTCGGGGCTCGCGGTGTAGTCGTCATGGTTGAAGCGAGCCACTCGTGCATGACGATGCGAGGCATCCGCAAATCAGGCGGCATGTGTATTACGAGTGCCATGCGTGGCGTGTTCCGTGACAATTTGTCATCGCGCGCCGAAATCCTCGGCTTGATCATGAACCCAAAGCACAGCTGAAGCCAAGTAGCATGGCCCCCTGGGCCGTGGTAGGTATATTGAATAGTGACCAGCCAACGTAGCAAAGGCGATCTCGTGATCTCAACACGAACGGCTTTTTTCTTCATCGAAGTTGGCATTCACGCAACTACCATTTGAAAACGAAAGTGGGCGGAAACGCTCATCCCAGCCAATGATTCGCTTTACACTCGTTTCGTCGATCTTCGCGCTTTCAACACTATTACCAAATCCGAGCATGGCGGATGAAGATGCAAAAGCGTCGGTGGTCAAAATTAGCGTTACCACCCGCAATCCAGATTTTTCCCATCCGTGGAACAAAGCCAATCCGACCGAGGCTTCAGGGACCGGATTTATAATCGACGGGAACCGAATTGTTACCAACGCGCACGTGGTTCGATATGCTTCTCAAGTGTACGTTCAACCCGATCAATCGGATGAAAAGCTCGAAGCGACGGTAGTGGCAATTTCGTATGGCCTTGATCTCGCTGTACTAAAGCTGGAGAGCCTAGACGCAATCAACAATCTTAAGCCGCTCACTATTGAGAACTCCATCACACCGTTGCGATCCGAAGTCAATGTCTATGGCTTTCCTATCGGTGGAAATCAAATCTCGATCACTAAAGGGATTGTATCTCGAATCGAATACACTGGAATCGGAAGCAACCAACTTGGATTGAGAGCTCAAATCGATGCAGCCATCAATCCCGGTAACAGCGGTGGACCTGCCATTTCTGGTAACAAGGTCGTGGGAGTTGCGCATAGTGGAATTCAGAACGCAAACAATATTGGTTACCTCATCCATGCGACCGAGCTCGTTGCATTTCTGAAGGACATCGAGGATGGCAAATGCGATGGCAAAGCGAACATTTGGGATTATTGCCAAACGACCGAGAATCCTGCCCTTCGAACTCGGCTTAAACTGCCCAAGAATTCTGGTGGAGTGATGGTCAGCGGTCTTCGCGAACCGGAAAACCATCCGCTTCGAGAGTATGACGTCATCACCAAGATCGGGCCGCATTCGATCGATGCACAGGGCAATGTCAAAGTCAATGAGTTGACCTTGAGTTTTGCGTACTATTGCCCAATCCTTGAAAAGGATGGGCGGGTTCCACTAACCGTCTTGCGGAACGGGCAAGAAATAGAGCTGGATTGTCCTGCTCCCAATGAACTTCGCTCGTTGGTTCCCTACCTACATGGCCATTACCCTCGCTACTTTATTTACGGCCCATTGGCATTTGAGGCCGCATCCGGTGAACTTACCATTTCAATTATGTCAGATCAGCGATTGTCCATGATATTAGGGATGCGGAAGAGTCCTTTGCTTTCGTCGATGCTAAGTCGCCCGACCGATGAACTCCAAGAGATTGTCCTTATTCCTTCGGCTCCATTTTCTCATCGGAGCACCAAGGGTTATCGTCCTCCCGTGATGAGTGTGGTCGAATCGATTAACGGAACAAAGATTCGAAGCTTGAAACATCTGGTGGAAGTCCTTCGCGATTGTACCGACGATTTTTTGGAATTCGATTTTGCGGAATTGAATTCGGAGAAGCTGGTTTTCAATCGCAAAGAGATTGCATCCGCCACGGAGTCGATACTCGCGGACAACAATATTCGAAAGCAGTATTCAGACGATCTGGAAGATAGTTGGAACGGCGGCAAACCAAAGTAAGCCGCAATCCCTGGGAGACCTTCCCAAGCCGGTGGGATTCAAAAATACTGCCAACTTGTCCGGGTGGATCGGCAGAACATTTCCGTTTAGCTGCACTACGTTTGTGAACTTTGTGACTGTTTGTGGTTATCATTTTCGAGGGCAGGGGTTGTTTGCTAGAAACTATTGCACTGTTTTTGTTTCTATTGACCGCTATAGTCTTACTCCGATCAATCCCAAATAGTACGTCTTGGATCACCTAGCCCCTTCAAAGCAGTATCTCAGAACATCATCCCCCTCGACAGTCCGCAGCAGTATGCTAACGTGGTTCAGTTGAAACCATAACGCTCGACGCGGCCTAAGTGGCCTGAAAATCCGCTTCCTGAAATTGCCTTACCAATAAAGTGGTATTGGCCGCTTCTAGTTTTTCCAGAATGCGATTCTGGTGGCGTGCGGCGGTCGCAAGAGTGACGCCAAACACCTTAGTGATTTCCTTCAACGTGCGACCAGCGCAGACGTGGGGCAAGACTTCACGTTCCTTGTTGGTGAGCAATTCCAGTCGCGTAACCATTTGATGGCAAAGTGCATTCTTGTGAAACGAAGAGATAGATGAATCGCAGGCTTGCTTGACAAGTTCGCACAATCGTTTTTCATCCACGGGCTTTTCTAGGACATCCAAGGCTCCGAGCTTCATCGAATAGGTAGCTACCTCAACATTCGCGACACCCGAAACAAAGATGATTGGCAATCGGATGTACCGCTGCGCGAGCTGTTGCTGCAACTCGTTACCACTCGTACCGGGCATGCGAATGTCCAGCACCAAACATCCCGGTTGCAATGGATCTACCTGTTTAAGAAAGTCTTCGGCGCTCACATAATCAATTACTTGAAAAAATCGACGCGTCAACGATCGCGTGAGACTCAAACGATCAATGTCGTCATCATCAATCACGAAGACTTTGGCATTATCAGCAATTTTGGCAACCTTATTCATGGTTCTAATCTTAACAAAACTGTCGCAATAGTTTCATGGCCATTGAGTCAGTGGAATTTTTCCCCACGGGTTGCAAAGACATATTTCGCCGCAGACCAGGGCTTCCCTAAAGCGGGTACCGAACAACCCATTGGTTATGGACCCGATCCGTGAGGGTGTGCTATTGCGATCGGCCCGTAACGCCG
>JANLRK010000567.1:0-7012 GCA_031361585.1 Pirellula sp. | reverse complement strand
CGATCAGGTCGAATTTATCGAAGCGGATACTCAAGCCCTACCCTTTCCGGAAAATCATTTTCAGGCGGTGACGGTTGCCTTTGGCCTCAGAAATGTCGCCGTTACTGAAAAGGGATTGTCCGAGATGCGGAGAGTCTGTAGGTCTGGCGGCAAAATTGCCGTATTGGAGTTCTCGAAACCAACGCTGTTTGGGTTAAGCCATCTCTACAATGCTTACTTCAAGTACATTCTGCCTAGAGTTGGCCAAAGCATGTCCAAGAGCAAACAGTCTGCTTACGAGTATCTTCCCCAAAGCGTCCAAGAATTCCCCAGTGGCGAAGCACTGGCGAGCATCATGCGAGAAGCCAAACTAACCGACATCAAGATGGTCCCGATGACTTTTGGAGTCGTAACCTTGTACTTGGGGACGAAATGACGTCACAATCCACTTCGGAGCATCCTCTTGTTCTGGCCATTACCGGTGCGAGTGGCGCGGTTTACGCCGTTCGCTTGCTCCAATGCCTCTGCGAAGCCGAGGTGAGTGTTCACCTGGTTATGAGTCCCTCGGCTGCAACCGTGATACAGCAAGAGTTACAACTGGATGTTGGTCCCAGTCGGGATCGCGTCGAATTGTTGTTGGGTTACAACTGGCCGGACGCGGCGACCCAAAATCAATGGCGACCGAGGACAGCACAGCAAGTGGCCAAGGACCGAGAGTACATTGCTTTCCATGATTATCAAGACTACATGACGCCGATCGCAAGCGGCTCGTTTCTAACGCGAGGCATGGTCATTTGCCCATGCTCGGGAGCAACCATTTCTGGAGTTGTCCATGCATCGGGAAACAATCTTATCCAACGAGCGGCAGACGTTCATCTCAAGGAGCATCGAAAGTTGATTTTGGTACCACGCGAAACCCCGATGTCGGTTTTCCAATTGGAGAACATGCATCGCGCCGCTCAAGCGGGCGCCATCGTATTGCCGGCCATGCCTGGCTGGTATCACAACGTCAAAACGGTAGTTGATCTCATTGACTTTGTGGTTGCAAGAATATTGGATCACTTGCAAGTTCCGAACTCGCTCATGCAACGTTGGAATGATGGGTACGTGGAGGGAGCGATCGAATGAGCAACGTGTCGTCGGTCCGTGTCGACAAAAACAATTGGTTTAGGATCACCACCTATTACTTGCAGTTGATCCGCTTTAGCCACACGATTTTTGCGTTACCATTTGCGTTGCTTGCAACCGCATGGGCATACGTGGTCCCGCTTCCCGCCAGCGGTCAATCCGCGGGCGGCCTTCCGACTTTTTTGGCGTTTCGATGGCACTCGATACTAGGAATTTTGCTTTGCATGGTTACCGCCCGGAGCTTCGCGATGGCTATGAATCGATTGCTCGATCATCGTTGGGATGGCGAAAATCCTCGAACGTCTTCGCGTCATCTTCCTGCGAAGACGTTGACCCGATCTAGCGTTGCTTGGTTCAGCGCATGCTGCGCAGTTTCCTTTGTCGCTTCTTGCGGTTTGTTCCTTCCTAACATACTACCGGTGATTCTGAGTATCCCCGTGCTAGTTTTTCTGACGGGATATAGTTTCGCCAAACGCTTTACCCATTTTGTTCATTTCTGGCTTGGCGCCGCATTGATGCTAGCTCCGGTCTGTGCTTGGATTGCACTTCGCGGCGAAAGCGTCCAATCGAATCCATTGGATCTTTTGCCGGCTATTACGTTGGGCGTGGCTGTTTTCCTTTGGGTATCCGGATTCGACATCATTTATGCTTGCCAGGACACCGATTACGATCGTGGTGCTGGTTTGTTTAGCATCCCGGCATGGCTCGGTGTGCAAAATGCATTGCGAGTGGCGGCAGCCTGCCATGCGGCCATGTGGTGCGTCGCCTTGCTGCTAAGTTTTGCATTGCCGGCGTTATCGCTGGGTTGGCTTTTCCGGTCAGCATTATTAATCGTTGGATTGTTGCTCATTTACGAGCACAGCCTGATATCCGACAAAAACCTAACCAGAATGCAATTGGCTTTTTTTCAACTCAACTCGATCATCAGCCTATTGTTTCTTGCAGTGGGAACGATCGACGCTTTCTGGCGATAGAACATTCGACTTCGACCTTTTTTCGTTTCAAACAGCCATTTCAATCATGAGTAGCCTCACCGTAAAAGATCGTTTGCGTTCCATACGAGATAAAGTGGAACAGGGCGGTCGCCTCAATCTGGACGAGGGAGTTTTTCTTTATTCACCTGAAGTACCTCTGCATGAGGTTGGCCAACTCGCAAATTACGTCCGCGAGAAGATCAACGGGAACGTTGGCTACTACAATATCAATACGCACCTCAACCCGACCAACGTGTGCGTTTACCGCTGTCGTTTTTGTGCATTTCGCTCGGACCTTCGCGACCCCAAGGGCTATGCGATGAGCGACGAACAAATTCTTCATCGCGGCCAAGAAGCCGTCGACAACGGTTGTACCGAGATGCACATCGTGGGTGGCCTGCATCACAAACTCGGCTACGATTGGTATCGCGGGATGATCGAAAAACTGCATACCGCGTTCCCTAAGCTGCATCTGAAGGGATGGACAGCGGTTGAGATCAACTGGTTTGAATTCCTGACCAAAATGTCCTCCAAAGAGATCCTGAAGGACTTGAAACTAGCCGGGCTCGGTAGCATGCCCGGTGGTGGCGCAGAGATCTTCCACCCTGAAGTTCGCGATCAACTTTGCGAACACAAGGCCAATTCGCACAAGTGGCTGGAGATCCACCAAGCGGCGCACGAAATCGGCTTAAAGACGAACTGCACGATGTTATATGGGCATGTTGAACAAGCGTACCATCGCATCGATCACCTATTACGCTTGCGAGATTTGCAGGACAAAACCGGCGGATTTCAAACGTTTATTCCGCTCGCATTCCATCCAGAGAACACAAAGCTATCGCACTTGAAAAAGCCATCCGCCCTGATGGATTTGAGAACGATGGCGGTATGTAGATTGATGCTGGACAACGTGCCTCATATGAAAGCCTATTGGATCATGTTAGGAATTGGCACTGCGCAAATCGCTTTGGCTTACGGAGCCGACGACATTGACGGAACAGTACGTCACGAACTCATTTATCACGACGCCGGCGCGACCACTCCTGAAATGCTAACCGTCGAGCAAATGAAGCATTTGATCATTGAAGGCGGTAGAGAGCCAGTCGAACGGGACACCGTCTATCACCACATCCATCGCAACCCGGACAATTTCAAAGACTGGACCGTCGGCGAGGAAGTATCGCTCTACCAAGAAGGGTATGGGGAACATAGGTATCCGATAAATTAGATAATGCGGTTCAGCAACTGTGTGCCTTGAGTAAACCGTTGCAAGTTTTCTAGAAAATGGTCAACCAACCCCATCATTTCGCCGCCGAAACCACCTGCCGAATGCGGTGTAATCAGGCAGTTGGGGGTGTTCCACAATGCGTGATCGGGTGGAAGTGGTTCGGGCGTCATCACGTCCACGTAGGCACCAGCCAATTTCCCCAAACGCAAAGCATGTTCTAACTCGACTTGGTCAACAGTCGCGCCGCGTCCGATGTTGTAAAAGTAGGCACCTGGTTTCATCAATTGAAGCTTATGAGCATCGAAATACCCCGATGTGGTTACGTTAGCCGGTAATAAGTTGATCACATGATCTGCCTGCGGTAGGAAGTCGACAAGTTGCGATTCATCAATGATATGAACCAATTCGTTTCCGCGCGCGCGACGTCGAACACCTATCAATGTCATTCGAAAAGGCGCCAGCAACTCGCACAATCGAATGGCGATCTCACCAAATCCACAGATGAGAGCCGTTTGGCCATTCAATAGAAAAGACTTGCGACGGCGTTCGGCAGCCAACCAGGAACGATCGGTCGCTTGCGCGGCGTAGGAATCGTGCAGTTGCCTCGCGAACGCCATCATCATGGCCAAAACGTGCTGTGCGCACGGTTCGTCGTACACCCCAGAGCTTGAAGTCATCACCGCATCGCGAGACCGTAATTCGTCTCGAAGGTCGCTGCGATCGTATGGAGTGTAACCGGCGGTCGTCAAATGAATCCATCGAAGTTTCGGTGATCGGATGATTTGCTGGGTATCCGGTTGCCCGAATGCAATGTCCGCTTCGGCTAGCTGCAAATCGGGTGGGCTTGCACTCAAATTAAGCGAACTCATTTCCGTCGCATAGAGTAGTCGATGCGGTGCGACCGACTTGCAAAGCCTTTCCGCCGCTTCCTCGGGTAGTCTGGCATTGGTCCAAATCGTGAATTGACGCATGTTCATTATTTTCCGGAAGGCCTCTCATGGTGCCGCAAAAGTGCGTTCCAGAAACCCGGGCAAAGCTCGAATGCATAGAAGAAGTCCTTGGCATCGACTATCGAATTGGTATCGATGATAAACTTTGTCACTGACCAACTCCGGACTTCCTGCGAATCATCTGTGCCGACTTGGTTTCGTTGGAATTAACGAAAACCCAAGGGGCGTATTCATCGATTAGGACGAACCCACGAAACTCTTCGTGGTTCAAGCTTCGGCGAGTGTTTAGGCCCACTTGATTCGTGACACATACGAAGACGCCGATCGACTCCATGGCTCGACGCAAGGTCGTCAATGCAGCTTCCCAAGTGGTTTGCAGAAGTTGCCAGTTACCCGGTAATCCGAGTCTACTGCGGATCTGATCAGCAGCCCGAACAACCGTAGTCGTTGATCTGAGCTTGCCGACGAAATCGAGAGGTTCATTGCCCGCGTCAACCAGATAGTCTCGCATCCATGCTTGTCGGCGTTGGATGTCAGTGACGATGTCGCGCAGATTAGGACTGAACGTACGTCGTTTTTCGTCGCCAAAGGTTCGGAAATCGGGAATACCAATCGACTCTTGCGGAGGGCTCAAAAGGAAAAGATAACCCAAGGGAACCATCGCCTTGCGTGCAAACGACTCCAGCTTGCGCACTGTAGGTTTGGAATCCCCTTTGATCCACTCTTGGACAGGCTGCTTGAAATCACTCAACGACAGCCCAGAACGGTTTACCGCCCAGCTTATCAGATCGGGATTAATTGTGATTTCTGCACGCATTTGGAATACACTTGGAGAATTTAGTTATTCTATACTATTCATCGGAATCCCAGGCGGCGAAGATCGACCGAAATTTAAACGGTTCTTGTGCCTAAATTCTGTCCAACCGTCAATCCCAACCACTAGCCCAGGAACTTGTTCACGTGATCTTCGAGCCTCCTGCTTTTATGCGGGCCGGTGTGGTAGCATGGCCCCTCGGGCCGTGTGCAGTAGGGTGCTCGGGCCGGGCGCCAAGCAACGGCAACAAAAATCCTGCCGCTCGTCTTAGAGCGTTGTTCTCCTCGTACGGCAAGTTCAGATGGGTTTACTAGAAAAAATATTTGGCAAAAGCGAGAATAAAAACCGGGCGGATATCGAGCTCCGATTTGAACGAATCCGTTCGGCGGTTTCTGGAACGATGAGCAACTTCTTTGTCGCGAAAGATAGATTCAACAACAACGAAATTGTTGGAGTGAAACTCTGCGACATTGAAAAAGTGGAATTCTTTGAAAACAGATTCAAAGGACTTAAAAAGCCTTCGGAGGGCCAGATCGCTCTTGGGATGGTCCATCCCAATATCGCTAAAACCTGGGAGTATGGCCTTTCCACCAAAGGCCAACCCTATTTAGTCATGGAGTTTGTCGACGGACCAGGCTTGCAGGTGCTTATCCAAGAACGGGAAGAAGAGAATCTCAAAGGTCGCCGACTTAGCATGATCACACAGATGGCCGAAGCCCTCAACTATGTCCATCGTCGCGAGTTCATTCACCGGGATATTTGCCCTCGCAACTTCATCTGCACCAGTGATCTAGAAACAGTGAAGCTTATTGATTTCGGACTGACCTTGCCAGCCACGAAAGCATTTATGGTGCCCGGCAATAGAACCGGTACTCCGCTCTACATGGCGACGGAAATTGTTCGGCGTCGTGCGACCGATCAACGGGTCGATATTTTTTCGTTTGGAGTCACTTGCTATCACTTGGTAACTTTGGAATTGCCCTGGCAAATCTCGGACACCTCGGGCAAGGCGGCTTTGCACCATGACACGTCTCCGCCCCAAGATATTCTGGAACTCCGTCCGGATTTGGACAAGTCGCTGGCCAGCGCCATCATGGCGGCCATTAAACCAAACCCAGACGAGCGAACACCCGACATGGAAACGTTTCTTCGACAGCTTCGTAACGTCAAGCAATCGCCTTAGCCGCTGAGCCGATAAGTTGTTCAATCGCTTTGGCCTAACCACAAAACAGGTCTCGTAAATCGAGTACGGCTTTTTCATGAATCGTTGGTGACAAGCGTTGTTCGATCGTACATACCAAACGAGTCAAGTAATCGACTCCGTGAGGATCGCGATGCACGTGAATACAGTTGGCTTGCAAATCGACGATCCAGTACTCTGCTATTCCCGCTTCTGCGTACAAACGTCGTTTTGTTTCTAAATCGTATGACAAGCTTGAATACGAAACTTCGATCGCCAATTGCACGTCACTGGCACGCGGATGATGATCGCGGTATCTTGCTGCCCGAATCCACATCAAGTCGGGTTCGGGGCGAGATTCCAATTCGGGCAAATCGAGTCCAGTTTGCGACGTTACAAAAGTTGACGTTGGATCAGAATTTCGAACCGACCAGTTGGTAAGGTAGGTTATCAAATCGTCATGGATGGGTCCGGCTGGATTCATTTCGGTGAGTTCTCCTCGTATCAATTCGATCTTTCGTGCGATCTTATCGAAAGCCCCTACGCGAACCATATGGTCATATTCGGCCAATGTTAAGTGAAGTGAAGTAGTCATCCTTTTGTCTTCAGTCGTCAAACGTTGTTGGGCGGTCTCTAGATTGGGCGCACGCCGATAACACTTAAGTCATCTGGCTTGCATGGCTGGTCCTTGATTCCTAGCATTCGTTGATATGCCAAGTCGGTAACTCCGGCGAGCGCGTTGGATAGCTTGCCCTTCCG
>JANLRK010000497.1:0-5426 GCA_031361585.1 Pirellula sp. | reverse complement strand
TGTCCCAACCACCCAAGAATTCTATCTTGGCAATTTGCAAGGTGAGATCAACGGTACCTTGCTAGGCGGAAACTACTTTGTTCAAAACGCGGACTTGACGGCAGCGTTGCCTGTCGGTGGTGTGGGCTCGGTGTCCAGTATTCGGGACGTCGACAAGAACGGCTTTATTCTGAACAGTGACTTCATTGTCATTCGCCTGGGGATTATCGGCGGTTTGGCATTAAGGAACATAACGATTCCTGCGGCAGGATCCGGAGCCGCGTTGCCACGAGTCTCTTCTATCGGAATTGCGGCACCTCCAGTGCAGTCCTTTGAACAGACATCAATGATTATGTCTTCGTCTCAAAGGTCGATTCAGGCCACAAATGAGACGGGTCTCGGAAATATCGCAACAGTAAGTAGCACTATGATGGGTTGCGTTGTAAATTCGATAAGTGGGACAATGGCTACATCGAAACCATCGAAGGTGGCCGACTTCCGCGAAGGTGGGGAGAACACAGTTGGACGCATTCAGATTGTCGATGACTTATTCGCAGATTTGGAACGGCAGTTCAAGCGAAAGAGATAGTCATCGCTCCAATGGGAGGCTGTCTGATTTTGAAAGCACTTTCAATCCCTATTTTGGATTCGGCCAGTCTGGGGTTCGAACTCTCGGACTCTCATTTCAGCCGAAAGTCTTAGTTAACAGCTTTGGCGTGCTTCGGTGTCCGAAAGCAACCTAAATACTGAAAGGTGTTTTGGTTAACAGCAAATTCGTCATAGACATGGCGATTCGTTGGTCGGAGCACAGTCGCATGCGATGCGCAGAGAAGATTTAACGACGGAACGGAAATTGACTCCCTCTCAAATCGCACTGGACTGTTAACTAGCGGCCAGCAGTTCGCGGAAATGCGATCGGGCTTCGGAAGCAACCCTATCTTGTATGGCGACATGCTGGTTAACAGCACCACCCTGTGGACATGGGAAAACGTTGGTGGGCGATGAATTGAAGGCGTGGAACTGTTAAAAACTGTGGACGGTGAAGCGGTTTAGGCCGACGAATTCTGCTAGCTCCATGTCCACAGTGGGGTGCTGTCGGTTTTCGCCAGCAGCTGGCGGGAAAGCGACATACTGGTTAATAGAAAGCGAGAAGACCCATACCTGTGGAAATTGGAATCCGACTGGCAAGCGACGACTGGCCAAAGTCGAGCCATCGAAGCGTCGAATTCTACTGGCGCTTCACCCTCAACACGTTTTCGATGGATTCAGGTCAGAGGAGGATGTGGGGGAGGATTACGAAATGACAATGGCGGCAAAAACTTGAGTAAGCGGTTACACTAGTTCGGGTCAAGCTTCCTCTTTATAAGCGTACGTTCTATGTCCGACGTCACCCGTATCCTGTCGCAAATCGAATCTGGTGATCCATTAGCGGCTGAGCAGTTGTTGCCATTAGTTTACGACGAATTGCGGAAGCTTGCTGCCGTACGAATGGCTCAGGAGAAGCCGGGGCAAACGCTGCAGGCGACGGCGTTGGTACATGACGCATTCATCCGGTTGGTAGATGTGGACAAGGATCAGCACTGGGATTCGCGCGGGCACTTTTTTGCAGCCGCCGCCGAGGCGATGCGGCGGATTTTGGTGGAAAGGGCGCGCCAGAAACGCGGACCCAAGCAGGGAGGGGATCGAATTCACGTTCGTCTCGATCAGGCAGCTGAGCTCTCGGACCCTCGGTCTGAAGAGGTCCTGGCAGTCAACGACGCATTGGATTTACTTGCTCATGAATCGAAGTCCAAAGCCGATTTGGTGAAATTGCGTTACTTTGTCGGCATGAGCCATCAAGAGGCAGCAGAGGCGATTGGGATCTCCCGTGCTACTGCCGACCGTTATTGGGCCTACGCGAAAGCTTTTCTGCTCAGTGCATTACGAGACGCAGACAAGCGTTAGGGCCTTGGCCCCCAGCCGTTTCCAGCCCAAGACCAAAATCCACAGTTCAACCCCCACTAGTTCACGAAATTGACCTCGTTCGATTGACAATTTTCCGGAGGAGACGAGAAATTTCAAAATTTTTTGGGGGCTCTAAGGCAAACTGCCGCCAATTATCGCATTGTACTGTAACAGGTATATCGCACGCGGTACCCAGTGACACTAACCCGTATCGTTAGCCAGACCCGTAAAGTCTCGCTTACGCTCTTACGCTTGGGGTCAATAAGCCCGATGATCGAACGTCTCCATCGTGGAAGCGTGCCTAATTTTGAGCTATAAAAGGTCTCGCCTATGTCTACAGCAATTCTAACCGTGGATCGGGTATTCTCCGAGGCACTCCTGCGAGCCGCCGGGAACGAGCGGGCGGGCTATCTCGACATCGCCTGTGCCAGCAATCCTGAGTTGCGTCAGCGAGTGGAACAGTTGTTGCTTGCCTATGGAGACGCGGAGAGTTTCCTGGAGTCGCCGGCCGCCGGCGTAGATGCAACTCTCGAGCACACCATCACCGAGCAACCGGGCACACAGATCGGTCCTTACAAGCTGCTCCAGGAGATCGGCCAGGGTGGCATGGGCGTCGTCTACATGGCCGAGCAATTACAGCCCGTGCAGCGAAAGATCGCACTGAAGATCATCAAGGTCGGTATGGACACAGCCCAAGTAGTAGCGCGGTTCCAAGCCGAGCGCCAGGCGCTGGCTCTGATGAATCATCCCAATATCGCCAAAGTATTCGATGCGGGCACCACCGAATCGGGTCGCCCTTACTTTGTCATGGAATTGGTGCGCGGAATTCCGATCACCGAGTTCTGCGATGCACAAAAGTTGACTCTTCGCGAGCGCATGGAGTTGTTCGTCACTGTATGCGAAGCCGTACATCATGCCCATCAAAAGGGGATCATCCACCGCGACCTCAAGCCGAGTAACTTACTGGTCGAGCTGCACGACGTGAAAGCCGTCCCCAAGGTGATCGATTTTGGGATCGCCAAATCGACGAATCAGAAACTCACCGAACGGACTCTGTTCACGAATTTCTCGCAGATGATCGGTACGCCGATGTACATGAGCCCGGAACAATCTCGGCTCAGCGGCTTGGACATCGACATTCGAAGCGACATTTATTCGCTGGGCGTATTGCTTTACGAACTACTAACCGGCACGACACCGCTCACCAAAGAGACGCTCAGTCAAGTCGGTTACGACGAACTGCGGCGTAAGATTCAGGAAGAGGAACCTCCGCGCGCGAACGCACGGATCAGTACCCTCAACGCCGAAGTGCTCAGTACGCTAGCCACTAACCAGCGGGCTGATTCTAACAGGATCAGCCAGCATCTTCGAGGTGAACTCGACTGGATCGTGGCCAAAGCACTCGAAAAGGATCGCACGCGGCGTTATCAGTCGACGCTGGAATTCGCCGATGATATCACTCGCTTTCTCAACGGCGAACACGTCGAAGCGCATCCACCGTCGGTCGCTTACCGCCTCACAAAAATTGTTCGCCGCTATCGAACTGCGTTGGCGCTGGCGGCAGTGTTGCTGCTTGTATTGATATCCGCGACTGGAATCAGCGTCCGGTACGCGTTGGTCGCGGATCGTGCCAGTCGAGCTGCCGATGCAGGTCGCCAGGACGCCATCGACCAGCGCACCATCGCCGACAAGGAACGCGGGGAAGCCGAAACGCAGCGTAACGAAGCTCTTCGTCTACAAGCCGAAGCCGTTCAGCAGCGAGAGACGATTCGCAAGAACCTCTACACAGCCGACATGCGTTTAGCGGCGCTCGATCTCAAAAGCGAGAACATCGCCAGGCTCCACGCGAAGCTGCCGGAGCACATTCCAAAGGCAGGGCGGCCCGATTACCGCAGTTGGGAATGGTACTACCTGCAGGCTTCAGGTCGGATGAACGAAAAAACGTTTCTTGGTCATGCAAATCAAGTTGAGGACGTGGCATGGAGCCCAAATGGTAAGTTCATTGGATCAGTGGGCTACGATGGCGCAGTTATCTGGAATGCAGCCACCGGTAAGATCGAGAAGCGGCTTGGGAATGGTCTTACGTTTAAAAGGGCCGCTGCCTGGAGTCCAGATAGTATGCAGTTCGCATGGGGCAGCGTCGGTAATGAGAATGCCATTCGCATTTGGAATTCAGCGACCGACGAGAAGCACGTAATGTTAGGGCACAAGGAATCTCTTGGGTGTCTCGCATGGAGTCCGGATGGACTGCGGCTAGCATCCACTGCGGGGGATTCGACCTGCCGCATTTGGGACGTCGCCACCAAGGAGTGCATCAAGACGTTGAATTACGAGAAGGGTTTCGTGAATGGCGTTGCGTGGCATCCCGAGGGCAAATACATCGCGACAGCCGGTAGTGGATTGCGAGTATGGAATCCAGTTGACGGCACGCTAATCCCGGATCTTGATCAAACGCAAGATTTTCTGTCGCTTGGGTTTACGGCTGACGGAGCACATCTAATCGCCGTGGATAACAAAGGACAGTGCAACGTCATTGATACGGACACGTGGAAAGTCGCGGCGAAGTTCACTGCACATCTCGGCGCATGCGAAAGCGTGGCGGTATTCGGTAATACTAAGTTTGCAACGAGCGGTTTCGACGGAGTGGTTAAAGTCTGGAGCCTTCCCGAATGCAAGAATTTTGCGACCCTATACGGTCACGATGCCGCAGTGAATGCCGTGTGTTGGGATCCGAGCGGTAACTATCTCGCCAGCGTCAGCTCCGACAAAAGGGTCCACATCTGGAACCTTGCGCATCATTCTATATTCAAGCGATTTGCAGTTGCTCCATCCCCCGCGATTGACTTCACGCAACTAAAGGACAGTTCGCTGTTTGGAGTGATCCTTGAGTCGCAAGAAGATAAATTATTGGATCTGGAAACTGCCTCGCTGAAAGACGACGGCATCGAGAAATCTGTATTCGATTTGCGGTTCGTTGCTCCGAAAACGGATATTGAAGCTTTGGTCAAGCTTGCACATCTGGAGATAAACAAGCAACATTCCGATTGGCTCCCAGGCTTCATACAGTCGGCTATCGCAACTTCCCAGACTAATCCGAAAATTTCAGTCGTTTGGTCGCCGGACCGATCGCGAGTTGCCTGTATGGAGGCCGGCTTTATTAGAGTTTGGAGCATCGTCAAACAACAGCAAATCTGTTCATGGAGAGTGAACGGCTTCGGACAACTCAAATGGGCACAGGACAGTCAAAGGCTCGGATTCGCAGGCCCGGGCATGGAATCGGATGGCGGCAATCTTGCCAATGCTGGGTGGGCTTACATATTCGATACCGACAGCGGGAAAACAGTTCATCGCATGCAGCACGGTAATTTGCGCCAAGCTGCGACCGCCATTGAATGGGATCCAAGTGGAAATCGCATCGCCTCAGGAGGTCCATCAGGTGATGTCATTTGTTGGGACGCTCAAACCGGCAAGCAAATATCGAATGGACAGATCCTTCGTGCCAC
>JANLRK010000622.1:0-2569 GCA_031361585.1 Pirellula sp. | reverse complement strand
GCAAGGGCACTCCAGGACCTAACTCGTGCATTGCTCGCAATCCGTAGCCGTTTTTTGACCATGCCACCACGGGAGTATTGCCAAACGCATTTTGATTCATCCGAACAAAGCCTTCACCACTTGCTCGAATGGTTTCTTTGGGTAACAGGTTGTTGACAATGTCGATCTTCAACCTTTTGTCACTGAACAGAACATTGCAATTTGCGGCGGGTTTGCCATCTACGTCGATCACCGAAAAACCGTCCCCTTTCTTGAGTCGAAACTCGCGAACGACCGCTTCTTCGTCGCCTGAAATAAGTTTGCACTGTAGCATTTGGTATCCATCAGCAAGGATTGCGAGCTTCATTGACTGAAACTCTAGGTCGCTGATGATGCTAAGGTTGCCATCGGCAATACGCACTTCTCGCTTCTCTGGATTGTGCACATTGCCCATGTCGATGCCATTGATGATCGGTGCACGCTCTCCCGCGTCCAGCAAGATTTCTGAACGGTCTAATCTACAGACGACACGACTATTGGGAATCAACTGGCCTTTCACATCATCGACAATCCGCGCCTTGATCGTTTGCGGGCGAAGAAGCCTTACTGTGGCCAACTCGGGATCGTCTCCCGCCAAATCAATGCGAGTGGTTCGGTAGCTAGGCTTTTCGATCAGCCAAACAAGATTGACAGGCGGGACCGAATCTAGTGTCACTTCCCCTTTCTCATCAGTCAAAGCCGCTTTTCTCGACAAATGTTGGTGCCACCAACCCAAGCCGCGTACCCTGGCGCCGACGATAGGATTCTGCGCCGAGTCGATAACGCGAAACCTGACGGTTTTTGCAGCTTTGAATTTGAGCAGTTGCTCGGAACGTGCATTAACGTTTTCCAGTTTTGCAATCCTGCCGTCTTTTGCCAATGCGGTCAATGAAATGGATTCTTCGTACCAATTGTCCACTTGCCAGTTACCATGCGAGTCCGTCTCTTTCGCAGACATTCGGGAAGGTGACTGAGTCTCACGGGAAAGGAATTGCAGATATGGATCCGCAAAGATTCTCAATCCCTGAACCGGTTGGCCATTTTCATCTACTAGTATTCCTTTTACCGAGATTGCCTTTGCCAATTGAATGTCATAAGCGGTCTTGCCTTCGGCGAATTCGAATGAACTCGATATGTATCCATCTTTTGCAACTCGAAGCCCCAGAGCTTGAACGGCGATGGCTTGATTCCAATTCCAATTGCCATTGATGTCGGTAGTGATTTTGACCAGCGGCATGGGTTTGTTTTTGGGTAGGGCGGCAGGTGCATCAAAGCTAAACATGCCGACGGCAAGCGTCGCGTTGGGAATTGGTAGACCATCTATGTCGGTTACTCGTCCGTGGATGATTTGCCCGCTATTGACCGGACCAGCTTTGGACGGCGCTGGAAAAACAGGTTGGAGATGGGAATGGACAGTAAACGCTTGGTGGTTTGCCTTGGGCGTTTCGGAATCAGCAATGGTCTTTTTTGTGATCGTAGATACAGCCGTCGATTGGTCAGGCTGCGTGTTAGCTGCGATTGGAACATCAACGGTCTCGGTTGCCTCATCAGCATTTGGCGTTTGATGTTGCACGCCGACTATCGCTTCAGTGTCAGCCACTTCCATTGAATTTATTTCAATCGATTTTGGGGATGGCTCAGGTTGGTTGTCTTCGTAATCGGATGATCCTGTTGCACCCAACAGAATGCCGACCAGGATCGTCCCCATCAAGACGGATTTTTCGCGCAAGCCGACTTGTAGGATGGGTGGTCGCTGAGCGAGCAGTGCGAGTCGTCGCGTAATCTCTGGCTTCTTGACCATGGAAAGAGAGAACGTCTGATGGTTGGTGTGCAATACGGCCAGAGCCAGTTTGGCCAAATCGCTTCGGTATTGCTCACGATCTTGAGTCAGTGTCGACGCGGACTCGTCGCATACGCGTTCGCAAGCAAATAAGTGCGACCTCGAAATCCACCAAGCCAATGGCATTGGCCAGAGTATGGCCTGCTGCACTTGTAACAGGAAATGCCACAGCATATCGCATCCCTGAACGTGCATGAGTTCGTGAGCGATAGCAGAATGACATGCACTGGCATTGCCGGATCGCTCTAGGAGCGATTTCGGCAATAGGATCGTAGGCCGGAGCGCTCCAACAAGGCATGGAGAAGATACCGATGTTGACTCCATTATTCGGACGTTTTTGGAAATCAGTATACTGCTCAGGCTTGACGGTAGAGAAAGGGGATCTAGCCTCACGTCACGGGCCTTGCCGCTCAAGGAACGGATCCACACACACAACCAGAGCAACCGAAACAACCCAAACGCAACGCCGATCAACCATAGCCACATCAATCCGTTGGAAAGCGTTCGGGCGCGATCATTGACCACGCTTTCCGTTGAGGGAACCGTGGCTGAAGCGACGTTCGACGAGTCGTCGACTTCCGCTGTTTCAGTACGCGGCTTGAAATACATAAAGTTCGCGTCTTGCATTCGTTCGCTGAACATCGGTGCTTGAACTATCGACGCATCGATCCGTGTTTCTAAGTCGCACGCCATCGAACTTATTAGCTCCGG
>JANLRK010000453.1:0-1933 GCA_031361585.1 Pirellula sp. | reverse complement strand
GCGAAGCATCTGCAACATCGTCTCCATTGGCATCGGGAATAAAAAGTAGATGCGGCGCTGCACCTACCCAAACTCCACCGAAGCCGACTTCCATCCCGCTAATTAAATTCAATCCTTCGGCAAATACTTTCCGCTTATCCAGCGTTCCGTCGCCGTCGGTATCTTCGAAAACAAGGATTCGGTCGCGGCCTTTCCCCTCTTCGGCTCGACGTGGATATTCATATGCCTCAGCGATCCAAACTCGACCACGATCATCGAAGGCCATTGCGATTGGCTGCTTGACATCGGGCTCGGCGGCGCCCACTGTCACTTTGAAGCCATCTGGCAATTTCATAGCTTTAGCCGCTTGATCCGCGTTCAAGCCTTCAAACGGATACTCGTCCAACACTTGTGGCGTTTCCGATTTGGTTACCGGGCCCTGTTGATTTGCGTGCAACCGGAACCCATCAAAATTGAGATGCCCCCATCCCCCTTTGCCTTCATCCACCAGCCGAACCACCAACTCTTTGCCTTGATAGTTCGCAAGGTCAACGACCACCGGCCGCATGTTTTCGGATACACGTCCCGAAGTGCGATGGATGACTTTGTCATTCTGCAAGTCGATCAACTCGACGCGAATGCTATCGTCGCTACCTCCGCCCACCAAAAACGAAGCGAACGGTTTGTCAACTAGGAACGGTGTTGAGGTCAGAGTGCCGGTCGGTTTGTCACCGGATTTTTCAAATGTACCGATCCAGTACTCACCCTGATGTTCGCTCCGCATGTCTTGTCGACGAGCCGCAATTGCATCGCCGCGAATAGGTTGGCCAGCAAACGCATCCCCGGTAGCGGTCCAGTCCTCCAGCGTCCCTTTCTCGAAATCGAGGTTTAACACTTTACCTGCTTTGGACTTCGGTGACTCTCCTGGATCGACTCCCAGTTGCAGACTGTCGATACCGACCATATAGCCTGGGACCGCAGAAGCATTCTTGCCAACAATCTCAAGGGTCAGTTTATGCGATCCCGCTTTGAAATCTCGTTGCCCGATTCGGACAACGCCCGTGGAAATCACGTTTTTGGCGTTAAACAAATCGATCGGTTCGCCAAGCTTCGCGCCATCCAGGATCACTTGAACGATGCCATAATCCGGTGCCTTCGTGAACACCATCTGCACATCGAACTTACCCGCTACCGTGACCGCCAATTCCAAATCGAGCGTCGAGCCGGTCTTGCCACCTGTCCACCAAAGTTGGGAATCGTTGCTCCAGTGGTCCGCGGAAAATCCACCCATTCCTTGCTCGCTTGCTGTGCCGTCGGACACTGCGAGAATCTTTAGCTTCTCACCTTCGAACAGGAGTGCTTTGTTGGTGGAAACCGGCTTTACGATTTGGCGCGTTGGCTGTGCTGCAAGCCATGCAGCTTCTTCGACTATAACGCGTTGATGAAATAAGGCGTGTGCCCCTTTCATGCCTCCGACGGTGATGTCCATTAATCCATCTTGATTGAGGTCGAACAAACCGATTTGACGACCGATACCAGCCTCGTCGGCAGCTTTGAAGGGAACCCAATCGATCCCATTGGGGCCACGTACCAACTTGAACCAATAGACCACAGCACCCGCATCCCACATCGGGCTCCCTTTGTGATGGGAGTAATACGTTTTTCCAGTGATGATATCCTTGAGTCCATCGCCATCGACATCGGCCAAGTTGACTGAATGCAGTTCGCTGAACACCACACCGAACGCGTTGTCTTGGGCCTTGGAACCCATGATGTCATGCCGAGTGAATTTACGCTGGCCGGCTTCTTGAACTTGTTCGAACCAAGCCAATCCGAAGTCGTGAGCCGCGATGCTGGTGATGATGTCGTTGTCGCCATCGCCATCCACATCGTACGCAAACATCTCGGCCCCGCCGTACGCGTTGGAAAAGGATTGTTCGTGAGCTTGCCAAGG
>JANLRK010000621.1:0-19295 GCA_031361585.1 Pirellula sp. | reverse complement strand
CATGACACCTTTCGGTTGTCCCGTTGACCCAGAGGTGTATTGAAGAACAGCCAAGTCCGACGGAGGGATAGGCATTTCTGTGAATTGGATAGCCAGTGACCGATCGACGACTTCGGTGGCGATCAATTGCATCGATGCGGTTTCTGCTCTGGTTGAATCTTCCTTGAGGATTTGAGCTACAGTCTCCGAGGTAGTTAGCGCAAATTGAGCTTGGCAGTCCGTCGCAATACCTTGAATTCGTGCCCCTTTTCGACTGCGTCGCGGTGGATAAGCGGGCACGCTAATACAGCCTGCATAGAGGCAACCGAAGAAGCCAACAACAAATTCTATACCCGGCGGATACAGAAGCAGACCGCGAGAGCCTGGTCGGTTGGTTTCAAGGATCTTCACAGCGACCGCACGGGCCGCGTGGTCTAACTCGGCGAACGTCATCGAGGTATCGTCGTCGGTCTCGCCATCTGTATAATAGAAAGCAACTTTGTTTGGTTGTACATTCGCCCAATAACGAAGCACATCCACCAATGTGGTTCTGGGCGGGTTGAATGGAGCATGGAAGCGGGTCAGATCCAACACTAGATTATTCCCCTTGGGAGTCGACCATCAGCAGTCGTGGGTAAGGCTCCGTTCGCATTTGGCTCACAGAGCTATTCCTACCCAAAAAATCGCTACGTCGAACGCAGCGACACGGTAAATTAAAGGATTTGTTCCTTCCTTATCGGACTTTCGTTATACCTGCGATTTGGCAATCTCGGTACGCCTTATTTTCTTCCTAGACAGCCTAAATTACCAATTGGTTTCCGTTGAACCAGGGAAATCCTGAAGAGTTGCGACCGAAAAGCCCTTGTTGTCGCGAAAATAGACCGATATACTCTGCCCCTCACAAATTTCGAAATACCCGGTTTTTTGCAGGAAAAGCGGCATCCGATCAATGGGTGCTCGGCCCAAGGCACGGTTTTCACTGCAAGAATCCAAGGAATGACTCATGGTAGCACAACCCAAAACATACGTAGCAAAACCCGGCTCAGTCGAGCAAAACTGGTATCTCGTCGATGCGACAGATTGCATTCTAGGCCGATTGGCAACAGACATCGCAATGATTTTGATGGGCAAGCATCGTCCTGAATACACCGCGCACGTGGATACCGGCGAGTTCATTGTCGTCATCAACGCTGAAAAGGTGGTGATGACCGGTAACAAATTGAAAGTGCGTCACTATGCTTGGTATAACGGATACAACCGCCAGAAAATGGAAAGCTACGCTGAACGCTTGGAACGCAAGCCAACCGACTTGATCACCATGGCGGTAAAACGAATGCTGCCAAAGAACGCTCTTGGTCGTCATATGCTTTTCAAGCTGAAGGTTTATGCTGGTAACGATCATCCTCACCAAGCACAACAACCACAACCCGCGTCATTCGGCCATCAAGCTAGCTAACCGATCCTCCAACACCATCCACCATAAAGTACGATTCAATGGTTGCAGTAGTCAAAAAAGACAGAGTTAGCGGCGATAGCCTTGGTACAGGGCGTCGCAAATCGTCGGTCGCACGAGTTCGTGTCAAGAACGGTGCGGGTAAGATCACAGTAAACGACAGAGAGTTTCAGGAATACTTCGTCAACGAATCGGAAAGGCGACTTGTTTTGGAGACACTCGATCACGTTGGTCATCGAGACAAAGTGGACATCTTTATTCGAGTCAGCGGGGGCGGGACCACAAGCCAAGCGGGCGCGGTTCGAATGGGACTGGCTCGAGCGCTAGTGAGTCTCAACGAAGAAAATTTTGCAGCCCTTCGTGCAGACGGCTTCTTGACTCGCGATTCACGAATGAAAGAGCGAAAGAAGTATGGTCTTCGCGGTGCACGCCGCGGAGTTCAATTCTCGAAGCGTTAATTCGCGTCCTATACCGGCGCCGCCAACATGAGTGTCGGCAAGTTCCGAGACACACCGATTGTTCGAATGGTGAGTCAGTAAATGGATCGGGAGTTTGCAGCAGATGTTTAACCGCTCGAGGCCCTCAAGCCTCGAGCGCTGGCGGAGAAATAGCAGCCGACTGTGCGAGTTAAAATGGAATGGGTAGTGAAGTCGCAACAGTTGACGTCACACTTTGGCGAACATGCCTGAAATTCTTAGGTGGTTGTCGTAATGTGCTGTGGCGACCATGTTGCTTTCCAGGTGAATGTCCATATCCCTGGCCAACGTAGGGAGCTTGAAGCGGTGGATCTCTTTCTCTTGAGTATCGTTAAAGAAGAGCAAAATACCGCCAGTGGATCCACCTGAAACCCCCACTGCGGTCCCATCCATTAACCATTGGACTCGCCACACCAAACCGCCCGCAATCCCATCACAAGCATGCGATTTTTTTAAAACTCCATCGGACCAATTGAGTCGGAGTACAAGCGGTTCATGTACAGCGCCAAATGGATTCGTCGCTTTGTGTGTTCCGCCGGCAAGGAGTTCGTTTCGTTCGACATTCAAAGCCATTGCACGCACACCACCAAACTCAGCTCCCTGCCCCTTGTTTTCTGCGTACAACGGCGTGGCATCGATGGTGCGTTCTAACTTTCGATCATATAGGTTCCAAATGTGGATTTTCCCATGCAAGTCACCCGTAACGAGTTGATTCCCGCCAGGATGAAACAACGCGCTGTAGATGTGTCGCTCGTGCCCAGCTAATTCGTAGATCATTTCGCCAGTTGACATGCTCCAAAGTCGAACAATACGGTCATTTCCAACCGAAGCGACTGTCAGGTTGTCTGGGGAAATGGCCACGCCTCGAATCCAGCCGGCATGCGCATCGATCTTACGAAGGATCGACGGTGACTCATCTTGGACCGACCACCAAATGATTTTTCCATCGCAGCCGCCAGTTACCAATTGCCGACTGTCGCTGCTGTAGCATAGGGCATGCACCCAGCTCTCGTGTCCGGTTAGCATCTTCTTTTCGCCACTGGGTACCGTCCATAGTTGGATCATTGAATCCTCGGAACT
The DNA here is from genome assembly GCA_031361585.1 of Pirellula sp. GTDB lineage: Bacteria > Planctomycetota > Planctomycetia > Pirellulales > Pirellulaceae > JBKCUI01. The sequence continues at coordinate 16,307 of JANLRK010000621.1, read as the reverse complement.
ACTAGCGACTTGGAGACCATTAGGAGCCATGCGGCACGCGATCAGCGGCCTATCGTATTTCCACTGATATGCGATATGTGTCTTGGTGATGTCCATGGCTGGGATCAATTTAGGTCAGCACTTTCCAGATAGGGGCGGCTGCCGGGTCCGCAATAGGAAGCTCTCGACCGTCTACCGCAATCGACTGCGACGAGTCGACACCGACAGCGCGAAGGTAGGTGTGAAAAAGAGCACCATGGTCCACTTGGCCGTCGACGACCTCAGTCCCCTCGTCATTCGTCTTGCCAAAGACAGCCCCTCGAGCCAATTTCCCACCAGCCATGACGACCGACCAGGCTTTGGACCAATGATCGCGTCCGTAGTACAAGTTGATATTGGGTGTTCGTCCAAACTCACTCAAAACCACCACCAACGTTTTCTCGAGCAAACCGCGGTCGGCCAAATCGGCAATCAAGGTTGCAAAGGGCTGGTCGAACTCACCGAGTTGTTCGATGTGAAAGATGAAATTTTCGTTATGCGTATCGTAGTTAGAATGCGTTACCTGAACAAAGGACACACCGTTCTCGAGAAGGCGACGAGCCATCAAGCACTGTCGTCCGAAATCGTGCTTACCGTATCGGTCCTGGTCCCTCACGGGCTCCTTCGAAATATCAAATACGTCCTTGCGCTCCATCAATCGCAACGCTTGTTCATAGCTATGGGTATAGGCGTCGGTAATCGCAGTCCTTCGACGCGAAAGAAACTCTTGATTGATGTGTCGTCGCAATTCGTGACGTCGAGTTTCCGACTCGTCGGTGATCGCATCTGGTTTAGTGGTGTTCGGTGGCGGCTTGCTTCCTCCTAACGAAATACTGGCATACTTTGGTCCAAGGTAAGCGGCTTCGTTGCCTTTGCCCCCCCCGCCGTTAGGAGTAACCACAATATGGCCAGGCAGTCCGCGATTTTCATCGTTCAGCATCCTAGCCGCGACAGCTCCAATTTGAGGATAGTCTGCGGCACCCGATTGGCGCCGACCAGTCAACATCATGTAGGCTCCTTTGCCATGGTCGTCCTCGGCTGTATTGACTCCTCGCATCAGGCATAGATGATGCATTTGTTTGGCTGTGTACGGCAGCAAGTCGCTTATATGAACTCCGGGTACTGAAGTGGCGATGGATCGACATGGACCACCGGTCTTAGTGCCCGGTTTGGGGTCCCAACTTTCGAGTTGGCTTAGCCCTCCATGCATATTGAAAACAACGACTCGCATGTCCTGCGACTTCAGCTGTTCCGCCGCAGCCCCGAATGCGAGCGAACCCAATCCACCAGCGATCGCACCACCGGCCGCAATCCCCGAAAGGGACTGGCGCAAGAAACGGCGGCGGTTGGCGCCATGTTCATAGGAACCACAAGCGTAGTGTGCGAACGTCATTTGAGGTCTCCAATAATTGGGTACTACGGATAGATTCGAAACTCGGAACTCGTCAGTAAACTCCAAACCAACTCTTGAGCGACAGCGGGCTTTTTGTCACCCGCGTTGCTTAACAAATCGCCTATCCAATGTTGCTCCTCCGATGTAGGTACACGTGCGAGCAGGGACCGAAACAGGAAAGTAGAGGCGATCTTTGAATCCGATTGCTGGACTAGTTTTTCGGTAACATTGCTATTACTTGGAGCGGACCACTGGAACACCGACCCACCGTTCGCCATGTAAAGTGCTTGGTCTGGCGAAGCAAAGAACTCATCGCTTGTTTGGCCAACACCGGACGAGTACAAGTTGGCAAATACATCCATGTGTGGGCGGAGTTTATCGATAGCTTGTCGGGTCGCTTGAAGTGATCTGGCGAATCGTTGTTCGTTCGTCGCGTCGGCGGCCAAGGGAGACTGCTTTTCCAGTTCCGCCGATTCGGCAGCGACATGATTCTTTAGTACGTCGGTTGTCTGCAAAATACTCAGACAAAGCTGCTCGGGAGACAAGGGTCTTGTTTGGGCCATGTAAACCGACTTCTGCCTTTCTTCCAAGACATTCTGCATCGCGTTTTTGCAAGCATCGATTGTTTGTTGGACCATTCCAGATTGTATTTCCACTAACCTCTCAGCTTGTCCGATGAGTTGCAACTGTTCTAGACTCCTCTGTTCTGCGCTCACAAGCTGACTTGATTGAGACTCTGCAAGTTTTGTTTGAATTGCAAGTTCCGCGATTATTGAGGATAGAAGAACATCTGAGTTCGTGAAGGCGGCTTGGGTTGAATCGATCGCAACTTGGATTGCCTGTTTTGCTGCAACCAGCGATTCAGGTGACTTGACCAACGCCAGCGACTTGTCGAGTGAATCGTGTGTGGTCCGAAGAAGCTCAAGTTGGGATTGGATATCCTTACGTTCTATCTGCGCCAGGTCGTACTTGGATTCGATCGCGTTCTTTGCAAAGGAAACCATGGTAAGCTGTTTTTTTATTGAAGCCATATCATTGGAAATAATCGACAACCCGGACTTGAGTTGGTCAAGGGATTGCACCGCCAAGGCACGAGCCTGTTCGAGGCTTCGGATCGATTGAGAGGTCTCTAGCCATTTTTGTATTCGAGACAGAATGCTAATTTGATTCACAGCGACGACATGCTTCGCTTGGGCTTTCTGCCAATGTGAACGAGCAGCGACAAAATTCACATCCGCTGCATGAAGTCGTTCTTCGATAGGTGTCAATTTCGAAGCCTGTTCGCTAACACGGCTGCGTTCAGCCTCCAGTGCTGGTTTATTGCTGTCGCGCGCTATCACTGCATCGGCGAGAGCCTTTTCAAGGGCCGGTAGCGTTGACTTGGTGCCCTCTGCTTTTGATTTAGTTGCAACGATTGCTTGTTGTAACTCGGCGTCATCGGCAAGCCCCAACGATTTTGCCTGCTCCAGTTTCTCGGACGCTTCCTCCAACAGTTTCTGTCTACTGGACGCCTCCGTGAATAGTTTTTTCGCCTTTTCAACGGCGGTAGTGGCGGTTTCTACTTTTTTCATCACTTCTCGGAAGGCCGCTTCGGACTTGTCGAGTTCCGCCCAAACATCGACCCGCTCCTTTTGCGCGATTCTCCAAGCTGACTCAGCATCTGCATAACTCTTTTTTGCCTCGTCCGCCTTCGACGCAAGTGCAATCACCGTTGCCTTGATCGACTGCGTACGGGACGCAAGGTCGCTAGCGAATAGGTTTTGAAGTTCGATCGGCATCTCGATGATTGCCCCGAGACGCAATGAACTCTCAATGGGTAAGTGCGAGCCAATTTGGTACGCATTGCTCAATGCAATTTGCTCAATCAAACTACGCATGTCGAACCCAGATTCGATCAATGCATCGGTCAACGCATTCAACAGTTTTGGATTCGTTGGCGGATTGTCCGGGTGATGCATATCCAGCGGATGTACCAAGCCCCTGCCCATCATCAATGCCCAAAGTCGATTGGACCAGTTTTCCGCAAATGCTCGATTCGAACCGGCCAATTGAGAAACGAGTTTTGTCCGCCGACTAAAGGTAGGCGGATTGGGAGCTCCCTCCAACGAGTCTGGCATAGGAGCAGCCCGATACCGCTCGTCTGGAGCTTCATATGGGTCGAAAAATTCGCAGTCTCCGGGTGCTCGCATGCCGGTTCGAAACAGAATCCCTTTATCGAAAACCGATTCAAATGGCGAATCGCGAGCGGCGCGTTCGGCGTATACTTGAAGCTTCTGTTCAATCCCCTTTTCGTCTTTGAATTTCGTTTCGACCAAGATGCTGGGTGAAACGAATGCCAATAACCCGTGGTAATCGATCTGCAAGTAGTCATCGATCTGAGGATGATCGTGACACTGTGCACACTGCATGTCCCGTCCGAAGAATACTCTGCCTAAGTCCCTCGCAATCGCATGCGGATCGCCAGACCGTTCCAAGAAAAACCTCTGTTGAGCCCGCTCACTCTGGTTCCACCAAACGCCCCCAACGGACTCCTTGACAATTTCATCCAATGGCTTGCGGGCGTCGACGACTGCTCTCAGATATGTTAGCCACTTCGCTCGATCCACATGTTGAAATGGACGACGTTGCAAAAGCGTTTTGTCAAGCCAGTCGACCATCCGCTCGCGATGAAGCGGATCGTCCAAGAATCGCTTAACCCATCGCTGCCAGCGGTCCGGAGCTGTGTCGGCTAAGAATTCATCTAGTTCTGCTTGAGATGGCACCAACAGTCGAAGGTCCAAAGAAAGCCTTCGAAGCAGTGGCCCGTCGGACTCAGGCGTGGCGACAAATGGTTCGAAATCCCGTTCCACCAATGCATCAATCGAGGTAGCGAATGAAGCTTTGCTCAAATCCCCTGCCAGCAAATGGTGCGTGAACAAGGATATTGCGATAACGCAATAAAGGCAACGAAACAACAGGTTGTGACCAGTTTTCATGTCGCACCGAGTTGTAGGAGGGAATCACCAAATGCCGACGGCAGGGTGACCAAACAGGAGGGCAATCAAGGGCGGGAATCGACAACATGGCAGCAAACTGGTCGACCAGTTGCTGAGTTTCCGGGGGGTGAAATTGTACCGGCGCAACGCCACTCATCCATTTATTATCGTCCAACTTGAGCCCAAAGTCAATCGTTAGGGATCAGTGGACCCGAACTAGCGGCTTCGAACGGCCTTGTCCAGAATCAAGAAATTTTCACCGTTAAACTCGGTGACTTTCGCTGAGACCAACCAAATCACCTTGCGTTCATCATCCTGTTGGTTCATCGAAATCCTTTGAAGGCAAAGGTTTTCCAAGCATTTAAACGCCTTGCTACTCCCTTCCTCCACAAACTGAAACCGTTCGCCTTGTTTCCTGAATCGCCCTTTCACCTCCGTAATCGGGGTACCCTCCCTCATCGCGGTCTCCTCCTTGGCCATCTGGGCGAGAGAAGGACGATCGCTCGCCATCAACGCATTCGAGCTCATTCTGTGGTCACTCGATAAATTTGCTAAGACGGCAATGCTGCAAGCGACGAGGATTACCCAAAGTGCAGGTGAACGCAATAAACGCATTTTAAATAGGCCCTGTTCTGCCGCTTGGGAAATGAAAAACGTTACGCGATTCATTGACGTTTGGGCAAAACCATTGCGTGCAAAGAAATTACGCCGCCAACGGTTAGTAGCACAAAGCCCAACCAGTTAGGTGGGCGAAGGCTCTTTTTCGGAGAAGCAACCTGCATTAAAACGTTGGTCGCAACATTGCTGTCGGCGATCTTTGACTTCTGAGCAAAACGATGCAGTGCACGCGTACTGTTTTCGTTTAGTACAAATGAGTCGACTAGGCGAAACTGCAGTCCAAGTAGGAACAGGATAACGCCAAACATAAAGTATCGGTTTCGATCGATGTCCATGGCGACAAATTCTCTTCTGTAGTCGAGTCAATACAACAGGAAGTTGATCGACTGAAGTCATCGTCGAGCTAGAGAAAAATAATGCGGTGTCGATTGTGAGGGTCGTAGCCGAAGCTGCTAGCGTCAGTCCCGATGCGGACAGCATTCGCTACACACACACACACACGTGTTTCCTAGCGACCGCATTTCATTCCGCACTAAACAAACGGCCCAACGGATCGAAGTCTTGAGCGCCCAACCCTAAATGAAGGTGCTGGTGCCAGCCTTCGGCATAGTTGCAATCCAACTTCGACAGTTTTGCGACTTCCGCACTAAGTCCCAACATGGTTTGCAAATACGAATTCATCTTCTGTGTGGTTTGAAGCCACTCTTGTTGGGAACGATGGCATTCGAGCATCGCAAGCTTGCGCTCCATCACGGCATCAATGGGGATAGTTAAACTTGGATGAATCAATTGGCCTAAGGGAGAACGATTGCCATGCGGTTGTGCATGATAAAGTGCGACATCTCCTTCGAAACTTAGACGTGTTGGATTGCTAGCGAAATTTGGAATACCTTTTGCGAAAGCAGCCGAAACCGCTAGTCGGCAAGTCTCCGTGTGATCTTCCATGTAATCCACCGAGGCGTGCGTGAGAATGATGCTCGGTTTGGCCTGACGAACGATTGCAGTAACTTTGGCAAAGTTTGCTGCATTGTAAAAAATGTCAAGATCATCACAAATAGGCGGGTAATAAGTGGCTCCCAAGAGTTTTGCGGAACGTTCGGATTCAACGCGACGAATAACGGCCGTTTCCACTCGATCTGTAACTTTCGAACCGCAGCAACCGTTGGCTAAGTTGCAATAATGAATATGCCATCCCAAGTCCTTTAGCCTCAGTAGTGTCCCGGCAGCTACGAATTCAATATCGTCGGGGTGAGCAAAAATGGCGAGTACAGAATGCATAGAAATAAAATGTTAGTCAAAGTGGTTTGTTGATGGAAGTAGTCTGAAATACCTGCTAAGACCGGACTTTTTGCGCACTCGTCAAAGTCTTCCAGGACTGACTAACTGGCAAACGCCTAAATGGCTGAATTTAGTCTTTCAATTGGCCGATCGAACACCCTGTGCTAGTCGATTCAGTTCGCCAAATCGCGATTTGCTGGAGTCCATTGAAGTGCCGCGTCTCTCAATCATTGTCCCTCACCTTCACGATGATTCCGGTCTCGAACTCACTCTCCTCTCAATTCTTGAGAACCGAGAAAGTGAATTTGAAATCCTCATTGCTCACAACGGTCGGTACACCGACCCATACTCGTTGGCTCAAGACGAAGTTATCTTGATCGAATCCGAATCCGATGCCAGCTTTTCCGAACAACTGAATTTGGCGGTTGCGTCAGCTTGTTCGCCATTCGTTCAAGTGCTCCTGCCGGGATCCGCAGTGGAACCGAATTGGTGCGAAGAAGCTCTTGAACTCATGAAGGATAAGAGGGTTTCAGGAGTTTGTCTACCAGTTGCGGACTTGGCTTCCAACGATATTTACTTCGGGATCGCAGCTGATTCGCTTCCACATCGCCGTGTTGCGCACTTGGAAAATAACGCTGCCGTACCACTTCTTTGCGGTGGTGTTTTTCGAAAGCGAATGCTCAAGAGTATTTGCGGTTGGTTTGCGCCGTGCCAACGCGAGATAGCAGAAGTCGAATTCGCTCTTCTAGCCTCCGCCCTGGAAATCGAGATCGCGGTGGCCCGCGATGCAACCATCAGAGCTCCGAAGAGGGTGGCGTTGGGCAATGAATCGGGCTACGAGATTGGACGAGCTTGCGGGCAGTTAGCTTGTGCGTACGCCTCGATCGACGGTTCTGGAGTGGTCATTGATTCGATAGCTCGACGACTTGGCCATCTAGCCAGCGGATTGATGAGTCCCAAGACGGTCGCGGAGCGGCTCGGATGGGTTATGGGTATTCGGGATCGATCCTTGGTCAGCGCGGTTCAACATCGATTGGCAGTAGCCGCCAATGGCATGCAAGCAGAGCGTTTCGCGATTCCAATGAATCATGCGGGGCAAACTGGTCAACAACGACGTGCAGCCTAGGAAAAGCTTGCTACGACTCGCAAATGGACTTGAAGCGATTTAGCGATTCAGTCCACGAGTTTCGGCGACCATCTGCCTCGCCGGATAAAGCGTTACGAGTTTTTCGTTATCCTCCCCAGGTGGCGCATTTTACGTTGTAGAATGAATTGTTCAAAGTAGCAGAAGTCGGGAGGGGACAGGGATGCACGCTGAGATCGCTCAATTCTTACGTTATTTGGATGTCGAGCGCAATGCTTCCGACCTGACCATTAAATCCTATCGAGAAGACTTGATGGATTTAGCTGACTTTTTGACCGAAGAAGGGCAGCAAAAAATCGTGCCTCGCGACGTCGATGCGAGTCGTTTACGAGGGTATGTTTCTGCTTTGCACGATGCTGGTTATGCACGAACGAGCATTGCGAGGAAGCTAGCATCTCTTCGCAGTTTTTATCGATTTGCACAACGTCAAAATATGGCGGATACCAATCCGGCTAAGCCGCTGCGCAACCCGCGCGGTCAACGTAAGCTCCCCCACTTTTTGACCAGCGACGAGATCAAGACGCTGCTTGGGGCACCCGACCGCAATGATGCCATGGGTCTCCGCGATATTGCGATACTCGAGGTTATCTACAGCGCCGGCTTGCGAGTAAGTGAGGTCGTTGGCATGAACGATCGTGACTTGGACTTCGACGAGGGAACGGTGCGCATTCGGGGAAAAGGTAAAAAGGAACGCATTGGTTCCATTGGTACGCATGCCGCCAAAGCATTGCATACCTACTATGCGGTTCGCAAACGAGCGGACCATGGCGACTCCAAAGACCTACCAACCTTTACTAATAAGTTTGGGCAACGACTTACGACTCGGAGCATTGCACGCATGCTCGAAAAGTACATCAAAGTGTGTGGCTTGGATACACGAACCACACCTCATACGCTCCGACACAGCTTTGCAACGCACTTGCTCGATCGAGGCGCGGACATTCGGAGCGTTCAGGAGATGTTGGGCCACAAAAGTCTTGTGACCACGCAGATCTACACACACGTCAGTACGGCAGCACTCAAACAAGCATATACGAATGCCCATCCACGCGCATCCAAGAAGTCCGTACTGCCCTCGACGCTTTCAGCGGGGACGAAGTAACTGCAGAATCGTACTTTCCGATTCTGTGTCCGGCATGTTATAGCCAGCCACTCGACGCAGTTCGATATTCTTCATCAGCCCTTTATGCCGGGCTTCGCCCCTCTCCTCGACCCATTTTGGGCCTTTGATGGCGAGCAACCGACGAAACTTGTGCCAGTCTTCCTCAAGCCAAGTGCACAGTCGCGAAAGCGGTCCAACGGCTCTAGCCGTTAACGTATCGTATCGGAACTCCTCCAAAACTTTTTGAACACTCAGCGGATACACGGGGATCTTTAGCTTGAGGTGATCGATGACTCGGGCGACCACGGTCATCTTTTTTGCGACGCTGTCACACAGCGTGACTTGAACATCCGGTCGCAGGATTGAAACCAGGATTCCAGGAACGCCTCCGCCGGCGCCGATGTCTAGAATTTCTTCGTTAGGCTCAAGCAATTTCGCTAAATGCCATGCGTCTAGAAGATCTCGCTTGACGAATAGTTCAGGTGTCGTGTGCCGGGTAAGATTGATACTTTGGTTCCATGACCAGATTTGCAAGCAGTATTCCGCGATACAGTTCCAAGCTTCAGGCGAAATGTCGGTGATTTCAAGCGGAGTCGCATGCAGGTGCAATTGAGGCAAAAGATCCGACGCATCCCCCTGGAACATCGGCGGCTTCTTCTTCACTTCAGAAGCAATTTTGCTGCCATCAATGATGTCTGGTTGGTCCATGTTGTTGGCCGTTTGGTCGGTATCGTCCGTAGATGGCGAAGGAGGATTCAAATTCATGCGTTCTGTTTTCAATCTCCAATGGACTATAATGTTGGCATCTATTGCTAACTCAAGTGTAACTTAGTAGTGATCATGATGATACACAATCCTAAAAGAACCAGCCAATGGAAACCAACAAACGTTTTGGCCGAATGAAGGGATCTGGGCTCTTCCTATCTTTATTGGCTTGGACCATTGTGGTTACGGTGGCCTCCACCGCATTAGGACAGTCACGCAATCAGTCCAAGTCAGCGGTCGACGTGATTCATTTGAAAAATCAAAAACCGATTCGTGGCTTTGTTTTGAGTGGAGATCAAAACGAAGACATGATGATCGCTGTTTCCAAGCCGTGGCTTGAGAAGCATGACCAAAAAGCTTTTATTAAGGCCGAGGGGTCTGCCAAGCAACAGTCCATCCATGCGAAACGGCAGCTCGTGGATCGGCTAAAGGTTCTGTTGAACGAACCGATTCCGGTCAACGCACTTGGAAAAGTTCGCAATGGTGCACTCGATTTTTATTTGCGAAAGGAACTGGAACGTATCGAATCGGAGCTTGAAAATCCACAGGAAGATAGTTTCCAGTTCTTAGTACTACGAATCAAACCTTCCAATGTTTCGAATCTTATTCTTGCCAGCGATGCGAATCGAAGGATTGCGATTTGGAGTTGGCACGAGCGCTTGCGGGATGTCGAATCGCGAGCTCCGAGCAGTCTAACAAATGAGTTAGTGGCCAAAAAAATCGATGTATCGGTAGAACCGCCAGAACTTGACACGCGTTTTTACGACACGGATGAAACCGATGATCAATGGACCGTTCGGCTTGCGTTGGTAACCCACCGATTGGACACGCCGATTGAGTTCCAGGGCTCGGGCGATGTCATGCACCTCGTTGGCAATGGCAAACCGTTGGACCTCGCGTCCTTGATCACGAGAATGATGCAGTCGCAAATGAATTCGTTGATTCAAGATTTGACTGGTGGTTCTAAGAAGCCACCGCAACTCAAAAGGGAAGACGAAGACTGGATCAAAAGTGCCATGGTGGAAGCAGAGAAAATGAATGCAAACTATTTTCGAGCGACCTGCGTTCGATTGGATCCGATAGCCACATCGGCTGTGGTCGATTCTGCTTTCATGGTAAAGCTTCCTTCAGGAAAATGGACGATCGTTTGGCAGGCTATTGCAACACAGTCACCGGATGAGCAAAAAAATGAGACAATCAACAGGCTAGAAAACGACCCCTTGGTGAAAAGCATACAGAGTCAAGTAGAAGCCTTGGGCGGGACTGCAAGCATGGAGCGAGCATTGAGAATTGGGGCTGCTACCATGACGGCCCAGGCGGATGTGAACGTCCAATTCCAAACATTTGTCGAACGACACTTGAAGCAGTTGAGCAAACCGCCAATTCGACTTGCTATTAAATAATCGATGTGGCAGTGTCGCTCCGCGGCACTGAATTGCCGACTCGCGGAGCGACGTCGGCTACATGTTCTGCATGTTCTGCCAAAAAAATTCTTCAAGCTTCCGTAGCAACAAAAAAGGTCGTGGTATGCCGCTCCATCGTCACACCACGACCATGATGTCGGCCGATCAGTTTTGCAACTGATCCGACTTCCCAATCCGTGCTAGGATGTTGTATCGACACAAGCCGCTGGGAAAGATAAAGGCTGTGTTCGTGGGTCGTAAATCCTTCCACAACCGGCAAAGCTTTTCATGCTACCGAATAGCTACATTGCTGGGCTGAGGGTTTAGAATGGAAAACGAGCCCGTTTTACTATTGATCTTCGGAGACTCAAGTCGATCTGGCAATGGACTAGCATCCTGTTGGGACTCTACCCAATTTGCCGACGAAGCATGAGTTGAAATAGCCCCAAGGGTTTGATTGGCGTTGTAACTCCCACTCGTACTAGGACAAGAGGTTTTGCACGCGGGTGCAGCGCGATTGCCAGCACATGTTGCAACGCACGAATTTGATGCGGCAGCATAGAGCGTAGACATGGGTTGTCGGTATCTATTTACCAACTTCGTTCCGCTACCGAACTTGCAGCTTCCATCAGAACAGTCGCCACTAGAGCAATTCCCACAACCTGGCCCCGCAGCCTGAGCGTGCAAATTGCATTTGCCGTCGAAGCACTTGCACTGCATATCAACGTGCTGAGAAATTCTGGCGGTGATCGCGGCGCGTTCGCATGCATAGCCGTTCCACAGGTTGGGGCTCCAATCGTTGCAGCTCATATAAGACGCAAGTTGGGAGTGGCTTGGGCCTGGGGCCGAATCTCGATGGGCAAAATTCGGGGTAGGGTTATTTTGTCGAGTCACCAGCTGAGTCGCGGTTGCGTCCCCCATTTCAGAGTCATTATGCACTTCCGCAGTACCGCTCCGTTGTGATGTGATTGAGCCGGTTGTTGCGCGAACTTGACGGTCCGAAGAAGACTGTGCTTGAATTTGAGAAGCGATAGCCAATAGAAAGGCAGCTGCGTGCATCATGCGTCGCATGGTTTTTACCCTGTAGAAAGTCGTCCGTGATAAATCCATTCAAAAAGCGAAAATGGGCGATGGCGAATTGACCTATGCCGTGGCAACGTTTAGCCACTTTCACCGTGAGACTTAGTCGCGGCGGAGTTCGCACAATCGATCGCCCATGATCGATAGGCAAAGATTGCACTCAAACAAATGGTTGGCAAATGGTCATGCAACTATTTTTTCTTAACATTCGAATTACTGTTCGGGAAACATTGGTTCGGTCAACTTTGCGGATCGGACCGATTCTCGATGCGAGCCTGCATAAAGATCGAAGACATGTGGAATTTCACTTAAGTTTTGAAGAGTAGGTCGCATCTGCCGGATGCGACGGAGATTCGCTAAACCTGACACACCCAATGATTTCATTGACGAAAATGCTTCAATGCATGCTCTCCTGGGCTTCCGACCACATCGAACGAGTGACTTGGGCACGTAGAATATACCAAACGACCTTGCATTCCTTACGGAATTCGGCAGAATACGATTAATTGGAGAGGTGGCTGAGTGGTCGAAAGCACCGGATTGCTAATTCGGCGTAGGAAGAAATTCTTACCGCAGGTTCAAATCCTGTCCTCTCCGTTTGTATTGCCAGGATTTTTTAAAAGTCCCTGGTTTTCAGAGCGGTTGCGTTCTATCTCGGATGCCCCAGCTGTCTTTTTGACCGAGAGCCGTTTGCGATTAGCAATTGGACGGTGTCGCTCTTTCGGGGCAAAACGGGGCTAATCATTAAACGTTCTGCACCACTTCGAAACGGAACTAGTCCAAAACACCATTGAGAATTCAGCATGGCCAAAAAGAAGAAAGCTCCAACCAAAACCAAAGTGAAATCGACTGGCCGCATAGTCATGCGGACCGGAGAAGCGCTCGTCGAAGCGGAACCTGCGTGGTCCGCAGCCGAACCCGAAATTGTTATCGGTGAACTTGACGGACCAGTAGGCTTCGCAATTGCCCAATTGATCGGAAATCAAGTCAAAGGACACACCAAAGTCTTTGCGATCCTCAATAGCGACGTCCAAGTTAAACCCGCCACGGTCATGGTCAGCAAGGTTACCGTCAATAGTTCGCTCTACACGAATATTCTGATGGGAACGGTTCAGGCAGCCATCGCCCACGGCGTCCTGGATGCAGTTCGGGCGGGACATATTCCAAAGAACAAAGCTAACGACCTCGGTATCATCGTATCCGTATGGCTTGACCCCTCAATCGTCGATGTGGAATACGATCCGGAATTGCTGTTCAAAACAAACCGCGAAGCGACGACCAAAGCCATTGCCAAAGCCATGAACAATGAGCCGTCCATAGACTGGTTACTCAAGAATCAAGAATCAACGCCGCCGCACTTCTTTCACCAACTCGCGCTCGATGGCAAGCTAAAAAGCTAGGCCTTCCATCCACGCTGTGAAGTATTTTGAGACCGTATTGATAGTGCAACGTGTTGATAGTGCAAAATCACTCTCGGGGTAGGTCGCACCCTCCGGGCGGGTAGGTCGCGCCTGCCGGGTGCGACTGGGGAGCGGCCTGCCAGATGCGACTTGCGAGCGGCAGGTCGTGTCAGCTCACTACTACTGCCTCGGAACAATCAATTGAACTATTTGCAAGCCCTTGCGGCTTATATTTTGTGGGGCGTCTTTCCTTTGTATTGGAAGCTCCTTCCGACCGTCAATTCGTTCGAAATCATCTGCCATCGCATTGTCTGGTCGTTCGCGACCCTGGTGCTAGTCATTAGCATTGGACGTCAATGGCCTCAGATTCGCAATGTGATGAATGATCGTAAGAGACTCGCATTGTGTTCGGTGGCCGCAGTCTTGATCAGTATCAACTGGCTGGTTTTTATCTGGGCCGTGCAAAACAATTACGTCGTTGAAACCAGCCTAGGCTACTTTATCAATCCAATGCTAAACGTTGTTCTAGGCGTCATGCTTTTTCGCGAACGACTCCATAGGGTTCAGTGGCTTGCCGTTTTCATTGCGAGCCTTGGCGTTGTCGTAATGACACTTCAAACCGGTAAATTCCCTCTTATCGCGATTACATTAGCCGTCTCCTTTGCTTTGTATGCCGCGGCCAAGAAAAAAACGACCATGCCGGCCGTTGCAGGACTTGGAATGGAAACGGCGATTCTGACACCGCTGACCCTTGTGGCCCTGGCCTATTTCTCCTACGCCACTCACGATACCGAGCCGCGAACGGCTAAGACTTGGATGCTTCTGATGTTGGGTGGTCCAATAACGACACTCCCTCTAGTGCTTTTTGCTGCTGCTGCCAAGAGCGTTCCTTTGGCTGCCATGGGCATGCTACAGTACATTGCTCCGTCGCTTCAGTTTTTGTTTGGCGTATTTCTTTTCGGAGAAGAAGTATCCCTTGGAAGGGCTTATGGCTTTGCATTGGTTTGGTTGGCGCTGTTAATCTTTACTGGCTATGTGATTGCAAACTCTCGATCCACAGACGCTCGAAAAATCGATCGGTGAACTATTTTCAACTTTTAAACTGAAACAACGAGCATGAGCACAGGATCACTTCTATCACGCGTCTTTCGCAAGAAGAGCGTCGAAGTACTGCATCAGGAATCGTTCGATCGAGAGAACGCGGGAACCTCGCTCGTTAAGAGTCTCAATCTACTGGATCTGACTTGTTTTGGAATCGCAGCAGTCGTCGGTGCTGGCATCTTTACAACGTTGGGAAAGGCCGCGGCAGATGGCGGCCCTGCCGTAAGCATTTTGTTTGTCCTGACAGCGGTAACATGCCTGTTCTCAGCATTGTGCTATTCCGAGTTCGCGTCCCGGATTCCCGTCAGCGGTAGCGCCTACACCTATTCCTACGCCGTCTTCGGCGAACTGGTCGCTTGGTTGATCGGTTGGAATCTATTGATGGAGTACGCCATCGGGAACAGTACCATCGCCTTCTCCTGGTCCGACTATTTTTCGAACATTCTAAGTGGCATTGGAATGCCGCTGCCAAGTTGGCTCCAGACAGACTACTACTCGTGTTCCGAGGCAGCAGTCAATTCTATAGTTTCTAATGGCCCGAAATTTGATGATGCACTCGTTACCGTTTGGGACAACGCACCGCGCATGGCTGGCCTGCGGATTATTCTCGACCTGCCTGCCCTAGCGATCAATTTGATTATCACTAGTCTGGTGTACATCGGCATCCAAGAGTCCAAATGGGCCAGCAATGCAATGGTCTTTTTAAAGCTGACTGTAGTGCTCGGGGTGATCGTCATCGGATCATTTTATGTCACACCCTCGAATTGGGTCCCCTTCGCGCCGAACGGGGCAACCGGCGTCTTGCAAGGAATCGCGGCCGTGTTCTTTACCTACATCGGGTTTGATGCGATTTCAACCACGGCCGAGGAGTGCAAGGATCCAAGTCGAGATCTGCCATTGGCCACATTGCTGACGCTGGGTATCTGTACCATGCTTTACGTCATTCTTGCGTTTGTCCTAACAGGCATGGTGAGTTACAAGGAGCTCAATGTCGACGACCCACTCGCAATCGTTTTTACTAAGCACCATTTGGATTGGCTATCCGGCGTCATTTCCCTGAGTGCGGTGATTGCAGTCGCTAGTGTGTTTCTGGTTTTTCAGCTCGGTCAACCACGCATCTTCATGAGCATGGCCCGCGATGGTCTGCTCCCGAAACAATTTGCAAGAATTCATCCAAGGTTCAAAACGCCATCCTTCTCCACCATTGTAACGGGGATCGCGGTCGCTATTCCGACACTCTTTTTGAACTCGCAAATCGTGTTGGATCTGTGCTCGATTGGGACTTTGTTTGCGTTCGTGTTGGTTTGCGGCGGGATTCTGCAACTGAACGCGATCGATCGAGCCGAAGCCGACAGGAGCGGCCACTCAATAGTTCGGCCTGGTTTCCGAGTTCCGTACATCAATGGTCGGTACGTCGTTCCGGCGTTGTTGGTGTTGTATTCCATGGGGATGCAGTCGATGCCACTGAATCACGACCTGACACGCGATTGGTCCTGGGAAAAATTTCCGTACTTCGTTTTCTTTGGCGTGTTTTTTGTCCTGGCAGTCATGACGTGGGTGCGTCGCTGGTCCCTCATTCCCGTTTTGGGGGTCATTACGAATCTATATTTGATAGCCGGTATAGGTCATCTCAATTGGTTGCGTTTTGGTGTTTGGTGTGTTGTCGGGCTGGCCATCTATTTTGTCTATGGATACCGAAACAGCCGTTTGGCTTAATGTAGCATTGTGGTCCCGACGCTCTTCGGCGGGACTGGCGATTCCGAGTGACGACGCATGATTGTCTGGATCGAACAGCAACTTCACCGACTCGGGGAAATCTCAGCATCGATCTACTTTGCTTCAGTATTCTTTCGAATCATTTTCATTTGATCTTGAGGTCGAGGCGCGGCGTCGCAAGACAGGGCGTCGATTCTATGTCCGACAACAGGCGAGAGAACTACTCGCGTCGCATTAGGTCGGTCCGACGAAAATTCTATTGACATTTATTCCGATGCTTGCCGAGAGCGTTGCTAGAAGCTATTGAAATAGCG
>JANLRK010000358.1:0-2382 GCA_031361585.1 Pirellula sp. | reverse complement strand
GCCAATTAGACCACCATGGTTATCGGTTTTCTTGTTGGCCCGAACCACCATGGCCATGGCGTTCCAACGAACGATGCTCTTGATACGGCGTTCTGTTTCGCGGTTGCCAGGGTAAGCAGGTTGCTTGTCGGGCGGGATGGTATTCACGTACGGAGTGTTGGTTTCGATAGGGATCTCCACACCATCGCGACGAGCACGATTCTCCAAGGCCTTAACCAGGTAGCGGACGCGATCTGCTCCTTTGCTCTTGTAAACGTAGTCGAGCGATCCTAGCCACTCGCTTGTTTCTGCTGGATCGAGATCGACCTGTGCTTCGACTTGGCCAGAGGCAGCCATCACCGCAGGGTCTACTTCGCCTAAGAGTTTCGCATCTGCCATAAGAGTACGTTTCTTTCTCGATCAATATTTTTGGAACTGCCCTCTCGGAACGCAGGGGGTGCGAGAGGGCAGCATTTACGTTAGTCGCAAAACACAGTATTGTCGCGAAATTGCTGGGCTGAGTAAAGGTGCATCGCATTTAGCCTGGAGACGTATGCGAAAACATAAATGAGGTCCTTTGATGGCTACTAAAGGTAGATAAGTCGCCATTAGGCCGGCTGATGATCAAGAATTGCTGTTGCTGAATTTCAGAGAATTCATCGTCGATCCAAATTCTGGCTTAATCCGCGTTGTCGTTGAGAGAGGAAAAGCTGAATTGCCAATTATTCTCGCGCAGCCGCGAAGGCTTTATGTCGGCTATACTCGGCTTCTATATTTCCACCTGGACGTTAGCGTTCCAAGGCCAATTCGTCGTACTCTTTCCCCCCCCATAATGAATTCATGCCAGAGGCAGCTATCACCAAACCGACCGACTTGCAGGTGACCCGAGAAACCGTTGAGAGTCTGGCGGTCGCCTTCATTTTGGCTTTGCTTTTCAAAGCTTTCATCGCAGAAGCGTTCGTGATCCCGACCGGTTCGATGGCTCCGACGTTGATGGGTGCGCACAAAGACATCCGCTGCGAAGAATGCGAATACCAGTATCAATGCGGCGCAAGCAACGAGTTCAATGACGTCGGAGCGCGAAGGGACGTCCAGGTAATTGGGACGACTTGTCCACTTTGTCGCAAGCCTCAGATAACAGACCCATCCGTTGATTCCAATCAAGCTACGTTTTCTGGTGACCGAATTCTCGTCAGTAAGTTAGCCTATGTTTGGTCCCAACCGCGACGCTGGGATGTCATCGTTTTCAAATTCATCGAACAAGCACGCCTGAACTATATCAAGCGCTGTGTTGGACGGCCGAACGAGACAATCCGCATCCGAGGCGGAAACATATTCGTCAGAAAGAATCCGAGTTCATCCGACGAATTGGAATCCAACGCTAACGCTGCTGGAGGATCGTATGAGATTGCCAGAAAGCCGCCGCATGTCATGAATGCTATGTTGCAAGTTATTTACGACTCCAAGTATGTGCCAAAAAAATTAATCAAGGCAGGTATGCCGAGCTCATGGCAACCGTTCCCAGTAGAAGAGTCGCTTTGGAAGGTTGATCAATCCGAAACGAAGTGGTCCGCTTCGATTACCAAAGCACCACCTGGGGCTATTCATTGGCTACGATATTATCATCGAGTCGTCGATCCGTTGGCCTGGGAATCGGTTGAGGCCACCGGTAAATTGCCGGTACCCATGCTGCCCCAATCGTCTCGTCTAATCACGGACTTCACCGCCTACAATGCGAGTTACTCCTGCCCGAATAATAGTTTACCTGATCGCAAAAATGAATTTCGTGTTACCGCCGATAATTTAATACGGTCCGCCAATCGTTCTGGAATTGGTTCGAATCGTCCGCTTGAAAACGATGGCATTCATTGGACCGGAGACCTCGCGACTGATTTTGAAATCAAAACCGAGCGAGATACTCAAACATTGGCGATAATCTTGGTCGAAGCCGGAGTGGAGCACGAATGCCGCATCGACCTTAAAACGGGACAAGCAAGTTTGGCAGTCTTGGTAAATGGTCAACCCATTGACGCGTTCCAGCAAGACGGTGCAATGTTTGCAGCCAAGGCATCGGCCAATACCAACGTGAGGGCAGGCGGCAAGCACCGCATTCGATTCGCCAACGTCGATGATACGCTGGTGCTTTGGGTCGACGGCAGCCCGGTGAAATGGACGCCGAGCGGAAACATTGTAAGCGAAGTGAACATTGCCCTTGCTAACCGATTTCCAAAGACTTCACCCACCAATCCGCTAGACGCTGCGCCCATCGCGATAGGCATCGAAGGCGGAGGAGCAGAGATTTTCCGAGCCAAAGCTTTTCGTGATATCTACTACATTGCGCACGGTCCCGACAACTCTCCATTGTCTGACTACCAAGACTTTACGGGCACATTGCGACAGTCC
>JANLRK010000208.1:0-4250 GCA_031361585.1 Pirellula sp. | reverse complement strand
GAGAATACCCAACAGTATTGAGCCAACTGTAAGTAGATTGACGGCCAACCCGTGCAGCATGCTATTCGTCGTCGATAATCCAAGGGGGATTAACGGGAGGACATAGACTAAAGGCAATAGCTTTGTGCCAAACCATTTTCCCGAACGGGCTAACATGAACATTGCCGCAGGATGGAAGCCAAAGCAGGCTAGCGCGACGACTGCCGCAGGAAACACTTGCAGCGGACGCACGGGTAGATAGTCGATCTCTTGAGAAGCAAACCAAAGTGCAACCAAAAGCAACGGAAGCCCAACCGCTGCAAAATAGATGATCGCCCCAGAAATCAGTTTGCTATAGAAAATCGAACTGATCGGAACCGATCGATGAAACAAAAACGATCTAGACGCCGTTCGCAAGTCGGAGAACGACTGCATGACGCCCAAACCGATGGCAAACAAACAGGACCCGAAAAGCATCATAGTCGCAAGACTCTGTTCCGTATGACGGATTTCGACTGCTAGACTCTTCGGTGTCGCGTACCAGAACAACGAACCGATGAGGGCCAGTCCGACAAGCAGCCAGCGGAGGTTCTCTCGAAGTTCTTTTTCAATCAACGTTCGCATCGTTAAGCTCCCGTGTTGGCAAAAAAGGAATCGCTTTCGCGCGATTGAGATAGATAAGCGGTTACCGCTTCGCCGAAGGTGATCGGCAACCGTTCCGTCGAATGACCGCCGACTCTCATAAGTGCTGCTTCGGTTTCTTCGTCGTAGTCAGCGACCGTCACAACCGTTCGTTCCCCAATCTGTTTCGCAAAGATCAGACCGGGGATCGAATGCATGGCTCGTGTCGCTGGAGGCACTTCTAAAGACCATGACGACACCCGATTGCGAAAGTCGTCGACGGTCGTGTTGACGACCAAGCGACCGTGCACCATAACGAGTACTCGATCCGTCACGCGTTCCACGTCGTCCAACGAATGGCTACTAAGCAGAATCGTTCGCAATCCGTTATTGCAAAAATCGAGCAATGTTACATTGAGCGCTCCGCGACTGACCGGATCAAGCCCCATTGCTGGGTCGTCCAACACCAAAAGTTCGGGTTCAGCCGCCAAAGTCGGTGCCAACGATACACCGGCGCGTTGGCCACGACTGAGTACGCGTATCTTTTGGGCGGGATCGATACCAAACCGACGAACGGTTGATTCGAACATCGAACCGTTCCAACGCGGGAACGTTTCGCGTTGAAATTTTTCGCTTTGTCGAACGGTCATCCAACCATACAGAAAATGGCCTTCTACGGTATAGCCAATACGCGCTCGATCTTCGGCGGTGAGTAGTTGGGAGTCTTTCCCCAGAAGTTGACTCTCGCCGCGAGACGGAGTCAAAAAGCCCATCAACATCCGGAGCGTGGTTGTCTTTCCCGCACCGTTCAACCCAAGAAGCCCAGTGATCGAGCCGCGAGGAACACTCAGATCCAAATGTTCGACAACAGGTCGATTGCCGAAGTATCGCGTGAGGCCTTGTGCGGAGATGGCTAAGTCGTTCAACATGTTTTTTGCTCCGGTATCAACTTTTCGAGCCGTTTAGTTAATCGTTCGGTTATCTCTTCACAGGAGAATCCAAGGGTAAGGGCCTCGCTAACAAGAGAGTCCAATACGAGATCCAAACGACGAAGTCGTTCGGTTTTGGTGTAAACGTTTTTTCGGCTGGCGACGACACAGCCTCGCCCCGATTGGCCCTCAAGGATTCCATCGCGAGTCAGTTCGGAGTAAGCCTTAGCGACGGTGTTCGGATTGATCGCTAGCTCTTTGGCCAATTGCCGAACACTCGGGACGGCGTCGCCCACATTTAGTTTTCCGGAAACGATGGCCTGCCGGATCTGATCGGCGATTTGCCGATAGATCGATTGCGGGCTCCCGGCTGAAATGTGTATCTGCATACCCCACCTTCTCAATTCCAGTAACGTCAAACGCGATCGTTCTGCTGTACCACACACAGTAGTACACTACGTGCTCTTCGTCGTCAAGAAGATCTGCGAATTTTTTCGACCCGTACGATTGAATTCGAATTTGCCGATGCAATCCATTGGGCCTTAGGTGCCTCAGACCACAGGCTCATAATTTTTCACAAGATGGAAGAGCCGTGCTTCCACCGTCGCATAGCCGGAGCGGGCGCACGGCCGGAGCGAGGTCGAAGGAGGCGGTCGCCACCGAGCTTGGTTGGTGGTGACGCCACCAATAGTTTTTGCGACAGTCAGCGTGTAATCGTACATGCCGGTGGCCAGCGAGGAACCGTCAGCTTGCAAGGCGAAACGCAGCGATTGACCAGTGACCATGCCCGACGCGGTGTAACTGTAGGTCGTCCCAGCCGTTCCGTTGAAGGTCAATTGAGCTGTGATTGCTCTCGGGACGGAGACACCAGGAGCAAGTTGCGTTTCTCAATACATAATCAAGCGAGCTTTGCGAACACTCAAGCGATAACGAAGGTGGCGAGCGAACTCAAGATAACTTCTGGTGCATCCATTTGAGAGAACTACGATTGTTGACCTCTTCGTCCATAAGCTGTTGAGACATCGATTTGCCAGCGATGGAGGGTGGCGGTTGCCTTGGCGGATTAGACTTCACAAGCTGCATGGCGGTGTCAAGATGCGTTGGCTCGCGTTCGGGGAATGTAGCAAAGAAGCCAATATCGAGGCACGGAATAAGCAAGGGATCTCGGGTAGCCATTTCGAGATTGAATCGTAACTCGCGGTTCGCCCTAGATAGAGCAGCGACCATGCGGGGCAAATCCAGGAAGCCATCACCACAATTGACTTCACTGAGTTTGAAGCCATGTTCATACGGCTGTACCGCCATATCCTTGAGATGAACGCTCATGGCAAAAGGGGCGAGCAATTCCACCGCTTGATACGGATCCTCGAGCAAAGCGAGGTTGTTGCCGGTGTCGACATTCACGCCGATCCACTCGCTGCTAAACGATCGGATCAGTATTGCAAGTTCGTCACTTGTTAGGTCCTTGTGATTCTCCACCGCGAGTTTTAATCGATGCTTCTTCACAATAGGTTCGACCCACTTCAACCGCGCCGAGGCATCGGCTAGGAAGGCCTTGAATTCTGGGAGGTTTTTCCAGGTTTCGTAGCGGCGTGTGCCTGACAAACAAGTACGGGCTACACTGCCCCCTGCGGCTCGCGTCAGCTTCACTTCTCTTTCGAATATCTCGATTTCGCCTTCCTGCCTGGGCAATCGGATATCCCCTTCGTAGTAACCATCGGTCATTTCCACATGCTCGCGCAATCGCGTGCAGGCGGCCTCATCCAACATTGCCACGCTCGTCTGCACACCATCCGCGCCCAGGCTACGGGCGTAATCGTAAAACGAAGGGCCATCATCGAACGGAGAGGGGGTGGATCGGTCGCGAGCAGCTTGCCATGCGCGGTGGCAAGAGAAGGTGCAAATGCCAAAGTCGCGAGGTCGAACGTCGGCCGAGGCGAGCATGTTTAGGGCAGCATCGATCGCAGGTGACATGGTGGTTATCGCGGGTATCGTGGCAATGAAGTTGCGGCGTTTCATGAGAGTAGGGACCTAAGCTCCTTCGCCCATGGCTCACGGTAAGCTCGCTCGAGCATGGCGCTCGCTTCCTTGTCGTCGTGAATGTCGTTTGCGGCAGCGTCCCACGTGAGCTTGCGCCCGGTCTTGAGGGAGATGTTCGATAGATGGCACGTGGTGCTAACCCAATGACTGCTTTCAAGGTCTGAATTCGGCGTCTTGCGGCTCTTGATGCAATCGATGAAGTTTTGTGCGTGCAGCCTGTATTGCTGCGTAGCGTCACCGGATTTGTCGCTAATGGCGTTGCACCAAATCATACCTTTCGGTTCGTCTACCGCCTGCGGACCTCCGACGGGATGACCACCGATAATGGCGGCAAAGATGTTCTGCGGGCTTTCCTTCTTGTCCGGTAGGATCTCAAAGCCGCTACGGCCCAGCTTCATCGTCCCCTTGGTACCGACAAATACTAGCGCGCCCATAGAGGACTCCCCACCGCCCCCCGCCGCCTCGCGAAACTGCACGATGGCCGGGAACTTTTCGTACTCAATAATGGCGTTCTGAGTGTCGGGAGTCTCGCCGTTGTCCTTGAGAAACCAGCGTCCACCTTGACTTGCGACCGTCCGCGGGCCTTTTATATCGAAGATCCAATGCACGATATCGAGCGAGTGATGTCCAAGATTGGTCATCTGCCCACCGGCTGTGTCCCAGAACCAACGGAAATGATAG
>JANLRK010000169.1:0-1865 GCA_031361585.1 Pirellula sp. | reverse complement strand
GGACTTCAAGAACGACTCACACAACAACGTCATCGTAAAACGCGACTACCCATTCCGGAATGGGACGCGATTGCTCCCAAGTTGCCGGTGGGGCTAATGGATAAACCCAGCGCCATTGTTTGGTATCGCATCGCATTTGGTTACGCTACGGAATTGGCGGTACCCTTCGAGATATACATGCGAACAGCCGGCTCCGAGGTTAGCAAGAATTGGGACCGCATTTTCGGAAACAGCATTTTCTGGATCGTAACCGACGCCATGAAGTGTCCGTACTGCATGGGGCATTGCGAAATGAATTGGGAAGTTGCAGGACTTGATACCGCGGCCATAGCCAAACGCAGTCGCACTCTAGCCGGTGATGATTGGACTGACTTTACCCCCGCTGAGCAAACTGCCTTATCATTTGCGCGCAAACTTACCAAAACGCCATCGCAGATAAACAAGGATGACATTCAGGTCCTACGCGACGGGTTCGGTGACCAGCGAGCGCTTTTTATCATGCTCAACGCTAGCCGCTATAACTATATGACTCGCATCAGCAACGGATTCCAATTGACCCTGGAATCCGAAAACGTGTTTTGGGAATACTACAACATGGCCCCGAAAGGAAAGTAGAGTAGAACAGTTGTCCTCAACTGTTGCCGCCCTGCGTCACTAAGCCACTCGACCCACGGTTTTCCAAAAACGTAGGGCTGAATTGCTGACTAGCTGTCTACTAAGTTCTGAACAGGTGAGACAACTGTTCTACAATGAAGTTTCGGGTCCATCGAAACCGAACTATTTCAAACAACCTGGAAATAACTTGCGTACATTAGCATCAACTCTTGGCATTGTTATTGTCCTGCTAAACTCCATTGCCACAGAGCTTCGTACTCATGCGGATGACGTCTGGCAAAGCTTCGATACGCGGACCCAAGCTAGCCTTCGAGGACTGGTGGCAGTGAGCAAGGATGTCGCTTGGGCGTGTGGAAGCAAGGCTACCATCGTGGAGACGATCGACGGAGGAAAGAGCTGGCTGCTGCATGCTATTCCTAATTTAAAGGATGTCGAAATCCGTTCGATCCATGCTTGGGACAGCGACAAAGCCATTGTGGCCACGGCGGGGCAACCGGCATTGATATTGAAGACCGTCGATCGAGGGGCCTCTTGGAAAACAACGTATGATCACAGGTCGCCTCAAGCATTTTTTGATGGCTTGAAATTCTGGAACGATCGGTCGGGCATTGCCTTTAGTGACCCTGTCGATGGAGGTCTGCTTATCGTGAAGACGGACGACGGTGGTGATTCATGGAAAGCCATCGAGCCCTCGGCCGTTCCAAAGACCGATACAGGCGAGGCTGGGTTTGCGGCCAGCAACTCGAGCATTCATGCTTTCGGCAGTCAGCTCGCATGGATTGGGCTTGGGGGTGGAAGCGATGGTCCCAGTCGCATTTTTCGAACGCAAGACGCTGGCTCGACATGGACCTCGCATACGGCACCTTCGATCGTACGCGGGACATCATCCGGAATCTTTTCCATCGCATTTGAAAACAAGAGCAAAGGGATCGCGGTCGGTGGAGACTACAACAAGTTATTGGTCGATACCGAGAACATTGCGATCACGGAGGACGGTGGTTTGAGTTGGCGGGCGCCTCAAACCAATCGTCCACGCGGTTTTCGGTCGAGCGTTTTAGCGCTCCCGTCTATAAGCTCGCTAGAGCCCAAAAGCACATGGCTAGCCTGCGGCCCGAGCGGCTGCGATTGGAGTTCCGATGGAGAGAAATGGTTCGCATTAT
The DNA here is from genome assembly GCA_031361585.1 of Pirellula sp. Taxonomy (GTDB): domain Bacteria; phylum Planctomycetota; class Planctomycetia; order Pirellulales; family Pirellulaceae; genus JBKCUI01. The sequence continues at coordinate 90 of JANLRK010000169.1, read as the reverse complement.
CCGAGACAGGTTTTCATGTGATAGATGTCGCAAAGGATCATGCTGTATGGGCGGCTGGATCCATGGGACGGGTTGCTCGCATGATTGAAA
>JANLRK010000166.1:0-4429 GCA_031361585.1 Pirellula sp. | reverse complement strand
GCAAATCGATACCGACTTGTCGCAGTTGAAGACTCAACCGAAGCTTTAGGTTCGTACTTTAAGGGGAAGCATGCTGGAACGTTTGGTCGATTCGGAACATTTTCCTTTAATGGTAACAAGATTATTACGACCGGCGGGGGTGGCGTAATTGTTACTGACGATGAGAAACTCGCTAAACATGCAAAACATATTTCTACGACTGCGAAATCAGACTCATTTGAATACATTCACGATGAAGTTGGATACAACTATAGGCTTGTCAATGTGCTTGCGGCGATGGGTGTCGCGCAGATGGAACAACTACCTGCGTTTCTTGAGAGAAAAAAACAAATCGACTCGTTTTATCGGAATGAGCTTCAAGGACTGGGGGATATTCAGTTTCAAAAAATTCCTGCTGACGTTAATCCAAATCGATGGCTTTTTACTTTTCAAACTCAGAAGCAAAAGGAGGTCTTAAAGGCCCTGAATGATAACGGAATGCAATCGCGGCCTTTCTGGGTTCCTATGAACCAATTGGAGATGTTCAAGAACGACATTTATATGTCAGATCGAAATTCTTCGAAAAACGTTTATTCGACTTGCCTGAGTATTCCAAGTTCAACTTACATCACCGACACTGAACTGCAGTCCATCGTAGATGTAATCAAGAAATGTTATTGTATTAATGGGATTGCATGAGAACTTCCAATGAAAAGATGCTTCGATTTGATTGTTTCCGCATTGGTCTTGCTGCTTCTGTCCCCACTACTCATTCTTGTCAGTGTAATTCTTAAGTTCACGGGCGAAAGGGAAGCATTTTACTTTCAGGAGCGGATTGGCTTACATGGAAAAGTTTTTTATATTACCAAGTTTGTGACAATGGTGAAGAATAGCGCTAGTATTGGTTCCGGCGACTTAACGCTCAAGAATGATTCAAGAGTTTTGCCAGTCGGTCGAGTACTTCGGAAGACGAAACTGAACGAAGTACCGCAGTTTTGGGACGTTTTGGTTGGCAAATTGTCCCTGGTTGGTTGGAGGCCCTTAATGAAAAGGGGCTTTGACGATTACTCTCCCGCAGTACAGGCCAAAATTGTCCAAGTAAAGCCCGGATTAACTGGCATCGGATCGCTTGTATTTCGGGATGAAGAAGGCGTCATTTCGCTTGCACAGAGCAAAGGACTCAATATTCGAGATTGCTATCGAGATCATATAATGGCCTTCAAAGGGGATTTGGAGTGCTGGTATATTGATAACCATAGTCTCTGGACCGACTTAAAGATTGTCACGGCGACAGCGATTTCTGTTTTGATCCCAAATTGGAAGGGCTATCAAAGTTGGTTTCCTGGTTTGCCTAGGCCGACTTCGGCATTAATATGCGATCACTTTGGTATCGCGAAGTGATTTTACGAAAAGTGGCGTCGATCTTAAGCTGGGCACCGCAACGAACTCATTAGTTTAAAAGTAATATGAGCGCAATTACAAAGTGGATGGATCGGAATTTATACCCTTCTCATGAAAACAGTTGGGACAATGTTATTTTTCGAAAAATGGTATTGGACCATGTTAGCGACGAGACAATCTTGCTGGACGCAGGAGCCGGAAGTGGTTGTTTACCACAAATGAACTTCAAAGGACAAGTCGCAAAGGTCATCGGAGTAGATCCTTCGGAGGGAGTTGTAAACAATCCATTCTTGAACGAAGCCCATGTTGGTTTTTGTGACAATATGCCGTTCCTCCAATCCAATTCAATTGATGTGGCCGTATCAAACAACGTACTTGAACACGTCGAGCATCCCGCGATATTTCTTAGGGAGGTGCAGAGAGTTTTGAAGCCCGGAGGTGTATACATTGTAAAGACACCAAATATCTATCACTACATTCCTTGTATTGCGAGAATCACTCCTGACTGGTTTCATGTTTTCTACAATAAATTACGGGGCGTGTCTGCCGACGATGTTTTCCCGACTCGCTATAAAGTGAATTCCAAAAAGTCTTTCAACGAAAACGCGAAGAAAGCAGGATTCTCCATTGTTGAATTTCAATTGGTGGAGGGGCGTCCGGAGTACCTTAGGATCTTCGCCCCATTCTATATCGTAGGTGTTTTGTATGAGAGGATTGTAAACGCCCTAAACTTGTCGCAACTCAAAATAGTCATTTTTGCTGTGATGAAAAAGGAGACGACAATCTGAGCTGCAATTTCTACTCTAGATGGCAGGCAAGTAATTAATTCGACCTGCGTGTTGTTCGAAAATGGTGCGCAAAAAAGATTTGCCCCAATTGCGTTATTCCTGGATTTATGGAAACATCTATAACGTCCACGTAATCAGTTTCAGACTGCAGTTAACCGCGGTCAATAGAACAGTTTTAAGAGAGGCTTGCTCCATCCCGACGATGGCGTCAACGATTGAGTTTGTGCTGAGCGATGCAAGTCGATCTGTTGCGGGTCAAGCGTTCGTGGTCGACGCAGGAACTATTTAGAATGCTACCAGTATTAATCGTATTTGGAGATCGAACTGCCAACGAAGTGGTTGAAGCAGCAAGACTTGCTTTCCCGAAGTTTTTCGGCAACATTGAGCGATTGTATTTCGAAGAACCCTCGTTTACGGTTGTGCATTTACCTAAGCAACTCCAAAGCGGAACTGAGATTTACTACAACATCGGTGTGGCCGATGTGCGTGTCAAGTTACAGATCCAGGCTCGTTGCCAGCAGGTAGGCTGGAAACCATTCACCGTAGTGCATCCGTCCGCAGTCATTTCGCCCTCTGCACGACTCGGATTAGGTACTTTTGTTGGTCCTCTAGCCGTAGTATCGACCAACTCCACCGTTGGAGATCACTGCATCGTCCATTTGAATTCCTCGGTTGGCCACGACGCTAAGATTGGTGATTATTGCGCAGTACTCCCAGGAGCGAGAATCAGCGGAACGGTCAAAATCGGCGATCGCGTGCTTATTGGAAGCAACGCGTTTGTCAATGCTGGCGTCCAGATCGGAAACGACTGCCAAGTGGATGCGCTTACCTACGTCTGTCGCGACCTCCAGGAAGGGCATGTGCTGTCGGTACGAGCGAATGGTCCGATGAAACGGATCGTTAGACACCCTTGATCCTTTTAGGGAATGGCATCAAATGGTGAAGCCGTTTCAGGGTCTCGGGGTATCGTTTCCCTGGGCTCAAACAAACTCAAGACTAGTTTGCCGAAGATTCTATAGTTGCGGCGACAGTCCAGATTCACGCTAGCGTGAACGTCAAACCGTCTGTGATTCTTGCTCCTGAGGACGCAACTGTCTTGGAATCTGATAGTGCTGCTTTTAATCGAGAAAACTTTGACTGAATCTTCACGACTACGGTTGAGCCTGACTGACTGGGCATTTGTGATTGCAATCGTCTGTCTTGCTCCGATGCTGTGGGTTCAATGCACTGCTCTTTGGTCGCTGCCTCACTTCCAATTCTTCCCGATGGCTTGGTTGGGGTTTGCCTACTTTGCGCACGAGCGATTGGGTGGCCTTGCCTCTTGTCGATCCTGGCTTAGACTCCTGTGTGGCGCTGGCATTGCTGCATTCTGTTTGATAGCAGCAGGGGAATCGGTTTTCATCTCTTCACCTTGGCTGGCTTATGCCTCCGCGGTAGGACTGGTTGTCGCATGGCTGCTTCTGCGAGGAAACAACCTGCGATGGCAACCTGCCGTTGGATTGTCAAGTGTATTGTGGATGACGCTGCCCTTTCCTGCAGGATACGATCAGAAGCTAATTCAATTCCTCCAAAGACAGTCCAGTTCCTTTACGAGTGTCATTCTCGATTGCATTGGGATATTGCATTTGCCCGAAGGCAACGTACTTGAGCTAGCCCAAAAACGCTTGTTCGTCGATGAGGCATGTAGTGGAGTTGATAGCCTCTACGCGTTGATGGCCATTTGCCTTTGTCTCGTGCTATGGTTCCGGCAGCGATTGTTTGTTGCGATAATATCGCTTTCACTCGTACCTGTTTGGGCATCGTGTGGGAACATCGTTCGTTTGGTTTCCATCGTTCTCGGAATCGAATGGTTCGGGATCGATTTGTCGCACGGGATGCAACACACCATCCTAGGCTTGTTGGTTTTTGCGGGGGCGTTTAGTTGCGATTTTGCCTTCATTCAGTTCGCTGGAGCCGTGTTTAAACGAAAAACGATTGGAGATAAAACGGGACCCGGCGGCTTGCTCGGTACTGCGACGACTCATTTAGAAATCCCCATGTTGCTTCAAAACGGTGGGAAGTTGCAAATCGTAGCTTGCAGCCTTTTCGTTCTGTTCTTCCTCGGCCTGGGTGCATTCTCTCTGCAAATACTTTCGCGGAGAACACTGCACAGCTATCCGACGATCGACAAAGAGGCGCTTGCACGAGTCAAGGAATCGCAGGAACTGCCGAAACGAATTGGTGACTGGCAGTTCGAATCGTATCAAAACCTGGAACGGAGT
>JANLRK010000159.1:0-3552 GCA_031361585.1 Pirellula sp. | reverse complement strand
ACGTCTTGCGATCAGGCTCAACTACGGTTTCAAGAACCTAGGACAAAACGACCTACAAGACGTGTGGAAGCTACTGTTTCTAACGTTGATCCTAAGCGAATCGCTTAAAATCGGATACCGAAGCTACATACTAGGACAACTTTCTATAAATTTCAAAACTTGGCGAGGCATTTGCTCTATACGAAAGTCCTGTTCGGACCAATTGAGTGAGGAGTGAATGATGTTCAATAGAAACACAACATGGAAACGCCCGAACGATTCCCATCGGTTTCAAACGATTTGCGCGAGCTGTATGATTTTGATGGGGCAATTTGCAACTGCCCAGGATACTTTGCTACCATCGCAGCCGGCCGACGCGCCATCTCCATTGACGCTTTCGCGAATTGGCAGTTCGGTTGCCGGTGAGCGAATTGTATCAGTAACGTGCGACCCTTTCATGTCGCAGGTGCAGGAGCATGCGCTCATGCGTTTGCTCCTGGAACAAGATGATGCACCTTGGATTAATATCTCCTTAAATCAATTGAAAGACCGTTTGTCGAATGAGTGCACGGTTTGGATTGATGAAGAATCGCTGGAGGAGATAAGCATACGAATAGACCAGATGCTCATGAATGAAGTACCTACAGGAGTACTAGGCGCGCGACTCTCGGCTTTGCTTGGTAGCCACCAACTGGCTTACACCGTCCGGCAAAACCGATTGGAAATTTCATCAATTAGAAGCAAAGACTCAGGGATTCGGCGAATCTATGACGTGACTCCGCTTGTCCGTACAGTCAACAATGGGCCGGGTTCGCCCTCAATCGTGCTTGCGCATCCTTTGGTCGGCATTATCGAGTCGACTGTTTGCCCTGATAGTTGGCAGAGTGCGGGTGGGAATTGCACGATCCGCGAGTTTATTCCTCCTTGTTCGAGCGACTGCGTTTGCCTGATTGTAGTGAACTCCACCGAGAACCATCTTGCTATTCAGAACCTGCTCGATCAACTCAACTCCTTTGGCGTTCCTTCCCGACTGGTAAATGTTGTACCCAAGAAACCTGTTCAAGCATTTCAATTGAAACGCTGGCAAGCGGATCGTCTCGATACCAGCAAATTCTAGTTTTACACAAATTCGACGTAGGGTTCATCATGCTGTTGCGAAACGCGTGTTTGTCATTTTGCTTGTTGAGCTTTCACACGATCCTCAACGCCCAATCGCCTGTCGAAAAGAGCCAGGCGAAGCTAGGGGACGTTTCTGTTCCGATCAAGAGTGATATTCGTCAAGTTACACTCTATCGCGAACAAGCGCTTATCACCCGTGAAGTTCACGTACCGATTGGTAAAGGGGTACGGGAGTATGTCATTCGTGGCCTGCCTACACAGGTAGTGCTCAGTAGTCTATTTGCGGAGAGTACTGGCGGTATTGAGGTACGGGGATTGCGCATCAGCCCACAGGAATTGGAACCGGAAGACCCCTTGAAGTTGGACAAGCAGACTCAGGAATCGGCCAAGTTGGGTCGCGAGCGGTCGGCAGCCGAACGCCGCCTACAAAGCATGTCCAAAAACTTAGCCTACATTGACCAGTTGATGAACTATTCGTCCAGCACCGCACACCAAGACCTAAATCGAGGCATTCTCAATAGCCAATCGCTTACCGAGTTGGCTGGCTACGCAATGAAACAACGGAGCGAGCTCATCGAGGAGCAATTGAAATTGGAGGCTCAAATTGCGGACATTTTCTCCAGTCAAGAAAAGGCAATCGTTCGCGCTAACGGGTCTTTACGATCCAAGGAAGCATCATTTGAAGTGAAGCTTACTATCGACAGCCGGGATGAAAAGCAAGGCATAGTTTCGTTGAGTTATCTGGTAAGCGGTTGCGGTTGGACACCGAAGTATGCAATTCACGGCTCGATAGAGAAAACCGACTTCCAAGTGAAATACGGTGCGTTGGTCCGACAAACGACAGGAGAGAACTGGGGACAAGTCAAGTTGGTACTTTCGACTTCCTCCCCTCGCATAAGCGCTGCAGGTCCTAGCTTGAATCCCTTTCGAGTTACATTGGCTGGCTCCAAGACAGGAAAAGAGTCGAGCGACCCGTTTGGCAGCGATGCTCAGGTTCCTCTGCAACAGGGACTAGCATCCTTAAGTCAAAAGAAATCGCAAATTGAGTCTGGATTTGCAAGCGAGGATGACGAAGACGGAGACCTTCAACGCGACTTCTCGCTTAACTCATTGGCGAGCGACCTACAGAATTTGGAACTAATGGCTGAGTTGGGTCAGCTGAAAGCGATTGCGTCGGACTCTGGCGACGATGTAGCTAGTCAAACCTATACACTTGAGCAACCCGTGAGTCTTGACTCGCGGACCGATCCACAACTGGTCCAAATATTTGACGCGATACTATTAGGAAAACTCTATCATGTGGCCACTCCATTGCTCAGCACCTTTGCCTACCGAGAGGCAGATCTTCAAAATCATCGTCCCGAAGGACTGCTGCGTGGTCCAGCAATGATATACCTAGACGACCGCTTTGTAGGTCAGACAGAAATACCATCGACGGCCAGTGGCCAACACTTGATCGTCGGCTTCGGTGCTGACCAACAAGTCCGGACGCGCAGAGAACTGCTCGAAAAGACCGAAGATCAAAAGGGCGGAAATCGACACGTCGCTTTTCGCTATCGCTTGGTCGTCGCCAACTTCAAGCCAACGCCAGTAACGATTCGCATGATCGATCGAATTCCATTGCCAGCCCAAGCGACAGAAGTCTCTATGCACGTTGATTCAAAAGATAATCTGCTAAGTCAAGATGGACTCTATCGTCGAATTCAATACCCTCGAGGCATTCTGCGGTGGGATCTCAACGTACCCGCGAATCGCTTTGGCGAGAAAGCCTTTGATTTGGAGTACACCAGCACGGTCGAATTCGATCGCAATCGAGTTTTGACTTCACTCGATGCCGTCAGTCAAAAACGGGCTGACCTACGCGAGCTTGGCCCCAGACCGAACCAAGGTGGAATGGGTGGCGGCGGCATGGGGGGAATGGGTGGCGGCGGATTCGGTGGCGGCATGGGTGGAAACAATGTAGGCAGGTAAGCCTTGGCGACTCGCAAGCTGCCGTGCGACCGTCTCATGTCCTATTTCGACTTGGTGGTCGCGACCCAAGATTGGCATCCTGCGGATCATCAGAGCTTTGCAAGTCAACATGCCGATTTCAGAGTAGGCCAGCAATTTGTTTTGAATGGATTGCCACACAAACCCAATACAGGAAAAGAGTCGCGTCCAGCCAAGCGGGTGATGAGTGACTTTGACCTTAATACAAAGTCCGACTTGTAGTTAGCCACTTGTTGCTCCGTGATGCCAAGCAACTCAGACGTATCTTTGTTGCTCATTCCAGCCACAAATAGCAACTCTATGCACTTCAGTTTTAGCCATTCCGATTTGGACTGCCACTTGCCATTTTGGTCCTTCAGCGCCTCGACCAAGGCCAACTCTTCGGTATCGCGGCGTTCGACCGATTGAGCAAGACTGCTAACGGCTCGAGTTGCTCCTGGAACCTGTTGGGCACCGTCGCTCGAG
>JANLRK010000131.1:0-1852 GCA_031361585.1 Pirellula sp. | reverse complement strand
AAGGATCCCGGACGCGATGGATGACTTATCTGAACTGCTTGCAGACAAGAATTGGAAACTGACGTTCGAGTATGACCCAAATCGAAGCGGTGATGGTGCACGAATTCGACTTTTCGGTGACACACATTCCTTTCGCAGATTGGCAACGCTGCTCGCGATAATTGCGGATAAGGTTGATGACAAGGATCATCCTGCTTCAGAATACGGGTGGCATCTAGGATTCAACCCAAGCGATGTCCAACAATTTGTGTTGGTAAACGCAAGTGTCTTAACGCTAAACTGCAGCCCATTGGCTCCCAAATGTGACGATCAGTTTTGAGCCTCGACAAGCTGCTGACATTTCCACACGGCTACCTCATTAACTGTGGAAGCGTCGTACTCCTGCAGGATCGGTCTAGCAGCAACCTAGCGGTTACCACTTCCACAGGTTGGACTGAGGCGGGTTTCGGTACTAGCTCATCAACTGTGGAAATGTCGTCGACTGCAGGCGAAATAGGTTGGGATATCAACTTTGAATACGTCCGATTCCCTCCTGACCCCAGTAGCGAGCCGACCGATGTTCGCAGTAATATAGACAGTGGCGGAGGCCACTGCCGATTCGACTACGCATGCGGGATCGCCTAGAAGCAACCAGCGGCATTCGTGGCCGTAACTCCCCCAAACCGGACCAACAACAAACTCGTCGCGTTAAGGTTCCGGTCAGACTGCGATTGATCCGTTAGTCCCGATTGCTTAACATGCGCCAACGGTAGTTCGAATTGAATTTCTCGCATGGACTCAAGGAACTGAACACTATGTTCTCCAGCATCTTAATAGCTCTTTGCTTATTGTCCGGACCAGACATTTCCAATGAGATCTTTGTCGTGAAGGACAACGGAAAAGTGAACAAAGCTTCAAAAATCGGAAACACCAAATCTGACTGGACAGTAGATGGCAGATTCATTCGAAATGGCAATGGAAAAATCGTTGGGTTTTATGGAGTTGATGAAGCTCCTGGAAGGTTATTGCGATAGTTGCTAGCGTATTATCAAAGTCATCGATTCCAACTTCCCATCCACCAGTGGTCGTAGCCTTTGCCGGGAGCAGCCGCTTTCCACAAGTTGGTTCAAAACACTGTGGACGTTGGCTTCGGCGGATTAGACTACGCCTGGGGGGATCGGCTAGACTAGTGTACGCTTTTAAATTTGAAAATAACGGCGCAAAGCGTTTCTGAAAATATGAATCTGAACCCATACGAACCCAAAAAATGCAAATCCGAAGCGGCTAGGTTCGTCGAGCGGAGCGGTAGTCGTTGGCTCTATTTGTTTCTCTTCATTTTCGGCGGGGCAATCCTTATTATTTACTGCTTTCTCAACCTAGGCAGTTATTCGGGAGTCGGCATGCCGCGGCGGTACGCAAGCTATTCCGTGGAGTTCGAAACCCCGCTCTCAATAATGCAATCGGCCACGCTTAATATAGTTGCCTTAGGTTTGTCTGCGATAACAATGGCAATTACGTTGCTCCTCCTGCGGCAAGTTTTTAAAGAAAACTAAACTAGAGACACAAATGGAATCGAAGGCGAATTCTTCCTTGCTTTCAATTGGCCGGACGGCACGTCAGGGTAGTTGTTCGAGAAGCTACTTAGCCAGTACCCTGCGTCAAAGCAACGCCGTCATCGATGTCGGCGAAGGAGCAGTAGCTAAAAACACAATTGCGTAGTAAAGTTGTCTTTTCTCGCAGCCATAATGATTGGATGTTTCGTAGTACTCGTTTTTCTCTGTGCCATTGGACGAGAACCCATATTCACCTCCGAATTCTAAATCGACCATCGTTCAACGGATGGCTGCTCGGTCGCGTATCTGGTGGTTCGTGG
>JANLRK010000126.1:0-3353 GCA_031361585.1 Pirellula sp. | reverse complement strand
ATGTTGCAACGCCGGAAAATCAGGCCAAGCCTCCCTACGATCGTTTGTTGCGCCCGGCACAGCACGGGCAGTAGAGCGGACCAAATACCGCAGGCTCGACCTGCGGATTGTTCTGTTTGAAGGCTACATGGGGAGCGAGCGCGCGCCCCGCGCCTCTTTAGCCAGAAAGCCTGAACGAACCGCAGCCCAGGCATGCGGGAATCCCAATTGTGGATTAGAGTAACTCCATTATGAATCATAAAACTGCCGACGAACGTGCTCCCCTGCTGGTCATGGAAAAGATCGCGAAACGCTTTGGCGCTACGCAAGCTTTGCGCGATGTGTCGCTAGAAGCCTTCGGCGGCGAGACGCTCGCGTTGATCGGTGAAAATGGAGCGGGCAAGAGTACTCTAATGAAAATCCTTTCGGGCGCGCACTCACCCGATTCCGGATCATTGAGTTTGAATGGTAGGGCTTTTCATCCCAATCGGCCTGTCGACGCTAGACGAGCTGGAGTCGCCATGATTTACCAAGAGCTGAATCTAGCTCGCGATCTGTCGGTAGAGGACAATATCATGCTTGGATGCGAGCGAAGTCGTTTTGGATTTGTCAGAACCAGTGAGCAACGCGACAAGGTGTGTCGAGCCCTAGCACTTCTTGGACACGCCGACTTGAATCCACAGCGGCGGGTAGGGGCATTGTCGATCGGAGTTCAGCAAGTTGTGGAGATCGCTCGAGCGCTGGTGTCGGACGCGCGAGTCATGATCTTCGACGAGCCGACTAGTTCGTTAACGCGACATGACGTGCAGCATCTATTTTCGATTATTAAACGATTGCAAGAACAGGGACTTGCCATCATCTACATCAGCCACTTTCTTGAGGAGATACGTGAAATCGCTTCGAGATACGTGGTGCTTCGCGATGGCGAAACAGCTGGCACGGGCTCGCTGTCCGATACGAGCGATGAGCAAATCGTATCCTTGATGGTAGGGCGTAGCGTTGAGAATCTTTTTCCAAAGGTGCCTCATGCAATGGGTGAGCCAACGTTGTCAGTAGATCGACTGGCGGGGCGAAAAATGCCAAGCGGTGTCAATATTCAGTTACGGAGTGGAGAGATATTGGGACTATTTGGCTTGATCGGGGCGGGGCGAACGGAAACGCTTCGATGTTTGTTTGGGCTTGATCGCGTTGAGCGAGGGCGAGTTCAATTGAATGGTCGTTTTCCAGCTTCACGCCCCCGAGCACGGATTGCGGCGGGGTTTGGCTTGGTTTCTGAAGATCGAAAAGGAGAGGGCTTGGCTCAGAAGCTCTCGATTGCTGACAACTTGACGCTTTCCTCCATCGGCCGATACAGCGTTGGGGGGCTGTTGCAGCTACAGCGTCGACGCGCGGCGGTTAACAAATGGATGTCGCGTTTGACCATCAAGGCTCGAGGTCCCGAACAACCCATAGGACAATTGTCGGGTGGAAATCAACAGAAGGTCGCCATCGCGCGAATACTGCACCAAGACGCTAGAGTTTTGCTCCTGGATGAGCCAACGCGGGGCATTGACGTCGGAACAAAAGCAGAGATTTACCGGCTAATGGGGGAGCTTGCCGGTGAGGGCAAGAGTATCATCTTTGTTAGTTCGTACATGCCGGAACTGTTGGCCGTCTGCGATACTGTTGGTGTTATGTCGCGGGGGAAGCTTCGCGAAGTACGGAGGGCTTGCGATTGGACCGAGAGCGAAGTCCTGAGCGTAGCCGTCTCGACACAAACCGACCCAGCAAATGACGAGAGCACGTAGGTCCGGCTGTCCTCAGCCGGACACCACAGCAGTTGCGACAAAAAAAATAAGCGAATGACGAGACCGAACAAGATTAGGAAACGGCGTGAGTTCACCAGCAAATGATTCCATTGAAAAAAGATCGCGTTCGCATTCGCGTTGGCGCGTTTGGAGGGAACGCCTTGGCCCACTGTTAGCGCTAGTCATCGTCATTGTGGGCTTTGCGATAGCGGACCAAGTTTGGGGCCAGGGGCGTTTTATCGAGATCCGCAATGCACGTGTCATTTTGGTGTTTACGGCGCCGGTGGCAGTAGCAGCGTTGGGTATGACGCTGGTCATAATGACGGGCGGTATCGATTTGTCGGCTGGAACAGCGAGCATGCTTTGCGCAACTGTGCTTGCTTGTACCTTGAATGCCGATTGCCCGATGTTTGTTGCTGTCTTGGCTGCCGTGGGGACAGGGGCAGCGTGTGGACTGTGCAATGGGATGTTCATTGGTGTCCTTCGCATTCCGCCCTTCATCGTGACGTTGGGTTCGATGACCATTTTTTTAGGGATTGCGAAGCACTTGGCAAAAAGCTCGACGGTATTCGTCGATCGCCAGCGGATACCGGAATGGCTTTCCAAATTTACGTCAACGGCACCGCCACATTGGTATGGATGGTTGCCGAATATTTCGAGTGGCGTTTGGTTTGCGTTGTCGATTTCGGTAGTGGTCGCGATTATTTTGTCATTAACCGTTTTTGGCCGGCATGTGCTTGCCGTTGGTTCCAACGAAGCGACAGCTAGGCTGTGCGGAGTCAACGTGTTCGCGACGAAGTTATGCGTCTATGCGTTGGCGGGCGTTCTCTTTGGCATTGCAGGGCTATATTCGTTTTCTTTACTGCGAATGGCCAATCCCAGCGAAGGCATCGGTAAAGAGCTGAAGTTTATCGCGGCCGTTGTGATTGGCGGAGGCAGTCTGAGTGGCGGACGCGGTTCCGTGCTTGGTACGTTGGCGGGCGCGACCATCATGGGGGTCATCTCAAGTGGCTGCGATCAATTGGGGGTAGCCAATGCGACGCAAGATATCATGATCGGAGTTATTATTATCGCTGCGGTGTCGATCGATCAATTTCGAAACCGGAGACAGGAGTAAAATGAATCCGAGTAGCTCGGCACTCCGTACCGAGAATCCCGGCCGTTTCACGTAGCTCCGCATCTCCGCGACGGATTTCTTCTTCTCTCGGAGGTGGATTTCTGCGTCTTGGAGAGACGAAGTTACTTGAAGAATCACGGCACGGAGTGCCGTGCTACACTTATCGACCACACCGGTTAATTAGTTACAAACCAATAAGGGACTATACCATGCAATCCAACAACACACCGAACGATCGTCCCTTGGTTAGTCTGGATGAATGGGAGGACGATCTTCTTCGGCGTTATCCGGAGCCGACTACGGTTGCAGCCGCATCGTTTCGTAATTATGCAGCCGAAGCAAGGCCAAGCGTCAAAGAGTTTTATCGATTGAATCATCAGTTCCAAACTCTCGACTTCGTGAAGCGCAAACGAGAACAGTATCTCGGACTCAACAAACGTCGGATGAGCATTTGGGACGCGATGGAGTAC
>JANLRK010000095.1:0-12387 GCA_031361585.1 Pirellula sp. | reverse complement strand
CCGCCAAATGGACCGATGTCCGCGTAACCCATGTCGTCAATGAAGATGATAACTACATTTGGCAGTTCAGCCGTGGTTGCGATTTTGCAGGTGAATAGTGAGGACAACAATACAAAGCAAAAACATTGGGTGAAATGGGGCGTCATGAAAGCGATCGCTCGATTGTGAGTGAGGTTCGAGACCACGAAATCACGGCGGAGACCGCCGTGCCACACGGTTGGCCAAACCTAGTTCCTAAAATGACTTCAGCACCAGTATACTAGATCCCAAATCCTCGGAGAACAATTATGTGTAATCTAAGTCGTCGACTGTTTTTGGGTTTTGGTATCAGCACTCTTTTTGCAAGGCCATTGTTTGCCATGTCGAATGAAAAGCAGTTGAATGATGCGGTCAATATCCTTGCGAGCGCTACCGCGAGCGGGCAAGTTCGCGCTGCGGCCATCTATGCTCGCCTTGGTAAAACCATATTCCAGCGCGCCTTCGGCGAAGCTAGGTCCGTCGATTCGTCGTTCCTGCTCGGCTCCATTTCGAAGCCGATCGCGATTGCCGCTTTGATGACGTTGTACGATCAAGGCAAATTCGATCTGGACGATCCAGCAAAGAAGTACATCCCAGAGTTCCAAGGCGACGCAAAGGATCGAGTTACCATTCGGCATTTGCTTACCCATGTATCCGGGCTTCCGGATCAGCTGCCTGAGAACGCTTTGCTGAGAAAGAGCCATGCTCCTTTTTCAACTTTCGTCAAAGGGTCAATCGGTGTCCCATTGCATTTTGAGCCGGGGACTCAATACGAATACTCGAGCATGGCGATTGTGCTGGCAATGGAAATTGCTCAGCGGATTTCTGGCGTTGAGTTCAAGGAGTTTGTTGACAAGACCGTTCTGCAACCACTTGGCATGCGACACACGGCATTCGGAATGGGGCGATTGAACCGTGAGAATACGATGCCGTGTCAAGTTGAATTCGGCGCCGTCGAATCTGGCGGAGGTTCACCCGACTCACGCGATTGGGATTGGAATAGTGCCTATTGGCGCGAGCTAGGTGCACCCTGGGGCGGAGCTCAAGCGTCGGCACCCGATGTTGCACTTTTCCTGGAAGAATTCCTACACCCAACCGGAAAGATATTTAGTCCGGATGTCGCTAAGCTCATGATTCGCAATCATAACCCCGAGGGAATCCCATCGCGCGGGCTCGGGCTGGATGTTGGAATGAACGACGTCATATCGAACTGCTCAAGCAAAACTTTTGGCCACACCGGTTCAACGGGCACGATCGCTTGGGCCGACCCAGAACGTGATCGAGTTTGCGTAGTACTGACTACATTGCCAGCCGGCTCGATGCGAGATCACCCGCGGTTGCTTGTCTCGAATAGCATTGCATCGATAGTGGATTAGTGCCGCATCGGTCACTCTCGGCAAGAGTGACCTACCGTAGGTCGCACCTGCCGGGTGCGACTCTGTGCGACAATGCAGTTCAAAGAAACGAACCTACATTACTACCGGCGTCGAAACAATGGCCCGGCATAGCGAGCGCCGCCGCCAAGCTCTTCTTCGATGCGAAGCAGCTGATTGTACTTGGCCATGCGATCCGATCGCGATGCCGAGCCGGTCTTGATTTGACCGCAGGACAATGCGACGGCCAAGTCTGCAATCGTCGAGTCCTCGGTTTCGCCGCTACGGTGACTCGAAATGCTGGTGTAACCATTGCGGTGGGCCAACTGAATCGCATCGATCGTTTCAGTTAGTGTACCGATTTGATTGACCTTGATGAGGATGCTATTGGCGATCCCTTGATCTATGCCGCGTTGCAAACGATCTGTGTTGGTCACAAACAAATCGTCACCCACGAGTTGGACTTTGTTGCCAACCCTGTCCGTTAGCTTTTTCCATGATGCCCAGTCATCTTCGGAGCAACCGTCTTCGATGGAGCAGATTGGATAGTTGTCAACCCAGTCGGCTAGGAAGTCGACCATTTGGTCGCCTGACAGTTGCTTGCCATCGATCGTGTACTTTTCGGTTTTTTTGTCATAGAACTCGGTGGCAGCCACATCGAGCGCGATGAAGATTTGCTTGCCCGCTTCGTAGCCGGCGCGCTTGATCGCGTCCATGATCAAGTCGAGGGCTTCTCGATTGCTTCCGAGGTCCGGTGCGAAACCACCTTCGTCACCGACAGCCGTGTTGAGTTTCTTTTCGCTCAGAACTTTCTTTAGGTTATGAAAAATTTCGGTGCCCGCTCGCAATGCATCGGTGAATGATTCGAAGCCGAGAGGCATGACCATGAACTCTTGCACGTCGACCGAGTTGTCCGCGTGTTGGCCACCGTTGACGATGTTCATCATTGGGGCCGGCAGAATGTGAGCTCCCGCGCCGCCGAGATAGCGATAGAGAGGTTGGTTGGTGAAGACGGCGGCCGCTTTGGCGGTTGCCAAAGAGATGCCTAAGATGGCATTTGCGCCCAAGTTCTTTTTGTTGGGGGTTCCATCAATATCGCAGAGCATTTGGTCGATGCCGCGTTGGTCCAATGCGTCCGCACCGATCATGCTGTCCGCAATTTTAGAGTTGATGTTATCGACTGCTTGGAGAACACCTTTGCCCATATACATGGATTTGTCGCCGTCTCGGAGTTCCCAAGCTTCGTGAGCTCCCGTGCTTGCTCCGCTAGGAACGGCAGCCCGTCCCATCGAACCGTCCACCAGAGTCACGTCCACCTCAACGGTGGGGTTTCCACGCGAGTCAAAAATCTGTCGGCCGCGGATGTTTTCGATCAAACTCATAAATTACCTATAAAGAACATGGGGTGGCGAGATGGGTAAAAGCAAAAGCGGCCAACATTTTTACCGATCCGAAGATGCTTGGCCATCGCAAATGTTCTTGCATTCGGAAACCTAATCAATGCGTAATCAGGCAGAAAAATGGAGGGTGAAAAATAGAACAACAATCCAGTGTTTCCATTTTTCACCCTACATCTTTCTGCCAAAAAGTTAAGGGCAGGAACATCTATGCACCCATTTTTCTCACCGCACTCGAAATCAATAGTCAAAGAAGCCTTGGCCTGTTTTGACGCCGAGACGATTGCTATCGACGTAAGGTTGCAAAATATCGACCAGCGGTTGCCATACTTCGTCACCGTCGACGAATCGCGCATGCGACATCGTTTGATGAATCAAGTCGACGCCAATTTGATCCATGATTCCAAATGGGCCAATTGGCATCCCCGTCACCTTCTTCCAAGCCATATCGATATCGGCTGGCTGCGCGACCTTGCGATCGACCAATTGCAGGGCTGATTGCAGCAGTGCTTTCAACATCCAATTGAACACATAGCCGGGATTCTCAATCCGTTGCACTAACGGTGTTTGACCAATGCGAATCGACAACAGAACCAATCGCTGAAGCGTCACGTCCGCTGTCATCGGGCCTGACGCAATGTCGACCAAGGTGGCTCGCCAGATCGGGACGTGGAAATGGAAGTTTGCAAACCGCTCGGGTGAAACCACATGCGGTTGCAACATCGAAGGCGTAAAGTACGAGCTGTTCGATGCGATAATGGTGGGAGATAGAAACCGTTCGGAATAGCTCTTGAGGATGCGCCGTTTTAAGGAAAACTGTTCGCTAACGGACTCAAGGACCAGATCGAATTCTCCGAACACTCCATCGATACCATCGGCCGTATGAATCCGGCCGGCGAGTTGGTCGTGGCTTACATCCGGCCAATATCCTTGTTCGAAGAAAGATTCACGTTGGTCCAAGATCCAGGTTCTGGATACGTCCAAGGCTGATGCATTGCTATCGACGAGGGTCACGTCCAGTCCGTGGGAGGCCATTTGTCCAGCGATTTGGCGGCCGGTCCAGCCAGCCCCAATTATCAATACACGTTGAATCGGCGGGGATGCAGGGACTACGGTTTCGGTTGGAGCCATTGCTGCTGATGATGTTCGCACAGTGACAAGAGTTGTTCGGCTGCGAGCGCAGCTTGCTGTGCGGCATCATACCATGCTTGCTGTTGAGCAAGCAGACGCAACAATCGATCTCGCTTCAAATCTGCATCCGCGTCTAAACTCAGGACATTCGACTCAGTGTGGCACGGTGGTCTCCACCGTGATTTCTCAATTCTTGATTCCTCAATACTTGATTCCTCAAACCGTTTTTCAGCCATATCCAATCGGAGCTTGATGCCTCCATTGGTAGGTAGGCCAAGAATGCTGTCCATGGCCGACGAGTCGCAGTCAAAACTGCTTTGTTGACTGCTAGGCTCCCTAGTGCGCGCTCCGATCGACTCGCAACCCGCAGCAAGCAACTTCGGCTCACTCTTTGTTTTTACTTTGTCGATCACTTCCATTTGTTCTTCGGTGGAACGAAGGAATCGATGGCTGCCAATTCGTCGCCGCTGACTGTCGCTCCAAAGCGGACACCCATTTCATTAATCTTGTTGGCCGCCTGTTCGAGTGGTTCCCGATTGTTCAGTTTGAGGGCGACCGATTGGGCGATGTTGATAGTTTCTGCAAGGACTGGATGGTTTAGTTTCGACTGAGCCGATTTCAAACGCTCCAGCGAGCGGGCGGTACGTTGGGCAGAGGTGATTCCAAAGGCCGCTTTTTCGGTGGCTTTCGAAGTTGCTCGCATGCTAAACTCCAAGTCGGCGATCATGCCGGCTACAAACATCGCGCGCAGTCTTGCGGGTGCTTCTTCCGTGTTTGCCTTTCCGTCGGTTCGAACAAAATTGTGGCGAACCGTTCCCTGCGACCAACTCACCAATTCGAAATCAAGACTACCGGCATTGTGCCCACCGACGTTGACTAGCTTTTCGTCAGGGACGGTATGGCAGCGGTAGCAGCTTTGCGCAACGAGATAAACATTGACTGGATTTCGCATGCCAAGCTCGATGCTGGACGTAAGCCTTTTGATTCGATGTTCCGCCGACTCTTGATTTCGCGTCGCATTGGGTCCGCCGTAATCGTTATGAACGGCAATCCAGTCCCGGGCTGCTCCATGGCATGATTCACAGGACACGCCGGCAATCGCCTCAAGTCGGTTTTCGACTTGGCTCATGGTGTAATGGCATTGGATGCAATTGGAATCGCTTTTGAAATTGGCAATTCCGAGCTTGTCTGCGATTTTTTGAGCTTCTGGTTTCCGATGCAACGTCAGATAAGTATCGTTGTGAGGTGTTCGTTTCCAAGTTTGAATTTCGGCAGCATGGCACTTCTCGCAACTCTGGACGCCGAGTACTCTATGAGGATCGATTGCCAAGTTCCACTTTTGGTCACGTGGATCCGACTTTCCCGCTGGAGGTGTGGCCATTCCCAAAGCAATCGACACCAATAGCATCGAGCAACCAAATAGTGTCGTACGGGTGCAGGCGTTTCGATTCAATTCAACTTCACTCACGTTTAAGGGCTCTCGCTACGCTAGGTTGGTTTGCAGATTCGAAGCGCGAGAAGGTTTTCATTGCTCTTCTTCGGGTCCGCAGGACACTTGGTCTTGAGACGATCTTTGGAAACATAGACTCCAACTTGCACTCAAGCGTCGGGAATTAGATAATCGCTGCCACTTACAAAGTGAGATCGCGTGGAAAAATCGATACGACCAGCGTTTTCGGCTCATTTGGGTTTCATTTTGGCTATCCCGAAAGCAAAACATCATCAGTGACCTGTCACCAAAAAAGAAAGCCATGCCGCTAGAAAAAACTGCAAAGCCCAGCCTGCGTGTGCTCGTCGACCGAATTGTGTCAGGTGGGCAAACGGGGGTGGATCGTGCAGCCCTAGATAGCGCGATCGCGATTGGGATCGATCATGGTGGATGGTGCCCGTTAGGGCGGATCGCGGAGGATGGCCCAATTCCTGAATGCTACCTGCTAAAAGAGCATCCATCGCCCAAGTATTCCGATCGAACCAAGCGTAATGTCATCGATTCGGACGCGACGCTGGTTCTCTACCATTCGAACCTCGAGGGAGGCACTCTCAAGACGCTGCGTTACGCGGAAGCAGTTCTCAAGCCTTGCCTTAGAATTCGATTGACACATCCGGGGCGCATCGAAAGAGTTCGAGAATGGTTGGTTTGCAAGAACGTGCGTACTCTCAATATTGCGGGTCCACGAGCGAGCAAAGAACCGGAGATTTACCAAGTTGCTTTTGACTATTTGGTTATGCTGCTTCGAGTTCGGTCGTTGTAATAAAAGGATGCCAGCGTCAGCCTGAGGGCAGGCTGACCTACGTGCGTGAGTCGCTATTTTTTGATGGTTGCGTTGGCTGGCACTTGGTCGGCTGCGTAACGCCAGTTTTTGACATACCATAGCAAGTCGGCCATTTCTAAAACGGAGATTTGAGACTCGATCCCCTCGGGCATCAAAGACGTTCCGGAACTTTTCAGCTCGTCGATTTCCGAGCGGCTCAATGTCGTCAAGACTCCATTTTGACTTTGCAATGTGATCGTTTGCGAGTTTGAATCCTTGAGCAATCCCTCGATGACATTCCCGCCTTCCGTTAGAACCAGATAACGAAAATAATTCGCATCGATCGAGCGATTGGGGTCCAGGATCGATATCAGAAGTTTCTCATAAGTCTGCTCGCGCGAGTCGGAGATGTCCGGCCCGACCACGGCGCCAACGCCGTCTAGCTTGTGGCAGGCGGAACAGTTCTTGTGGAAGACCGCTTTGCCGACATTCTTGTTGGGATTGACCTGAATCGTCGACAGCTGCATTGAATACTCGTCGATTGCTTTTTGACGATTGGAGTTGATCGAAGCCAAAAGCACCTTCGCAAGCCGCGGCGCAATGGAGGCGTCGCGCACCATTGCCAAGTTTTGGATCTGCGAAGCATCGAACGCTTTTATGGACAGCTTTCCTTTCTCCAATTGATCGACCAGCATCGAAAGTCGCTTTGGATGGTTGCGAATCGCATTGAAGAGGTCTTGTCGTACTTCAGGCAAAGCGGACGGAAATCGTTCGAGCAACCATGTGGCAAACTCAGAGGTGTCGTGCACCGAGCAAGTTGCAATCGCTGTTTTGAGCAAGAACGGATCAGAGCCCTCTAACATTTTGAGAGCGAGTGCTTTCGAAGTGCCTGAGTTGCTGGATACCAGAATCGCGAGCGCAGCTCGTTGATTGATCGGATCCGCGTCAGAAATCGCTGAGCGTTGAATAATATTTTCCAATTTGCTGTCCGGTTCAATCGAGAGCTTGCCTGAACGTGCGATACCCTCCAAGATCGCGAAGTTGGTAGATTGCGTCGAGGGCCTTCTTGTGTCATCAATCTCCAGGGCAATCATCTCCACGTACTGCTGTAATGTGAAAGATGAAAAAGGTTGTTGGGCGGCGCGCGAAGCCATTCGAACAACGCACTCTCTCGCCAAGGGACTAATCGATTTCTCCATCTTTCTTGCCGTTGCTTGGTAGCTTAACAAGAACGTTAATGCATCGTTCCTCCACGATGCTGTTGCCGCCATCCAGAGATGCGGCGAATCGCCGTTTTGAAACAGGGCCTTCGTGGCCAATCCAGCAAAGCGTTCAATCAAGGCAGAGTCGCGAGGTGAAGCTTCCTCCATCGAATGGGCTCCAAAAAACCAAGCCGCTGCTCTCATTTCATCGATCGAAGCATGGGGGTTATCGAATACTTCGATGGCCGCGACGCTCCATTTTGGATTCCAAGTTTTAGGCGACTGGCGCATGGCGGACCAAACCATCGATCGAAGTTCGGGACTAGACGACTTCATTAGCATTGCGACCGTGGATTCATCGATCGAATCCGACGCGAACAAAAGCGAACACGCGCATGCGATGGATCCGATAGGCAGCGATTTGTTGCTGCAGATTTCCTTGAGCGTACCGAAAATCGTTTCCTTATGCCCCTTGGCTATGTCGTCGAGCACCCATTGGGCTGCCGTGTTTCGATTCCATGAGTCCGAATGGGCGATCCACTGTGCGGAACTTGAGGGCAGAGGGTCGGTGGAATAACTTTTTTTCTCAGCGTTTGTTTTGCGAGTCACGCGATAGATACGACCGTGCGAGTCACCCAGTCGCTGGTCCGGGCGGTTTTTGAGTTCAGCCGGGACCCAGTCTGGATGTTCGATAACAGCGCGATACATGTCGACGACAAAGATATCGCCGCCCGGGCCTTCATAGAGATCAACCGGCCTGAACCAGGGATCGCGACTTGCTAGCCACTCAGTTTGTGACGCTGCGTCCGTAACCTCGGAAAGACCTACTTTTCTTACGATGGTGCGACGTTGCACGAGTGAGCCGGTGGGCTCGCAGGTGAGGGCTGTGGCAAAGGGTGCGTCGGGAAAGTGTCGACTGTGCGTTACTAGCAAACCGCAAGCGGCAGTAAACTGACCGGCATGGAGATTGGAGGTCGTCCAAGCATTCACAAGTGGGTATACCTTTGATTCCGCATTGCTGGGCGACACATCGCGAAGTGCCGAGGCAAGCCCAGAAAGTGGACTCATGCTCAATTCGGCTCGCTCGCTGACGATTTCAAAACACGGGTTCCGATTGGAACAGCCATAACGATGCCCAAACTGGTCGAAAGATAGTCCGAACTGCGTTGGACCTGCAATGCTCTCGATGCGGCCCGTCAGCATATGGACGCGAACGTCGCATCCGGTCAAGTCGAGCAGTTCCGAAGATGGACTTCCAAACGGAAGGGTAGCATTGATCTTACCTCCACGTAGACCGCTAGCGATGTAGAGCCAACCATCAGCCTGGATGACTGGGTGATTGGCACGCAACTGTGGATTGCCGGTTGAAAAACCCTCTAGCCAAACCTCGGTGGAATCGGACCGCAAGTCGCCATCGGTATCGCGCAGCATCAACAACTGCCCTTGCACCGTGACGATTGCTCCGTTTTGCCAGGGTTGAACTCCGGTAGCAAAAAGAAGCTTGTCGGCGAACACCGTCGACGACTCAAAAAAACCGTCGCTGTCTATGTCTTGAAGAACGACGATGCGGCTCTTGGGCGCATTGTCCGCTGTGGGGTAGTCCCCCATCTCAACGACCCAAATGCGTCCTTGGCCATCCATTCGCATGGAAACAGGATCGATGATTTGAGGTTCTGCTGCGACGAGCTCAACTTGGAAGCCGGGTTCGGTTTCGAGCCACTGTAGGCTTTCCCGGGGGCTTACAGGCGAGCGAGGTTTCGTCTGATTTGCAACTGCAGTCAATAGAGTATCGTTCGCGATTGAATGACTGCACACAACGCTGGCCCATATTATGGCAAGTATCAGACGTGAACGCGTGCCCATCATCCGTGGAATCTGCATAACAGGAGCCTGTCAAAATGGTATGGAAGTGAACTTCGGCGCATCGTTTTGTTTAACGCTCAACAGCAGTGGATCGTAAATGCTAGCATGCGTCAAAATATTTTAGCGAATCCATCGCGAAAAACGCTGTTGTTTTTCCGGAGTTTGCTATACTTCGCGGAATAGTTGGGATCATGCTGGGGAGCTTATTGGTTAGGGCAGGAAAGTAATTCTGTTCTGGGCTTTCTATAGCAAATGACTTGCTGCATAGGGGTGAAATCGAATGACTCGTATTCCCATTAGTCAAGCTGACGAACACGCACGTCGGATGAAAGAACGATTGGAGCTGAGCACGGCTGAGATCGGACTTCAGGTGCGAACAACGAACTGCCTGGAGGAGAAGGGTATCTTCACCGTTCGCGATCTATTGCAAAGTTCTCCTGAAACGCTTTTGAGTATCGCAAACTTCGGCGAGAAGACGTTGGAAGAGGTGTATCTTGCGCTGGAGAAGATCGGCTACAACCGTGAGTGGCGCAAACCACGTTGAACACGTAGGGCGCCTAGACCTAACGCGGACTTCGAACACATACAAGGCATTCCTCATCGCTGCTTCGGAGTTCGCCCCATCGCCGTCAAAAGACACTGAAGGGAATCGAGATAGTGCGATAAAGCTGCTCGTCCTTTCTTGGTCAAATGGTAAGTCGTCTTCGGGCGACGGCCTACAAACGCTTTTTCCGCCCTGATGTATTCAGACTCTTCAAGTTTCTGAAGTTGAAGACTCAAACTGCCGTCAGCCACGTCCAAACGCTTCTTCAACAAAGTAAAGTCTTGCGATCCATCGAGTTGAAGTACCGTCAGTACACCCAATCGCAATGGGCCATGAACCGTTGTGTCTAAGCCATTGAAATCAATCGGTAGCATTTTGCAACGATGCCTCCCGCAATTGAATCCTCTGGATCAACACAACCGAAAGATACCCAACCGCCATTATGCAATGAGCGAGTGGAAAACTGAAATGTGGATCGCAAATGGGAACAAGCAATCCTGCAAGGATGAGCGAAAATGCGAGTCCGAGGCAGTAGTACCGTTCACGGGTCTTCAGGGCATTTAGCACCAAGATAAACATGAGCGTTAGAATGTAGGAAAGACTGGCGACATAAAGGGCGACCGTCCTTGTGGTCCCAATCGAAGGGCCGCAGAAAGCAGCCAAGACGTAGCCGCACGCAGCACATATGACTGCGAAGTAAACGGTGATCGACAGTATTGCTTGCAGTTTGATTTCGTGACTTAGATCAGCGAAACGGGATTGGAAGAAAAGTCCAATCAGACTCAGCGCCATAAAGACCGCGAAAGGGACAATATGGAGCCAACTACTTTCAAAAATTAGGCTGAGAAACGCAGCAGTAAGTGCGGCAACGAATAGCAGCATACTGAAAACCAATATCCCATTTCCAAAATACAGTTGCAATCCCATTGCTCGCCTCATAATCGCAAGGTCGCCTTGAATTCGCCCCAGTTGTCCATTAGAGATGGATTGTTCGTCTGACATGATTTACCCCTTGATGTTACTTGGCTGGTCGCTAAATTGCTCAATTGCGTTGTGTACTCAACACATTTGAGTATATGAAGTGCTGCGAAGGCGTCAAGAACATTTTCCCAAACGGAAACAATTTTCCTCCCATCGTTTTGTGCTGTGAAGTACAGGCGTTGGGGTTATTGATGGACGGAGACTTGTTCGATCTTCAGGTAACGCAGGATGAGTTTCGAGGCTGGTCAGCCCTTTATGAAACGCTGAAACTGCCGAATGAAATCCACTTTCATATCACACTGCTAGAAATCTCCTTGGATATTTCCTAAGTATTGTTTCCTTACTTCGGGATGTTGTTTGACTTGATCTGGAGTTCCTTCGCATAGAACCGAGCCCTTGTTGATGACATAGCATCGATCGACTGCCGCTAGAATTTCCAAGGCTGCGTGGTCGGTAATCAAAATCGATATGCCTGTTTCACGAAGATCAAAAATCGTTTGCTGAATGCTTTGCACCGTGACCGGATCGATACCGGCGAATGGTTCGTCTAGCATGATGATGCGAGGATTCGAAACGAGGCATCGAGCAATCTCCAAGCGTCGCCGCTCGCCACCTGAAAGCTTTGAAGCGCGCGATCGACGGATGTGAGTGATTTTGAATTGGTCTAAGAGATCGTTCGTTCGCCTTCGGCGTTCGGTCCAACCAACTCCCAAGAGTTCAAGCATCGCGGAGATGTTTTGTTCGACGGTCAGTTTTCGAAAAACGCTTGATTCCTGCGCGAGGTACCCCATTCCTCCGTCGCGAGCGCGCCGAAACATGGGCCAGAAAGTAACCTCTTCACCACCCAAGAAGACTTGCCCTCGATCCGGCATAACCAAGCCGCAGGTCATTCGAAAGCTTGTGGACTTGCCAGCGCCATTGGGGCCGAGTAGTCCGACGATCTCCGCCTCGCCTACCCGCATGCTAACGCCGCTCACTACCTTGCGGCGTCCATAAGTCTTTTCAAGTCCCACGACATTGAGAACATCCATGTTCTTTTCCTTTTCCTTCGTTTTTACCACGCAGTCGCACCCGGCAGGTTCGACCTACCGTAGGTCACTCTTGCCGAGAGTGACTTCGCGCTGACTAGCGAATAAGTCCCATCCGTTGGACATTTGGCCAGAAAGGGACTGGAGAATTCCAATAGTGAGGCCAAAAGACCATAACCGCTCGGCCGATGAACAAGCGTTCTGGCGAATGATGTTCATTCCAGGATCTCGCGTCCGAACTAGCAGCAGAATTGTCCCCCATTGGAAAGTATTGATCGTTTTTCATGGTGAAATCAAATTTGCGTCTTGCCGTCGCCATTGGGCCGCAGGCCCATAAATTGGGATCGGAGAGAATAGCATTCCGGTTCAATCCCTCTTGCGACATTTTTTTCAGGAGCTCGTTCGCTGTTAGGCCATGAATTTCCCGTGCGTAGCGTTCTTTGGTTTCTTGGTTCGCGGACTGTCGCAATGTGCCCGTAAAGTCTTGGTAGTCAGACAATGGAGAGTTGTCGGGACCGTGCGCAATGTAGTAGATATCACGAAAAGCTTTGGCTCGGAAAATCTCTGCTCCTCCGCCTTCGATGCCTATCGCGATGGG
>JANLRK010000092.1:0-3342 GCA_031361585.1 Pirellula sp. | reverse complement strand
GGTGGTCGAAAACGGCGGTTATCACCGCCGCCTAAGTTCTGTCGGCCCTCCAGGCCTAAAGCACCGCCACGCAATGATTGAATTGACACGCGATGATCGAATTCACACGCGACGATTGAATTGATACGCGACGATTGAAATTGAATTGATATGTGCTGAGTCGAACGAACAAAGCATGTGTTCAGCCCCGGATGGGGCGAAAGATTTTAGCCGGCGGTGATAACCGCCGGTACCCCCGTGGTATTCCCGATTACAAAACCCCGGAGGGGTGACAGAACCACGGTTTCAAATCCACAAATACTCTGGGTCATATTCGACTCCAGCAAGGTCCAGCATCCTTACGTATTCCTTCTGAAACGTTTCTTTCCGATGGTGTGATTCTTGATTTTGAATGTATCGTATCACTCCTTCGGTTTGATTCGGGCTAACGGTGAAGGCACCATAGCCTTCTTGCCATGCAAACTTTCGAATCAATCCCGATTCTTCGTTGAAATGTTTTGAACTATTGGACTTTAGCTTCTGAAGGAAATCGCAAATGCAGTGGGTTGGTCTCAATTTGGCAAGGATATGCACATGAACTACCCAACCACCAATGCAAACCGGTATCGCGTCGAGGCCCCGAATCGTGCCTCCAAGATATTCAAAGATGGTGGCTTGCGTTTCCGGTTGAAGATACGGGGATCTGTTCTTGGTACTGAAGACGAAATGGTAATAGAGTTGATGGTGAGTCGACACGATTTCGATCCTTAAAATGGCGTTTCAATGGACATTAGGTTAAAGGTGATTTTAGTGGACCGAAGATTCCTGTTGCAATGCAGTGGGATGGTTGTTTCGAGGGATCCATGGCTCTCGATCTGTCACCCTTCCGGGGTTTGTGCAGTATTCGGTTGGTCGTAAACGGTGGTTGTCACCGCCGCCTAAGTTCTGTTGGCCCTCCAGGCCTTGAGCTTCAACACGGGACGATTGCTTTAACACGGGATGATTGCTTTAACACGGGACGATTGCTCCTTTCGTCTACTGATCAAACTCGGGCCAGTGGCCCCAAGCTACTCTAAATTGCAGCTACAATAACGGAGACGACTTTTCCCTCTCCACTAGGAATTTGAAGTGCAATCCATCCTAAAAAGTTGCTGTTTTTTGTTGCCGTTCCTCTCGGTAATTGCGTTCAATACGGTTGCTGACGATTTCATCCCACGCAGACAATCGACTCCCCCTGGACCCCCGTTAACGCCCGAGCAAGCCATTGCAAAGATGACTTTGCCCACCGGATTTCGCGTTGAACTCGTGGCCTCTGAACCTGCCCTTCAGAACCCGGTAGCGATGGCATTCGATGACCGGGGACGGATCTACGTTACCGAGAGCTTCGAGTACCCGCGTCGCGAACCAGGCCCAGGTCGGGACAAGATCAAAATCCTTGAGGACAAAGATGGCGATGGAATAGCCGAGACCGTTACGGTTTTTGCTGAAGGCCTGAATATTCCATCCGGCATCGCAGTTGGCCATGGGGGCGTCTGGGTCGCCAATGCGCCCGACCTATTGTTCTTAGAAGATACGGATGGCGATGACGTAGCGGACAAGAAAACCGTCATCGTGACGGGGTTCGGTCGGGACGACACGCATGAGCTTCCTAACGCTTTGACGTGGGGACCCGATGGATGCTTGTATGGGCTGAATGGTGTCTTCAATCGATCGGTTGTGAAACAAGATAATCGTGTGTTTGACTTTACTTGTGCAATGTTTCGCATCGACCCGTTTACCAAGAAATTCGACTTGTTTTGTGAGGGGACAAGCAACCCATGGGGAATTGCCTTTGATCACGAGGGGAGTGCATTCATCAGCGCTTGCGTGATCGATCATCTTTGGCATTTAACCGAGTCGGCTTATTACTTGCGTCAAGGTGGACCCTATCCACCGCACACTTGGTTCGCAGACTCCATCGTAAAACATAGCCATCAAATGGCAGCGTATTGTGGCATCGAGTATTTCGACTCGCCTGCTTATCCTCAGCAGTATCGAGATAAATTGTACATGGGGAACATTCATGGAGGATGCATCAACTGCGATCGCGTTGAACGTTCGGGGGCGACCTACAAAGGCTTTGGAGAGCCCGACTTCCTGACTGCAAATGATGTTTGGTTCATGCCCGTAGCTCAGAAGGTAGGACCCGATGGCTGTATGGTGGTTCTCGATTGGTATGACCGATACCATTGCTATCAGGACGCCAACGCGGATCCGAACGGTGTTGATCGCGGGCATGGCAGACTGTACCGCATCGTTCACGAAAATCGCCCGAAGCCAAAGGTCAAGGACTTCAGCAAGCTCAGCAATGTAGAACTCGAAGGGCTGCTCTCCGACGAGAATATCTTCAATCGTCAGCGATCTCAACTAAAGCTTCAAGAGCGTAGAGTTGTGAGCAAGGATCCAGAAAGTGCTAAGCGATTAAAGGGTCTCGTTTTCAATACGGATTTGCCGCTCAAATTTCGGATGCATGCACTCTGGTCACTTATCGGTTCTGGAGCAATGCCAACAGAATTTTTGAATCAGTTGCTGGACAACGGTTCACCTGAACTGAGAGCCTGGGGTGCTCGCACAGCAGGTCGGCAAAATACGCGAGAAACTTCGACCTTGGAGCGAATGAACAAAATCGCGATCGACAACGACCCGCGCGTTCGATTGCAGGCGTCTATTGCCGCACCGAAGTTGGCGATGGGACAGAACGCCTCGTCGGATAATGTCAGACAACAGCTTAACGTGCTTCGCAGCAGTTCCAATGATCCCATCCTACCTCGAGTCGTGTGGCAAAATCTTCAACCGAATATTGTGGAGCAACAGCCGCTGATTTTGGAAAGCCTGTTGCAGCGGCTCGACCTTGCCGAGGATTTGCTTCGCGACATGGCGCCACGCATTGCTGCTCGATTGGTTTCGGAAGTAAAGCCGACGATGGCCGACGAACCGAGCAAACGCGCTGTTAACACAGTGCTTCAGTTAGCCAGCGGTCTAGGTGAACGGCATCCAAACCAGGCTGCTTCCGTACTGGAATCGTTGTTGACCAAAGCGAGAACAGGCGAGATTAAGAACGAGGTCCTTCGCCCAATATTGAAGCAATGGATTGATTCCAAAGCGATAACTCCGACGGACAAACCATCGGACAGAGTTGCACTAGAATCGCTGTCGGCCTGGCAAAAGGCGATGATTTCGGTTCGGCTACTTTGTGCTGATTCAGATGCCATCGAAACAGCTCGGAAAATCGTACTGTCGCCAAAACTGGATGGAACTCTTCGAAGGCAAATGCTTCAAGCCGTCGTTCAAGTGCAGCCCAAAGTTGCCTCCGAGGCATTGATG
>JANLRK010000053.1:0-2000 GCA_031361585.1 Pirellula sp. | reverse complement strand
GGTCATAACTCAGAGGAAGGCCGAAGCGACCGATCTCGCCAAGGGACAGTCCATCGCCGTGATATACGCCGAGGCCGACAATGAGTACGTTCTAATGAATGCGGTGATGAAGACGGTTGAGAAGCCGGTCGAGAAAAAGTAGGGTGATGTCGCTTACCGTTCCACAGCTAGGTGCGTAGTCCGACGTAGCCTGGAGCCATCTTCGCGGAATAACTGTGGGCGTTGGCGCTGGCTGCTTGCTGGAGGAGTGATGTATAGGAGTAAACTGAAGCAGATAGCGGCGGAGAAGCGTGTTGGGGTGGAGTCGGATTCGTTTTTATTCGCTTCAATGTGGTTGGGATACGTTGATATTCGTTTGTTACCGCTAATGTCGTCGATCGGAGATCTTCTAGAGCCACGACACACTGACTCAATTGCACGGATCCACCGACGGAAATAAATGACGACACTATGTTCAATACTGCAAGCCGTGGTCGACGATTACGAAGGTATCGCCGATGTTATGTTTGAGGCAGTTCGGCACGGTCGTAGCGCCTACACCGAAGAGCAACGGCTAGCGTGGGTTCCAAGACGTCGTACCGGTTCCGACTGGATCGAGCGATTGAATTCTCAGACAATTTTCGCTGCAGAGGTCGCAGGGAAGATAGATGGATTTATGAGTCTGGCCGAAAATGGTTATATCGATTTCGCCTACATTCGACCGTCAGCACAAGGGACTGGTATGTTTCGTCGCCTTTATCAAGCAATCGAAAATCTGGCGATGCAAACCGGCGAACCGCGACTTTGGGTGCACGCAAGTCTTACGGCTCAACCGGCTTTCACCGCGATTGGATTCTTGTTAACGCGAAAAGAAACGGTTGAAATTGACGGGCATTTATTGCAGCGGTTTGAAATGGAAAAACAATTAGAACATGCTCGAATTGGCACTTGTTCGAAATAACATACCGGTTGGATTTTGCTGGACGAGTCACATTCCAACGATTGCTAATTTCACTGGCTGCCAGTTTGTCTGCGATGTCCAAAGCTATGCCGAACTTTTTGTGCAAGCGTCCTCTTCCTTCCAACACGCTTCTGCGATTTCCACAAGGTTTGTGCCTCAACTGTGGGCATGACTAACCCGAATCAGAGACAGCCAAGTTGACAAATCAGGGATAGCTCCCCAAACTTCATGGATAACGACCCCAAAGCTGGATAAAAACAAGTTAGGCATCTCGATGGATAGTACTCAGGCCTCATAGGACGAAGCAATCATGGAACGCGCCGTTCAACTCTACGCGATCATCAACCTCATGGTCATCGGCATTTCGCACGTGGTGAGGCCGCGGGTGTGGGTAGACTTTTTCGTCTTCCTCCGAGAGCGCGGCGAAGCCGGTGTGTTCGCCGTCGCCGTCTTGAATCTCATATTCGGCTCGATCATCGTCTCTTTTCACAACGTTTGGTCGGGCATCCCACTGGTGCTCACTGTGTTAGGTTGGGCGAACGTGGTCAAGTCGCTGCTCTATTTCACGTTCCCCGCGTTCGGCTTGCGCAAACTCCAGTACCTCTCCCACGAGCGGGCGAACCTAGTCGTCGGCGGCGGTATTCTCTTCCTGTTGTTGGCAGGTGCCCTCGGCTATCATCTTTGGAGCACCATGGCCACCAGCTAGCTTCCCAATCGTTTGGACACACCGGCGAGCTTCCCAGACTAGCAGCCGGTAAGATTCTCGAATTGGTTGGCTGGATGCATGCGGATGGGTTGTCTCCTTTGATGATTTCGATTTGCTTCCATAACGAAAGCGATTACTGCTTCCGGTGAACGACTGACTCAAACCGAATGGCCCGCGTATTCAAAGTGACTTCATCCTTTTTTTACTACTCCTTGTAAGCGGGTCTTTCGGACAATATTTTCAAGAGTAAAACGCTGAAATAGTGGTACATGCCTTCTTTTCCGAAGTAATTTCAGTTTCAATCAGCCATTGGCACGTGCAATGCATTTTGTAACGACCGCGGGAATGGAAAAG
>JANLRK010000047.1:0-8306 GCA_031361585.1 Pirellula sp. | reverse complement strand
CATCGCAAACAATCGACTGGTCATTGCAACCGAAAAGGGTAGCGTAGTTTGCTTCGGCCAAAAGTAGATTCCCAGCAATCGTTTCTTGGCAGTTTGGGCTTTCATTCCACTTCGCGAATTTGCTATGCAGTACAGTCGCATGGGAACAAGACGAGTCCTATGATTTCCAAAGGCTTGGATTGCATCTATTCAAACACATGGCTAGCCGAAAATCGATAGACAACACGATAGGACGCAAGCCATTTGGACAAACACGATGGCTTACGCAATTGCTTTGGCTGACTGCTTTAGTTAGTTGTTTTGTATTTACAGGCTGCCAACGCTTTCCGGGCGGTCAAGCCATGCGTCAGTACCAACTTGAAAGTGATCGACTGCTTGCCGAGTTCCGAGCACAAAAAAAGCGGGCAGAGGACCTTGAGGTGCGCAACGGTCAATTAGAGCAAAGGCTAGCCGAAAGTGAAAAACTGCTTGCACGCAGTTTAGGAGGTACGGCCGGCCGGAGCACGGCCAACAACTTGAACCGAAGCCGCAATGAATCGGAATTGTTGATTGGAGATGCGCGAGGTGACAGAGGGTCCATCAGCAGTTTATCCGACGCAAACTCCTCCCGATCAGCTGGACGCGGCCTCACAAAAATCCAAAGAGGCGGTCTGCCAGACGCACTACCATCCACCTCCGGTCAGCTGACATCAGGAAATCGCAACGATCAATTCTCACGGGAAGATGCTCCAAGAGATTTGCGAGGCGATCCGAAAGGCGAAGCCCAATGGCGACCGGTCAATCGCAGTCCAAAGTAATTGGCCTGAACATTCGGCACGGCCCTCTTCTCTGTATTGCGTTAACACGCTTCGACTAGACTAGCCTCGCATGTTTTGGACAACAACCATTTATTGTTGCCTGTTTTGTTCGACGAACGTATTCAACAGTTCAGTTTTTTTGGTGGTGTTCAGCGAGAAGTGTCCATTTCGCCCTTCCGGGTATTCCGGATATTCCGTGGTTCAAAAAGAAGAACCATTTTGATTGGCCCTGTCAGGCCATTCTCTAGAAGCCGACGTCACTTGTTCGGTGTTGCTATTGTTTGTCCAACGGTGCAGCGGCTGCCGCTTGCATCTTTCGAATTCGAATCCGATTCCCAGCCGCTTGAGGCGAATCTTCGTATTCATACTCTTTCGCGGCATCCGCTAAATTACCCTGCTGCTCGTAATTCCGGCCCATCAAAAAGTGGGCGTGCGCGTGCCAATGCTCCGTTCCAGGAATCTTCAACAATCGATTTTGTAGCCAGTCATTGGAGGTATCAGGTTTACCCAAGTCTGCGTTCAGCATCGCAAGGAATACTGCCACATCGAATTTAGAGCGACGATAAAATCGCTGTGCTTGAGCTATTCGAAATTGAAAATTCTCTGTCATTTCGTTAGGCCCTTTGACGATCCCTAAGCTAGCTTGGATTCCGCGATCATAAACGAGGTCCTTCAGCGTCTGCTCGTCTACTCGAACATCCATATACGCTGGAAGTGCACCAGGCGCATCGACTGTTTTTTCGAATTGGCCCTTGAAGTGCAAGTTCCTCGCGCGGCTAATCGGCGTGTCCATAATAAAACTCCCAAACGCTTCAATGTATCCAATCGAGAATGGAGACTTGTCATTGATCCGTTCTCGCATCGACTGGTTGTAGGCGTGAGCAAGCCAGGGAACATTCCACAATCGAAGTGAAAGGACTGGGTCGATTTTGGTGATCCTTTCCTCGAGCAAGTCCGCTTCCAGGCTTAGCCGAATGCGATTGTCACCCGTAATGGATCTTTCTAGCGTGTGCATCGTCCGACCTAGAGCAAAGGGTTCCGCATCGATCAGTGCAACGAGACCTTTCAAATCGGATTGCACGACAGGGTATTCATCAAAACGGCCAGGCAATCTAGCTCTTCGCAACACGGCGGGGTTCTCTTTTGCTTCGCGCAGCGTAGCAATTCCGTCGCTCGATTGACTTGGTATTGGCAATCCCCACTGCGGCTCAAAAAGATACAACTCGCTACCAATTGGGACTGCGACACACCACAATCGCAAAGATGCATTCTCCGTGGCGCCCGATAGACTTGGTAGTGCCAACACCATGCAGTCGATTCCTTGAATGAACGCCAGCTGCGTGAACACTCTCGCTCGCTCCCAAGTATCTCCTCGTGCAAACATCATCGTTTGCCATGGCAACTGCCTGTAAATGGGCGCATTGTCATTGATCGGCAATTCTGCGTTCGCCACCAAACGTAATGCATCTTTGGCTTGTCCATCGATGCCGACATTGCAAATAGTCCAATCAAACAGCTTCAGCGCCGACTCTAACTGATTCCAATCGGCAGCGGGCATCACGCTTTTTTGTTTTTCCAACCACGGGTTAAAAAGCGGGTCACGATACTGTCGCTCGACAACCCATTTGCCAACATCCTTCATCATCTGGCACTGCAACAAAAATTCGCATTCCGGTTCGCCAAACTCCAACTTGTTCAGCCGCTTCGAAAAGTCGATCGTCCTAAGTTGCCCCGACACCGATTCAAGAAGACCTGCGGATCTCCATTTTTCTGGTTCAACGATGCTCTTCGACCAGGTGTTGAGTTGGACGCGAATCTCACGCAGCGCAGCAGTTCGATTCATTCGAATCAATTGCGGCAAATCGCGGAACGCCTCCCGAATCGAATCGCCAATTTCTTTACCCTGCACCTGCCGGGCTTGGATCCTTTGCATTCGCTGATTGTTAGCATCGTCGCAACCCAACAAGCCTATGAGCAAGCCAAACGCAACATAGCCCAACATGGTGGTTTTGCATTCGCGGGAATACGGATTTGGGCACGAGAGTGTTCGGTTCATAAATCGATTTTACCAATAGTAGAACAATTGTCTCAATTGTTCCCGCCCATCTGCATTGAACTCTAATACGAACTTGATTCTATGGATTTTCTATGCGTTTACGTAGTCCAAGTGGCTACGGTTCGCCAAATCATTAGCACTCGTTCCAAAACTTTTTCGAATTGATCTAAAGGCACCATATTCGACCCATCGCTTGGGCTTTCCTCCGGACGCGGATGCGTCTCAAAGAAAACACCATCGATTCCAACCGCCGCGGCGGCCCTTGCTAGCGGCTCCACCATGGCGCGATTGCCGCCCGTGGTGCCACCTAAGCCACCGGGCTGCTGTACCGAATGCGTTGCATCAAAAATCACCGGTACCCCTAATGAACGCATGATCGGAAGTCCACTCATGTCATTGACAAGTCGACCATATCCAAAAAAAGTTCCGCGCTCGCATAACATGACTCCGCCACTGCCGCTCGTGTTCACCTTTTCCACTACATACTTCATATCCCCAGGAGCCATAAACTGCCCCTTTTTTACATTCAACGGCTTTCCAGTCGCTGCACATGCAATCAGCAAATCGGTCTGACGCGCCAAAAACGCAGGTATCTGCAATAAATCGCAAACCTCACCTACGGAACTCGCCTGCTCAGGCAAATGGACATCGGTTGTGACCGGACAACCTATCTTCTGCTTGACCTGCCCCAACACATTCAAGCCATGATCCAGACCGATCCCACGAAAACTACCTGAACTCGTCCGATTGGCTTTATCAAACGACGCTTTAAACACGTAGTTTACGTCTAGTCGATCACAAATTGCGGATACGCTTTCCGCTATCTCCAGACAAAGGTCCAGCGATTCAATAACACATGGACCTGCAATCAAAAGCAAACTCTGCGAGTCGCCACACAAGTATGGCCCGATGCGAACTGGAGTCACAATACTATTTGTCTGGGACTCACTCTTCATTCCAATTGACCTTTATGTAGGTCCCGCCTGCCGGGCGGGACTTCCGCATCCTCAAGTCCCGCCCGGCAGGCGGAACCTACTCAACCTGTCATGCCGCCATCAACCGTTAGTACCTGACCGGTCACGTAGCTAGCAGCTTTGCTGGCCAAAAACAATACACATGCCGCTACATCATCGGCTGTTCCAAGCCTGTTGGCGGGGACTCGCTTCTTGACCTCATCGGTCACGGCTGGCCCCAACGCCCGCGTCATATCGCTCTCGATAAATCCAGGCGCCACCGCGTTGACCGTTATCTTTCGCTTCGCCATTTCACGCGATAGCGAGCGCGTGAAACCAATCATGCCCGCCTTGGTCGCAGAATAATTCGTTTGACCAGGGTTGCCGATCAAACCCGAAACGCTCGACATATTGATGATTCGACCGTACCGTTGGCCCATCATGATTCGCGTGGCTCCTCGACAGAACAGAAAACAACTGGTCAAGTTGGCGGCAATGATTTCGTCCCAATGTTCATCCGTCATTCTCGGCAACAAGGTATCGCGGGTGATACCGGCATTGTTAACGACGATGTCCAACCGTTTGTATTCCACTTCGATGTGTTCAAATAGTTTTTCAATCGCTGCTCTATCCGTCACGTCGCAAGCGATAGCAACCGCTTGGCCGCCTGCTGCTTGTATTTGTGCCACGGTTTCAGCTAACTTATCAGCGTTGCGTGCAATACAAAGTACCTTCGCACCATTTTCGCCCAACCTTACCGCAACAGTCTGACCTAGCCCCTGCGATGCGCCCGTCACCAGTGCAATTTGGCCTGAAAGGTCTGCTGACAATCCCAATGAATTTGAGGACATAGTTTACTTTCGTTTCAAGAAGGCTAATCGCCAAAACATTCACAAGCTGCTTTGCGATCGACTCGCTTCAGCGTTCCGGCTAGCACGCGGCCAGCTCCAATTTCATAAAACTGATCCACCCCTGATGCGATCATGTTGCGAAGCGTATCTTCCCACAGCACCGGCGAAACAACTTGTTCCGTTAGCAAAGGCGCAAACTCGTCTGCCATCGCATGCGGTTGAGCGTCCACATTCGAAAACAGTGGGAAGCGAGCGTTGCTGAAACGGATTGCGCGAATGGCGGTCTCCAACTGCGCGACAGCAGGTTTCATGATTTCGGTGTGGAACGCCCCTGCAACATTCAATCGAATGGTCTTCATCGCACCAGCCGACATAGCTTTTTCAGAAATCGCCTCGATCGAAGCCAAATGACCGGATACGGCGATGTTGCCTGGGCACAACAAATTGGCGATTCGAAGAATCTCCCCCGATTGCCGAGCTGAATCGCAAACCGCCTCTAACTGAACACGATCCAAACCGAGCACACTTGCCATCCCGCTTGGCACCGCCGAAGCAGCAACTTGCATGGCCGATCCTCGCTGCTGGACCAATCGAACGCCATCCTCAAACGAGATGACTTGAGAACAAGCCAGCGCACTGTATTCTCCTAGGCTCAAACCCGCTACAGCCACCACCGAGTCAAGAATAGAAGGGTTCTGTTGCACAAAATCAGCTAAGGCAGCTATCGAGTGGACGAACAATGCAGGCTGGCTGTGGTTCGTCAGATGCAGCTGGTCCTCTGGGCCTTGCACGCACAATTTCCCAAGATCATACCCGAGGATTTCCGAAGCCTTAGCAAACAACGATCGGGCTTGCTCACTACGCTCAAGAAGCCCCTTGGCCATACCTAGGAATTGAGCTCCTTGGCCAGGAAAAAGCAATGCGATGTTGGGCACTCTACAACTCTTCCGTTACGACGAGAATCGAGGGATTAACCCAATCGAATAGGATTTACTCTTCGCCCATCTGGACAACGACTCTACCCATGTAGTAACCACACTTTGGGCAGACCGTATGCGTAGGAACCACGGTGCTGCACTTGGCACACACCTGCAATTGACGAGGCTTCTTGGAATGGTGTGCTCGACGCATGCCAGATCGTGAGTTGGAGTGTCGTCGCTTGGGAACTGCCATTTTTAATACTCAAACAAAATTAGTTAGAGACGTGCTTGTTTTTTCAAGGAGCAAAAGGTTACGAACCATGCCCCAAACTGTCAAGCCGAAAGGAGCCGCCGAATCAATACCCCACTCGCTTGACCCTGCGAAGAATAGGAAAGACTGATAAAAGCCTCCCCAGCTGCCGTTGAACTATCAGCGGCAATAATAGGGCAAGTTGGGTCCGGTTCCCTGCAATTCAGTAGTGGAAACATGATTTGTCGATCCATAGCCAAGCAGCTGGCGACGATTTCGACCGCTGCACTGCCAGCCCCAAGATTTCCAAAATAACTCTTTGCGGCAGTGACCGATACTTTTTCGTCAGCAAAGCCATCATGAATGCCATTGGCTTCAGATCGATCCGCTTCGATTTCACTTTTTCCACAGGCATGAATGTGGCAATTCCCCGCCTCCAAGCGTAAGCCAGCGGCTTTTCCTTTTGAGATCAAACCGGAAACAACGTTTTTGGTCGCAATTCGAACGAAATCTCTTGTTTTTCCTGCAAAACTGCTGCCGACTGCCGAACCGACGCCGCCGATTACCTCGCCCCAGATTTTGGCGCCGCGAGCCATGGCGTTTTCAAGAGACTCCAAGACCAATGCACCTGCACCCTCTCCGAGTACCGAGCCATCGCGTCCCGAATCGAATGGTCGCGACATTTCACTCGGAATGGATCGAGGG
The DNA here is from genome assembly GCA_031361585.1 of Pirellula sp. Classification (GTDB taxonomy): domain Bacteria; phylum Planctomycetota; class Planctomycetia; order Pirellulales; family Pirellulaceae; genus JBKCUI01. The sequence continues at coordinate 1,774 of JANLRK010000047.1, read as the reverse complement.
CTAGCAAGTTTTTCAGAAATAGTGAAGTGCAGTGCACGCAATGGCTCCAATCGAGATCCGGTGGCACCAGCCAACATGACGTCCGCAACTCCTCGGCGAATGGTGGCTGCAGCTTCGGCAATGGACGCCGAGCTACTGGCTTCGCGAATCGTGACCGAATTGCTGGGGCCTCTTAGATCGTTGTAAATCGCTACATGGCTCGCTGGCATATTTGGCAAATACTTCAAAAGCCAAAGCGGGTTGACTTTGGGGCGTCCCTCCATAGGCCAGCGGAGCATGTCAAAGCGATTGTCAGCATCAATGCAAGCGGCGACGCCATCGGAGAATTCTTCTGGGCGGGTCAGAATGTAGTCGCTGCCGTAAACGATTCCGGTTCGCTCAGGATTACGGCTTGCCGGAGCGGCTAGCCCACTGTGAGCCAAAGCCATTTGACAAGCGGCGACGCCCAATTCGATTTCCCGACACATCACTTTTTGGTTCTTCTTGATCGACCGCTGAAGCGATTTCTCCAGGGGGCCAAAGTCCTCGATTTCCCCGGTGAAGCATTTGGCTTGGCCACCGCAGGTCAATTCGAGCCCGTTTTGCGGCAAGCAGTCTAAGGTTGAGATTCCAGTTTTTTGATCAACCAAGTTTTTCCAAAAGGTATCGAGGTCCCTACCGATCGGGCTAACAACACCCATGCCGGTGATAACAACGCGTCGAATTGGATTGGACATCATCAAGATTGCAAGCAGAGCAAAACGGGATCGTCGATTTTTCGGTAGCGAGCAGCATAACCGGCGGCCGCGGGTTCGACAACCAAAGCCTGGATGGTGGTTGGATGAAGTTGAACTTGACATCAATCGCGACAACGTGACAATTCGTAAGAACCGCAGGACGGTTAGCTCAGTTGGTTAGAGCACCACGTTGACATCGTGGGGGTCGTTGGTTCGAGTCCAATATCGTCCACTGTCGGGTTCCATCAAGGGACCCTTTTTTTACGTCTTGAACCATCAAACACCCATGTTTTCCTTGGGTATCAATGCACTCTTGATGCTTCTTGCTAGTCTCTTGATTGGCACCGATGGTACCCATTTTAGTACCCGTTTCGCCCTCAATAGTCCCCACTGTAGTACCCACTAAAGTATCGCTTAACGTCCGCTCATGGCTTGCTCTATCAGCAACTTCCGTTCGTGCTTGTGCATAGAACCGGGCAGCAACAGCGGGGGAATGACCGAACCATCTACACACATCAGCTACCGGGAACACCGCTAACAACTCCGTTTCCCTACTTGATCGCAAATTGACAAACAGCTTTTGCCATAGAGTCAAACCAGCTAGCACAATCAACCTAGCCAATGCAGTCCGCAGATTCACTCCGGCATCGCACGCAATCGGAAAGACCGGGGTAGATAGTGGCACTTCAACACCGGGGCCAACCAACTCAGATAACTTCTCGAGGTAGGGCATCAACTCGGGGAACAACGGGCAAGACCTCAATGTATGTTCCCCGCCATGGTGCTTTGTCTTGGGGCTCTTGATCACGATCCGCTTTGAAACGAAGTCCACATCGGCCCAGGTTAGACCAACCAACTCCGATGGAACCCGAGGGCCAACTAACCGAACGAACGCAATCAGGGCTTTCCATTCCATACTAGGGGCAACCTCGATCACCTTTTGCACGTTTGCCCAGGTGACAAACTCTTGACGCTCTTTGTTCTCTCGAACCGTTGTAGCCAACCCAGCAAACGGATTGTCTTTCAACAGCTTCCAACGAATCGCCGTTGCGAATATT
>JANLRK010000039.1:0-17088 GCA_031361585.1 Pirellula sp. | reverse complement strand
TTCGTTTCCGCAACCGACGGTAACGCCGAGGTGAGCAGCAATGCGGAGATCCAGGCGATAGAGCCGGAGAAGCAAGACCCCACGAAAGAGTCCGACTTTCTGAAAAAGTATGCCGCCAAGTTAAACGAGATGAAGGCCATGCAATCTCCCGTTGGAGTCAGCATGTCACCGGGCGGTGAAATCATCGGGTTTCAAGATCCGAATCAAAATATGATTCAAGACATGGGCGAGTCGAAGGAGTTTTCGGTGACCGTCGACGTTGCCAATAGTCGGCTCGTGGCCTCCGACAATCACGGATACCATCGACCTCACGGCTACGGATTCAGTCCAGGCGGGATGATGATGGGCTATATGTTGGGTTCCATGATGGGACGCCAAAACAGCTTCTACTCTGGCGCCATGTCATCCGCCAAGCCAGGCTTTTCGAATACGCCCATGAGCCCTGCCAACTACCACCAGTCGGCCGTTAGCTCCGTCCGAAGCAGCCGCATGTCGAGCGGCTCAAGTTCTGCGGCCCGGGCTCGCACCGGCTCCAAAGGCTTTAGTTTTGGGAAGTAGTCCGACTCTGGATGACGATATCGACCATCGAACGCCCCTGACGCAACAGCAAACCGCCTGGTTGCTGCTGTCCGTTTTGATCGTTGCTCTATGCGGCATTGCCTACGAACTGATCATTGCCGCCGTATCGAGTTATCTCCTTGGTAATAGCGTGGCGCAATTCTCGATCACCATTGGTCTCTTTATGTTTGCGATGGGGATCGGCTCTTATCTGACAAAGTTCATCCATGATCAACTGGTCGAACGGTTCATTCAAATCGAAATTGCCGTCGCGCTAGTAGGCGGCTTGTCCGCTGCCTTGCTTTTTGTCGTGTTCCCCTACTACGCTTTGTACAAGCCTGTTATGTACGGACTCATCTTGCTCATTGGCACGTTGGTGGGTCTTGAGATTCCGCTGCTCACGCGGATCCTGTCGCGTTCGGCCAATTTTTCGGAATCGTTGGCTCATGTACTCAGTCTGGACTACATCGGTGCGTTGATTGGATCGGTTAGTTTTCCGTTACTATTGCTTCCTAGTCTTGGCCTTTTTCGTTCTTCCTTTGCGATCGGGCTGCTCAATATTTCGGTTGCAACGATCGCTTTGACGATGTTTGGATCTTCGCATCCAAGCGTGCGAGGATACTGGAAGGTTGCGATCCTGGTGATTGGGATACTACTTACAGGGCTTTTTGCTTCAGGGATAATCACGCAATTTGCAGAAGGACAGTTGTTTGCCGACGAGATGATCTACTCCGAGCAGACGCCCTACCAACGCATCGTACTGACGAGCCACCCTCGCAATGGCGAAGTCCGTCTCTATCTCGATGGGCATTTGCAGTTCGCTGCCTTGGACGAACACCGCTACCATGAGTCTCTAGTCCACCCGGTGATGAGCTTAGGGAAACCGCCAAAAAAAGTGCTCGTACTAGGAGGAGGAGACGGGCTCGCCATCCGAGAGGTATTAAAATTCCCAAGCGTCGAATCGATCGAGTTGGTCGATATCGATCCATCCATGACTGAACTGAGCAAACGCTTTGACGTCCTTCGCAAGCTTAACGCGGACAGTCTCCGCAACCCTCGCGTTCAAATCATTCATGCGGACGCTTTCAATTATGTGCAACAAGCGTTCTCCCGATTGAAAGAGGCCGGCGAGTGGTATGATCGTATTATTATTGACCTGCCTGATCCTCATAGCGAGGTGCTCAATAAACTCTATTGCATCGAGTTCTATAAGCTTATTCACCGCATCCTTCGAGAAGATGGTGCGATGGTTACCCAAAGCAGTTCGCCCATCATCACGCGGGAGGCATTTTGGTGCATCGGATCTACGATGGAAGCGGCGGGATTTCAAGTGGTTCCGTATCGCACGCATCTCAATTCGTTCGGCGAATGGGGGTTTCAAATTGCTGTCAAACGCGATAATAAAGTCGACCTTCGCAGGATCTCTTTGGCGAGTGTTCCTCGCAAGTACTTGTCAAATGACATTTTTGAATGTTCACAAGTCTTCGCGTTGGACAACGGAAAAGTGGCTACACCCATCAACTCCTTGTTCGAACCCAAGTTGTATATGCTTTACGAATCTGGGTTGGCAAAATGAAGAAGGGGAGATCTGCGCCGGCGTCATCCGCAAATGCTCCACCAGAAACAATGTCTGCTCGCTACATTGAAATCCGGGGCGCGAGAACTCACAACCTCAAGAATGTGGACCTCGACATTCCGCGAGGCAAGTTTACCGTCATTACCGGAGTCAGCGGTAGTGGAAAGAGCTCACTGGCCTTTGATACACTCTTTGCAGAGGGGCAGCGTCAGTACATGGAGAGCTTGTCGAGCTACGCTAGGCAGTTCTTCGATCAAATGGAGCGACCCGACGTCGATTTCATTCGCGGCCTTCAACCCGCTCTTTGTATCGATCAACAACAAGGGGTACTCAGCCCGCGCAGCACCGTAGGCACGGTCACCGAAATCTACGATTACCTGCGTTTGCTGATGGCCCGAATTGCGATTCCCGCCTGCCATCAATGCGGGCAACCCATTGATCGCCAGCCACCGAGCCAGATCCTAGATTCCGTTTGCGAATTGCCAATTGGAACCAAACTAACCATTATGGCTCCAATGGTAATCGGACGAAAAGGCGGACACGCGGATGTATTCGAACGCATCGCCAAAGCGGGACTCCTACGCGTGCGAGTGGATGGCGAACTCTTTGAAATTGAGTCCCTTCCAACACTTGCGATCCGAAAGGAGCATTCGATCTCAGCCATCGTGGATCGTCTGGTGGTGCGTGAAGACAGTCGAGAGCGTATCGAGCAAGCGATTGTTGTGGCCTTGCGATTGAGCAATGGTTTGGTGGAGGTATCCGCAATCGATTCCGATGATCCGACTCCTCGAGATCGCGCTTTCTCGACTCGCTTTGCATGTATCGCGTGTGGGGTAAGTCTACTTGAAATTGAACCGCGAACTTTCAGTTTCAACAGCCCCTATGGAGCGTGTCCGAATTGCGAGGGTTACGGTTATCTCGATGGCAAGCCAGAGAAGAAATGCGTCGAGTGTGACGGGCAACGGTTGAGAAAAGAGTCTTTGGCTATTCGGCTCGAGGGTCTTTCGATATCGCAAATTGCGCAATTGCCTTTGGATTCGGCTATCGGCTGGTTTGAACAATTGAAGCTCACGGAACGGCAGTCCAAGATTGGGACACCGATCCTTCTAGAGATTTTGCAGCGGCTTTCGTTTCTTCGCGATGTGGGGCTTACCTATTTGACTTTAGATCGATCTGCAGAGACCTTGAGTGGTGGCGAATTGCAGCGAGTTCGGTTGGCGACGAGCATTGGAACAGGGCTCATTGGTGTTTGTTATGTGCTCGACGAACCTTCGGTCGGTTTGCATCCTCAGGATACGGAACGATTGATCGCTTCCCTTCGCGAGCTCCAGCGCCGAGGCAACACGGTCGTCGTAGTCGAACACGACGAAGAGGTCATGCGGGCAGCGGATCTGCTTGTAGATATCGGGCCGGGGGCAGGCAAGCTGGGTGGTGAGGTCATCGCGTTCGGACCACCCGACCAATTATCCAATAATTCCAAATCGCTGACTGCGCAATACCTTCAACGCACTGTTCCGATGCCGACTAGCAAGAATCGAAAAGTCGGTGCATTGCAGCCATCGTTGGTTCTTTCGGGAATCACCCTGCACAATTTGAAAGACATAGGCGTGGAGTTTCCTTTGGGTTGTTTGGTTGGAGTCGTTGGAGTGAGTGGCAGTGGCAAGAGCACACTTGTTCATGATTCACTGGCCGTCGCTGTGCAACGATCGCTTAGCGGTGAGGCATTGCCATCGCACATTCGACGGATAGATGGTTTGGATGGAATCGATAAAATGATTGAAATCGACCAGTCGCCAATTGGTCGATCGCCCCGAAGTATTCCGGCAACGTATTGCGGATTTTGGGATGAGGTACGGTCTGTCTATTCCAAGACGAAGGATGCCAAGCAACGTGGGTTTAGCGCGGCGAGATTTAGTTTCAACGCAGGTGCGGGTCGATGTGAAGCATGCGCTGGGCAAGGGAGACAAAAGCTCGAAATGAGTTTCATGGCCGATGTTTATGTTCCATGTCCTCAATGCCGCGGCCGAAGATTCAATCGAGCAACTCTAGCGGTGCAATTCAAAGGGAAGTCTATTGCAGATTGCTTGGACATGAGCATTGCGGATTCCGCGGAGTTCTTCGATGCAATCCCAAAATTAAGGGTACCGTTGCAATGTTTGGTACAGGTCGGACTAGGCTACATCGCATTGGGACAACCATCGAACACCTTTAGCGGTGGTGAAGCACAAAGGATCAAGCTGGCTAGCGAGTTAGCCAAACCTGGGACAGGCAAAACATTGTATCTGCTCGACGAGCCAACAACGGGACTTCACATGGACGATGTAGTTCGGTTAATCGGAGTCCTTCAAGACTTGGTGGAAAAAGGGAATACCGTCGTCGTCGTCGAACACCACATGGATTTAATTCGATGCTGTGATTGGGTGATCGATATTGGTCCTGGAGGTGGAGTTGGTGGTGGCAAGATCCTCGGCGTTGGGCCGCCGGAGTTTATTGCCGAGAATAGGAATTCGCCAACTGGGATTGCGCTTTGTCGTTCAGTGTAGCTCGACAATCCGTGTCGAGAACTACGGTACGGAGTGCCGTGCCACAATGCACTTCGGGAGCAATTTGCGATATACCTTGGCCGTTCGTTCGGCCATGGTAAAGTCCGAGAAGCCTTGTCGATGCCGTTGAACAGCGTGTCGACTCATTTGGCACCAGGCCGAACGGTCTGAGATAAAGACTTGAATTGCCTGTGATAAGGAATCCGCGTCCTGAGGGCGCGCGAGCAAGCCTTCTTGCCCATGCCGAATGACTTCGGGGGTTCCCTCGACTCGGGTTGCAATCACAGGAACGCCACACGCCAGCGCTTCCAAAACGACCATCGGCATCCCCTCGCCGAATAAGCTCGGCAGTACCATCGCATCGAGAGTTCGCATGCCCGCTGGAACGTCCTTGGTAAAGCCCCTGAGATTGACAGTTCCCTCAAGATCCAAAGTATGAATCAGTCCACGAATGCTCGATTCGTATTCGGGGGTCTCGAATCCGCCAATCACGTCGAGAGTGACACGACTCTTTTCCCCTTTTAATCTCGCAATCGCCTCGAGCAAGATTTCGATTCCTTTGCGTGGACGAACAAGGGCAACCATCCCAAGTTTCCAATGCCGATGTCCAAGTCGCTCCGTTGGATCAATTGGAATCTGCTCCGCAACTCCATTGGCCACCGCTGTTATCTTGTTTCGCGATTGGCCGCTAGCGAGCATTTCTCGCCTGAGCGATTTCGACACGGTAATGATATGATCCGCACTTCGCAACGAGACCATTTCAACCCAGCTTTTGGCATGATTTACGATTGCGCTGGCTGAGTCACGGGCCGCTGGTGAGTGTACATGATACACCCAAGGCAGGTTGCAACGCTTTGCTACAAAACTTGCTATCATCGCCGCACGAGGCGTGTGTGCGTGTAGGACATCCGCGTTGGTTTCTTTTGCGTATTCGACGATGCGCTGGACGGTACTCCAGTCGAATCGGCTCTTCATTCCCATGGAGCGAACACGGTCGCAATCCAATCCACAAAGTTCTTGGAATTTGCCAGACTTCAAGCAAGCGAAGTTTGCAAATACGCCAAAGTCCGGCAAGCGATTGCCCAGAATTTGTTGGACGCGTTCTGCTCCCGAAAAATGTTCGCCGTTGATCAAGTGGAGTGACGACAGTTCACGAAGTGTTGGTGCCGCCTCGCGACGGAAAGGGACAAAGGGTGCGCTAATCGTCGGGCTGAATGAGGGGGCTATTGTCGACATGCAATTGAGTTGGAGGTAGGAGTAGTTGATTTCGATACCGCAGCTACAGATATAAACCTAGGTCTATTTGGCATTGATAGCTAAGTTTCTGAAGTAACCTGCGGTAACTTTGTTGCGATTCCATCGTTACAACTGGTAAATTCGGTCTAGGTAGTTTCTGGGCGAGTTGTTATTGTGCCTGGCGATAGGCAGGTCGGCTGTCCAAAAGACGCCCAAGGATGGGCGAATCCAATCTCAGCAATGTCACGGATGATGAATATGAACAATCAGGGGATGCGGTTTCAAAAACTTTCCAAGCTTGGTTTCATTGCAAGTACTGCAGGGTTGATCGGCCTTGGCTCTTTTGCCTTTGGCCAGCAAGGAGTCGCGCCACCAGCCACTGGGTATGGCAATCGGCCCTTGCAACCGGCAACTCAGCAACTCGGCCCGCAAGCGGTGGGCAATCCCGCCGGTCGGGCCACTGCCGTGCAAGGCACTGGCGCGCCAGTCAATCCTCAGTCCAATCCAGTTCTCAATCCAGCATTGAATCAACGCCCCGTTGCGACTCAGGTTCCCACCGGCGGGACTGGAACAGAGGTTGTCACCAAGGATCCATGGTCCACCAATCCACCCTCGCCTCAAGAGATAGCCCACCTGGACCAGGTTCTCAATTTTTGGGAGGGTTCGACAGCCAATATCGAACGTTATTCGTGCAAGTTTTATAGATGGCAGTACAACTCTTCCGACAACTTCGTCGGCGAATTAGCGAAAAAGACGGGACGAGACATTCGTACCGTAAACGTTTCTACTGCTTCTGGTGAATTGAAGTACATGTCTCCCGACAAAGGCATGTTCAAGATCGATCGGCTCATTAAACTATCCGGTCAGGTCGATTCGAAAAACCAGCCAGAATACAAGGACTTCGAAAATGTTTTTGGCGAATGGTGGTTATGCGATGGCGAAAAGGTTTACGAATACGATCGTAGCTTAAAGAAGTGCACTCGATTCACGATGCCATCTGAATTGAAGGGCGAGGGGATTCTTGAATCACCCATGCCGTTCATGTTCGGGGTCAAGGCTGAGAAGATAAAAGCTCGCTATTGGGTGCGTTCCTTACCTCCGCCAAAAGACGCGCAGGGTAGACCGCGCGGCGATGTCTTCCTAATCGAAGCTTATCCAAAATTCCAGGCGGACGCTATCAATTACGACCACGTTCAAATCGTTCTGGATCGAGAAATGTTCTTGCCGATTTCCCTGTACAAATACAACACCGAGCACGTCGATGAGCAGGGAAAAATATTGAATGACAATCGAGAGGTCTTTGAGTTTAGCGACCGCGTCAAGAATGCAAATTTGCTACAAAAAGTATCCGATGCCATCTTTCGCAAAGAGTTCATTCCCTCCGATGTCCCCAAGGATTGGACGGTCGAAGAAAGAGTATTTGCTCCGCCAGCTCTGGACAATGTCCGAGCTGCCAATAACCCGGCTCCACAACCAAATAACCCTACTAACAATCGAAAGTGATTGCAACGGCGGATGAGCTTTAAGCGTTGGAGGTCACTGGCTCTCATCTTTTCGTGCGCAGGCTTGGCGTTTCAGTCTGGCTGCGCGACATGGCTTCCTTCCGGTGACGAACCTGTTCCGGGCAATGCAAAGAATGGGTTGGGAACAGCTGTAACCTCGAGCGATGTTGCGGGCGTTGAAACGATCTTAGTGCGCTTGAATTCGGAACAAAGCGCCCGCCTCCCAGAGCTTTGGTCGCAGATCGACGAGCAAGCGTTGAAACCGGAATTGCGAATTGCGATGGATAAAAATGGCATGCGAGCCGGCAAGATCACCGGCAACACACCACATCTCCTCGATGAATGGGTCAGACAAACGGTCAAGCGCATTGGGGAAGATCCGCTGGAACAGGCCGGATTCGCCGCCGACGTTTCCTCCTTCTCTCAGCTCTGGCGTTGTCGCGCCAATGTTCGAAAGGAACTCTCGGTTCGGAATATTGCAAGTGGGTCAACGTGCGTTTTCTACTACGAGGTTACCTCCAAAGGGCATGTGTATGACACGTCACACTTCATGATTGCGATTCAAGCGACACCGCACGGTGATGCATCTGCGACAATCCACTTGACCCCAGAAATGCAACATGGAGAGTTAGTGAATAAAGTGATCGCACGGGAATCCGCCACACGCATTGACACGCGTCGTGAAACGGTCACCTGGGAACAACTCGCAATCGACCTTCGGATCCGACAAGGGGATTGCATTGCAATTGGACCTACAGCCGATTCTCGCGGTTTAGGAGAACACTTCTTTCATACGAAGACACAGAATGGAGAAATCCAGCCGGTGCTATTGCTGGTTCGTTTGAGTGAAGCCGCTGCAGATAGCGCTTTTACGCGTCCGTTGGTATCGCAAACGCAGCAACCTTCGTCACTCCGCTAGAGGCATGAGTTCGATGAACGACGATTGGATCGAATGCGTTCGCTGGTGCCATGCTGGCGAGGACCAAGATTCGATCGATGCCTTGATCGAAACGCTCGCGGACGTTTGCCAGCGTTCCAGTTTCTCTGCGCCAATCCTGACAAAGCAGCGAGACACGTTTGGAATTCGCGTAGGTGGATACGTTGTTCTCTATTCTGGCGCGCTCGCCTCCATTGGAAATCTGAGATGTACATCAAGCGGCGATGAGCTAGACCAAGAATTGTTAGTAGGTTTAGCTAAAGACCTTTTTCAAGAAGCTTTCGCTGCCGGCGCCGAAATGGTTCAAGCGATTTCACCGTTGATTCCATCGACTGTTTCAACCGACCCCGTTACCGCGTTTGTGTCTCCAAACCCAAAGCGAGATGCTGTCCTTCAGGCTGCGGGCATGGTCGCAGTCGCGAAACTGGTACAAATGGAATGCATTGGCATTTCGACTATTCCAAGACTCTCGATTCCGGCTTCAAGTCTGGAATCCAGCGAAATCGCGTTTACCCCACACATCCAGGTCTCGTCAAACCGTTGGAGCCAATTGGTCGAAAGCACGTACGCAGAAACACTCGATGTTCCCGAACTAAACGGCCTTCGAAACATAGACAATACCCTGGTTGGTTATGCTTCGACCATGGACGGCGTGCCAAAATCTTGGTGGATCGCACAATGCCAGGGAATCGATATTGGCTGCTTGTTGATTACGCCAACGGAAGATCGATATTGTGAACTCACCTACGTGGGATTAGTACCCGCTTGGCGCGGCAAGGGAATCTCAAAAATCATCATGAATTTTGTGCGAGACTGGGCTTTGCAATGCGGGATCGAGGGAATCACCTTGGCTGTCGACTTAAGGAATACTCCCGCCATTCGACTGTATCAAGCTTGTGGTTTCATGACGCAGCAATTTGTGCAAGCATGGATATGTTTTCCGCAGAGCTTTAGATCATCTAGCCCCGAACCGTAGGCGACTGGGGCTGTTCATCTATTGCAGTCCGGCACTCCGTGTCTTTTTTCTCGGCGCGGAGTGCCGAGCTACACTAGGTATTGCATAATGGTACGCTTGGATTCGGGCTGTTCATCAATTCGGCAAGCGTGGTCTTGCGAAAAACTGCCTCGATGCTCTCCATCGCTCCATCCATTTTCTTGTGCAGAGAACATAGCCGTTTGCGGTGGCTGGATAGCTCAAGCGGGCAAGTGTGAATGCGGCGAATCGGATCGACGCATTGGACAACTTCGTAAATGGTCAATTGATCTGGCGATTTCCCCAATAGGAATCCGCCACTGACACCTCGCCGAACGGATACAAGTCCATCGCGCGATAGGGTTTGCAATACCTTGGAAAGGTAGGGCGCTGGGACTTGCGTAGCTTTTGCAATTTGACCTGTAGTCTGAATCACATCTGGCTGTTTTGCCAAATGGACTATTGCCCGAAGCGAGTATTCGACAGTTTGCGAAAACATAGTTCACTTTACCGTAGCATGGCCCCAAGGGCCGTGTGCTGTGACGCATTTTGAAAATGTATTGGCAGCGCAAAGTCACTCTCAGCAAGAGTGACCTACTCGCCGTCGCGGTTGAGCGGTACTTGATAGGAAACGCCACCCACGATCTTTTTGCCGCGATAGTTATCATGACATAGTACGCACTTGTCGAGCGCCATCGGCAGAATCGTCATGGTTCTCAAGTACTCTTTGCCACCGATCACTTCGACCGCGTCGATCAATTCCTTGCCCGCGAGCATTTCCTTGATGGCTTGTTTTTCGAAAGCGTCTTTCGGGGAATTATCTGGATTGATTGGCTGACCCAGGCCATCGACCAACCGAACTTCATGCCATTTTCCATCCTTCATCGCTTTCAACACTGGTTGAAAGGTGGTAATTGCAGCGGTGGAAGAATCATTTTCGACATAAGTCTGTGTTACGGAAACGATAGCAGTTTTATAAAGCGTATCCAGCATCTTCGTCTCGCGTCGAGCACTCCGCAAATTTCGGTCTTTTTCGCTGGACGCTTGAGGATCGATTCCAGCTGCAAAGTGCCAAAAGCCAAGCGCCCCCAAAGTTGCACTTCCAGCCAGAAACAATCGTAAATTCCAAGTCGACATGATTATGCCTCGTCTGGTAAAGGATTCAGAATTATTCGTCTTTCGAAATGAGATAAGATTGTCCACTATAGCGGCTTGCTTGGGGTTGGGCAATACAAGATCTAGATATCCTGTTTCGTGTCATCCAATAGCATTGCTGCGAAGCCGCTTGCTTGGGCGACACCGAAAGGACACGTACTAGCACCCGACAGCATGCGGGCTTGTTGATTTAGTCGTTTAACAGTCAGCCGAAGGCGTACTCAGTTCCATTGCCCGTACGCCTATGGCTAACTGTTAAACGAAAAGCATGCGCGCAAGTATGAAATCACCAGGCCCTTGCGGTGTTCCGCTACAATAAGGCGATAGATTGGCAATTCAATGAATTGCTGATCGCTGGTCCTTTCCCATTTCGCCATAAGGCTTCAAATCATGAGATCTTGCTTTGGTTCGACACTTTGCATTTCCTTTTCATTGTTATTTGTTTTGATCACTTCTCCGCGTTTGCAGGCTGAGACATATACTTCGACAGCCAAAGCCAGCCCCATCTTCAAATTGCAGGGCGAGTACATGGGGGTCGTGGAGGCTTGGGGCGGAACTTGGGGAGCACAGGTGATCGCGGTTAGCGAAACGAAACTATCCATCCATCTACTGGAGGGTGGCTTGCCAGGGCAAGGATTCAAAGGCAAATCGCCATCGAAGGAATACGAAGCGAGTATTGAGTCCGACAAAGAAAAGGTGTCGGTAAAAAAGGACTCGGTTTCTATCGTTATCAAGCCAAACGTTTTAGAGATAATCGACGCAGCTGGCAAGCCGCTTGGCATTCTGACGAAGCTCATCAGGGAGAGCAAGACCCTGGGGGCTCGCCCACCGGCCGATTCAATCGTGCTGTTCGATTCGAACCGTGTAAACGAATTCGTGGGTAACAAGGCGGGGGACGATGGACTGCTCGGTGTTGGTGGAACTAGCAAGGAGTTGTTCCATGATCACAAATTGCATATCGAGTTTCGCACTCCCTTCCAACCGGATGACAAAGGCCAGGGTCGCGGCAATAGCGGCGTCTATGTTCAAGGTCGCTATGAGGTTCAGGTCTTGGATTCGTTTGGTCTTGCTGGAGAGAACAACGAATGTGGCGGTATTTATCAAATCGCCAAACCGCTGATAAATATGTGCTACCCGCCACTGTCTTGGCAAACGTACGATATCGATTTTAAAGCAGCGACTTATGATGCGACCGGTAAGAAGATCAGTACCGCTAAGCTAACCGTTCAGCACAATGGAGTAACGATTCACGATGGACTTGCGTTGACCAAGGGAACACCAGGCAAGGATCCAGAGGCGGATAAACCAGGCCCTTTATTCCTGCAGGATCATGGAAACCCTGTGGTATTCAGCAATATTTGGGCACAGCGAACTAGTAAATGAATAGAACTAACCATTATTGCGGACTAACGGTTGATCTATCGCCACTCATGTCAATCGGACGACGCTGCGCCGTTTCTTAATCTTACATTAACTTGTTCTTCATCTTATTTCGATCCCATTCGAAGATACTTTCGGCCTGTAGGTGCCGCGTTGGGTGGCAACGTTGCAGGAGTATCGCTTAAGGATTGAAAAGTCATGAAAAGTTCTTGTTACAAGCTGACCGCCAGTCAGCGCCGCGTTCGCGGTGGTTTTACTTTGGTGGAATTACTGGTCGTGATTGCGATCATCGGTATCTTGGTCGGATTGCTGCTGCCAGCCGTGCAAGCCGCACGCGAAGCAGCCCGTCGCATGCAATGCTCAAACAATGTCAAGCAACTAGGCTTGGCAGTACACAACTTTGAGTCGAGTTATAGGAAGCTACCATCGTCCGGCCAATGCGGTTCGACAGGATCCTCCACCACGGCCTACACGATACATTCCGTTCCGACGCAGTTGTTGCCGTACATTGAACAGACTGCTCTTTACAATATGTTCGACCATTCGTCCAATCCGTTTACGTTGTACTCGGCTACACTGCAGTCCAACGGACATTATCAAACGGCTTCCGGTGCATTGCTTCACAGAAACGCCAAGGGACGCGCCTTTGACGATCCAGGATTTCCGTCCGGGCAACTTGCCGCTAAGATCCAAGTGCCTTCCTTCATTTGCCCATCGGCCCCGATCGATGGCACATCGCGTGATCCAATCAACGGATACGCTGGCTTCGACTACATGTTTCCAGATTTGTCAGATATCGATTCCACCGTTGGTTCGGCTACATATGGGCAACGAACTCTACCCACCGGTTCTGCGGCTTGGCTCGCCCAGGTTGTTTCTGGGATGCTCACCTGCGATGGTGGAAGTTTTGGCCGCGTGTCGGACGGCACATCCAACACGGTTCTGATGATCGAAGACGTCTCGCGTGCACATCCTAGCGTGTCGCGATTTGGCGCGGTCTCCGCTCGACCATCGCCAGTCTCGGGACAAGCCGATCCAATCGCATGGTCGGGTGGTTCCTCTGGCGGGCGACGCGTCTTTGCATGGGCAGATCCTGATGCAGCTACGAATGGCTATTCCGGTCCAAGCAATGCAATCAGCCCAGGTTCCAAGACCGCCAAGATCAACAACTATGCGTCCATCATCGGTGGTCCGCCCGAATGTCGCTGGTCTGTCAACAATTGCGGTCCGAATGACGAGCCATTTGCATTCCATACCGGCGGTGCTAACGCGGCAATGGGCGATGGATCGGTACGGTTCATGTCCGCATCAACTGATGGCGTGGTATTGAAATTCATGGTAGGTGCACAAGATGGCACTGTCATCCAGGCTCAAGAATAGGTGATCCCATGAGAACTCTCTTGCTAATTGGCATGCTCGGCATCAGCTTTGGTTGCGGTTCTGCTGCGATTCCAATGGGGGCGATGACCACGGTTCAGGGTAAACTCGAAACGAACGGTGGGAAACCTGTCGGTGGTGTTCTGCTGACCTTGCAACCGTTGGGGGACGGCCACCCTGCACCTATGGAAGTTGCTGAGAATGGCACTTTCAAAGGCGAAGCTGTACCTGGCAAATACGCTTACTATGTTGGAAAGTCCTCTGCCAAAAACAGCGATCAGTCGTTAAAGAAGGTCAGTGACAAGTACCAACAAGCGGACATGGCGCGAACGGTAACCATTCAGGCGGGGCAAGAGCTGCGTATCGCGTTAGATTAGTTTCGCTACCTTCTCGCTTGAAAAAAAAATGGGGTCGTTTTCGCTCAGGTGAATCCGGCCCTTTTTTCGTAGCATGGCCCCCTGGGCCGTGATGTAGCATGGCCCCCTGGGCCGTGATGCAGTGTAGCCCCCTGGGCCGTGCTACCACTATGTACAGAGTTTTTTACCCGATTCGCAATACTAAGCTTGCTGGGTACACTACTGCGTCATGATCCGGCAGTTTGTGTCCTTTTCTAAAACCTCAGCACTTTGGCATTTATGGTTTGGCAGCGAGTTTGCATTATCGGAGTTGGGTTGCTCGGCGGTTCCATTGGACTCGCTTTGAAGAGGAAACGGCTAGCTCAAACCGTCGTCGGTGTTGGTCGCACCGTTGCAAAGCTAGATACCGCTTTGGCCCGTGGTGCCATCGATGTCGCGACCGATGATATTCTGGCTGGGGCAAAAGAAGCTGACTTAATAATTGCTTGTACACCGGTGCAATCGATAGTCGATTCTCTCCTGGTCGCCGCCAGCGTTGCTCAGGCAGATGCTATTCTCACCGACGTTGGAAGTACAAAGCAAAGCATTATTCGCGCCGCGCATGGCCGACTCTCTCCAAAGCAGTTTATCGGAAGTCATCCGATTGCGGGCGGCCACCACAGTGGAGTTGAACATGCGGTTGGCACTCTCTTGGATGGCGCGCTTGTTGTTATTACTCCTGCTGAAGACACATTTCCGGAATTAGTCACGCGAATGATTGGCTTTTGGGAATCGATGGGGTCGCGAACTTGTTGCCTTTCGCCCAGGGCGCATGACGAAGCCTTAGCCACAGCTAGTCATTTGCCGCATATGGTGGCCTCTGCATTGGCGACGGCCACCTCGCCGGAAATACTCCAATTCGTTGGAAAAGGGTGGATGGACTCAACTCGCATTGCAGCCAGCAATATTCAGATGTGGAGACAGATCTTAGAAGAAAATCATGCGCCTGCCTTACAGGCGATGAAGAACTTTGCCACAATTTGCGAATCTTGGGTCGACGCACTGGAAAAGTCCGATTTCGACCGTATCGAACAACTTCTAAAAACGGGAAAAGCAACACGTGAGGCTGTGGCAAGTAGACATTCATCCGGCTGATGGCCAGCCGGATACGTTGGGTCATTCTGCGCTCACGTCGACTGTAGAACTTGGAATCGCTAAAGACCTTTCCATTCAAGCCGCATATGGTTTTCTGCTTCAAGGCGGGCTGGCTCTTGATCAAGTCAAGAAAATCGCTAAGGAACTCCTTTCCGATCCACTTGCACAACGCTGTGTCGCAAGCACTCTAGGTGACCCGTTGTTGAATCAAAGGATGGACACGACCATCGCGTCCTCATGCACGCTCATCTACGCAATGCTCAAGCCTGGGGTGATGGATCCAGTCGCCCAAAGCACCCTTAAAATGCTCCGCGACCTCAAGTTCGAGGTCGATTCGGTGCGCACGTTTCGAAAGTATTGGATTAGCCCGAGCAGCGGCAGCGATCCTATCGACAAATCGATCGTTCAAAAGATTTGTCAAAAAGTATTGGCCAACGACTCTATCGAACAAGTCGTGGTGGGCCCTTTATCGCTCGATCAATTGAATGTTGGCTCTCCGTACCAATTCAGTTTGACCGTCGTCCCAATACGGGAACTCGATGACGATTCTTTGATGACGTTGAGTAAGAGCGGTCAGCTTTATCTGTCGATTGCTGAAATGCAAACGGTGCAGGAGCAATTTCGTGAACAGGGTCGCGATCCCACCGATATCGAACTGGAGACCATCGCGCAAACATGGAGCGAGCACTGTAGTCATAAAACGCTTGGTGGAAAAATTGAGTATCGCGATGAGAATGGCACGCGACACTTCAAGAGCATGCTCAAGGAAACGATCTTCGCCGCAACGGTCCAGATTCGTGAGGATCTGGGGCAAGACGATTGGTGTGTCAGTGTCTTCAAAGACAATGCGGGAGTCGTGAAATTCGACGACGAGGATCACGTTGTATTCAAGGTAGAGACACACAACCATCCCTCTGCCATCGAGCCTTATGGCGGAGCGAACACCGGGCTTGGTGGTGTGATCCGAGATCCACTAGGAACGGGCCTGGGTGCAAAACCCATTTGCAGTACAGATGTCTTTTGTTTTGCTTCGCCCAATTTTGATCCCAACGAATTGCCCCCGGCTGTATTGCATCCGCGTCGCGTTATGAAAGGGGTCGTCTCAGGCGTCCGAGACTACGGAAACCGCATGGGCATCCCGACAGTAAATGGTGCCGTATACTTCGATGATCGCTACTTGGGGAATCCACTTGTTTATTGCGGCAACGTCGGCATCATTCCGGTTGATAAAGTCGAAAAGCAAGCGATGCCAGGCGACTTGATCGTAGCCATCGGAGGCCGAACCGGGCGCGATGGTATCCATGGCGCGACGTTTAGTAGTGTTGAGCTAACCGAAGAAAGCGAAAACATCTCTGGCGGCTCTGTTCAAATTGGGAATGCGATCACCGAGAAGATGGTGATGGACGTGTTGCTACAAGCTCGCGATCAAGGTCTCTATACAGCGGTCACCGACTGCGGGGCGGGTGGCTTTAGCAGTGCCATCGGCGAAATGGGAGAATCCATTGGGGCAGAGGTCTGGCTCGATCAAGCCCCGCTCAAGTACGAAGGGCTCAGCTATACGGAAATATGGATCAGCGAAGCCCAAGAGCGAATGGTCATGGCAGTTCCGCAGAACAAAATCGATCGCTTGAAAAAGCTATGCAATGATGAGGATGTCGAGGTTGCTGTCCTTGGGCAATTCAACCCCACGGGGCTTTTGCGATTGATGTACTATGGCGTCGAAGTGGGTTGCGTGAGCATGGAGTTCCTGCATCAAGGCCGGCCACCTGTCGTTCGACAAGCTGTTTATCATCCAACACCAACGACGCCATGCCATCTGGGAAAGCTAGATCGCTCGGCCATCGAAATGACCTTGCAAAAAATCCTGGCCAACCCAACCGTTGCAAGCAAGCACTGGATCATTCGCCAATACGATCATGAGGTCCAAGCGGGCAGCGTGATCAAACCGTTGGTTGGACCGTCCTGCAATGGGCCAAGCGACGCAGCCATTGTTCGCCCAAAGCTCAGCAGCAATCGCGGGCTAGTACTCTCGTGCGGCATGAATCCACGCTTGGGCGACTACGATCCATATCACATGGCAACCTCCGCTATCGACGAAGCAGTTCGCAACGCTGTGGCCGTAGGGGCGGACCCAAGCCGATTGGCGATTCTAGATAATTTTTGTTGGGGGAACACGGAGCGCCCAGAGACTTTGGGGACGTTGGTTCGGGCTGCAATCGCGTGTCATGATTTGGCGATTCAATGGAAGACGCCCTTTATCAGCGGCAAGGACAGTCTCAACAATGAGTTCACCTGGATCAATGGCCGTGGTGAAAAGCAAACGATTGCGATCCCATGTTCGTTGTTGATCAGCGCGATGGG
>JANLRK010000038.1:0-3708 GCA_031361585.1 Pirellula sp. | reverse complement strand
TGGTTGCTCGAAGCCTATCCCACGTGAACCAACAAATACCAAAAACATGAACGATGATTTGGATTCTCGGAATGGCGATGAAGATGCACGGCCAATATTGCCGTCGCGGGAATCGATCAAGAGTTTTTGGGTTGGCAGCTCCGGACTCGCTGTGCTTGCTATACTTGCGAGCATGGGTGTTTTTAACCTTGGGAAACTAGATTCCCGGCTGGTCTCACTTCTGAATATTCCATTTGGTCAGGCCTATTGGAACGCGTGCTATGGGATAAATATTGTCATTGGGTCATCTTTAATCCCTGGCCTGGTCTTAGGCGCACTTGTCCCAGTCTTGTATTGGCGTGGGGGGCTTTTGCAGCGATTTGGAATCTCAGTGGTCCTAGCCGTGACGACAATGAATCTGACCACCGAGGTCTTTCAAGGTTCGTGGCACCTAAAAGTGCCGGTCCGTCAATTGATTGCGATCTTGCTGTGCTGGATTGCAATGCCAGTACTCTTTTTATGGACACCGATCAACACACGGCCCCTCCGCCTGATTGTAGCGTCCGGTCTTATGTTGTTGTCGCTTTGCTTGAGCATACTGCATATGTTTAGTGCTCCCCCCAATATCAACTTGCTCTATTGGGAGGCGTTGTACGGCGCAGCTTTTTGTTATGCGCTGCTTCGCCGAAATTGGGGTCGAGTGACGATTTTAGAAGCAGGGACGAAGCTGGAACAGATTGAACGCACATCGAGCCGAACTCTTTTGGAACTCATGGCTGTTTGCGGCCTCGCATGCGCTGCATCCATGTATTGGTCGACATCGCTCTACAGCGGCGTTGTTCTTCAACTGGCGCAAGCACTCGTGCTTGGGATTGGGTGTGTCCTGGTAAGCATGGCCGGCATTCGTATCGTACTGAGTTGGAGGGCAAACAAAATTTGGAAGCTGTTCGCGATCGGGCTATTTATGTGGCTATTGTTTGGCGCAAACAGCGCCGTCTATTTTGCTATCGACGATCCATGGGGGACGGGTAACTGGCGTATTTTCAGGTCCGGGGCATTCGAACCCATGCTTGCGATTTCTATAGTATCCGGTATCGCGAGCCAAATTTACGTTGCGTTCATTTGCCTCGTTGGCATGTGGCTGAAATGGTGTGGATGGCGAACACAGGAGCAATTTGTTTTGGGAGTGCCTATCTCCCAGCGGTGACTACGCCGATGTGGAGTAAGAACGAGTCAGCGACAGCCCGCCATTATCGAGGTCGTCAATATGTCAATTTCTCCCAAACCTCTTCACCGCGACAGAAGGATGGATGAATTCAAAATACTAGACTACAAATAGAGAATTGCCAAAGGAAGGTTTGAAGATGAACGCTGACGGCGCATTCGAGTCTATTTTGAAAAAACCGTTCCTTTATGGCACAGCCTGGAAGGAAGCTGAAACTACCCGCCTTACTCGGCTCGCCATCGAACAAGGATTTCGAGGCATCGACACCGCCAATCAACGCAAACACTATTTTGAAGCGGCCGTTGGCGACGCGATCCAGAGTGCAATTCGCGACGGTTTGGTCACTCGAGCGGAACTTTTCTTGCAGACCAAATTCACTTTTCAAGCGGGGCAAGATCATCGCTTGCCATACGATCCATCTGCTCCAATCGCCGAACAAGTGCAGCAATCCTTTGCGTGTTCGCTCGAACATCTCGGAGTCGAGTATTTGGACTCCCTTGTTTTACATGGACCGAGTCGCGGTGCCGGGCTCAGCGCCGTCGACTGGGAAGCGTGGTATGCGATCGAGCAATTGCACCTTTCAGGAAGAGTGCGACGAATAGGAGTGAGCAATGTATCTATCGAACAACTCAAGATGCTAACTTCGAAGGCCCGTGTAAGGCCGGCATTTGTTCAGAATCGATGCTATGCGATCCAGGGTTGGGGGCGCGAAGTACGAGAATTCTCCCAAGCCAATGGGATGGTCTACCAAGCGTTTTCACTGCTAACTGCGAATGCCAAGTATCTTTCCGACCCAAGAATTTTGGCAATCGCAACGAAGCATCAACGGACTGTGGCTCAAGTGGTTTTCCGATTTGCGATCGAATCTGGAATGATCCCCCTGACTGGCACCACGAAAGTGGAGCACATGCGGGAAGACCTCGGTGCTTTGGATTTCCACCTGGGTGCCCAGGAGCTAGAGACCATTGAAAGCGTCGCTCGCTGAGACTCAGCCAATTGGCAACCCTCTAATAAACTTGGCTCTTTGCATCGCGATCGGCTAAAAAATTCGCTTTTCGATTGACAATTGTTTTTTGACGGCTAATAATTTAGCCGTTATAGAACACCATACGAGTTCTCTCTTGCTAGGCCTGATCTCGTGATGCCGCTAGCACTCCGTATTCAGAAGGTGAAGATATCGTGACCGTAAACGATCCGCTTAGTGCTCGCGAGCGCGAGATTCTCGATTTGGTCTATCAACTTGGGCAGGCGACTGCGACTCAAGTCATCGCAAAGATGAATCAGCCCCCATCGCGGAGCGCCGTCCGTACATTTCTCAAAATCTTAGAAGACAAGGGGCACTTACGACACAAAAAAGAAGGCCGTGAGTACGTTTTCATGGCGACTCGATCACGAGAAAGTGTCGGGCGCAAGGCGGTACTACATGTGCTCGAAACCTTTTTTGGAGGTTCGCTTTCCAATGCAGTGGCATCCTACCTCGCAAAACCCGGACAGGAAATCAACAACGACGAACTAAAGAAACTGGAACAACTCATAGCTGCGGCTCGTAAAGTGGAGAAGAAAACATGACCTACTTTGTGTTGACCACAGACTCGATTGCAACCGGACTACTGGTTTGGTCACTGTACGCGGCTTTGATCGTCTTGATGGGCGTCGCCTCGAGTTGGGTATTTCGGAAACGTTCTGCATCGCTTCGCCATTCGATCTGGTTTGCAACCTCGATGTGCATTGTTGCGACCCCAATTGTTTCACTTTGGGTGCCAGGAATCATCCCCCGAGTAGTCGCAACGGCTCAAGCACGCCCGATTTTTGAACAAGCCAATGAAATGCAAACTCGCGAACCCAGAACGAAGCGAAATCCTTGGAATGAACTTTATCCTGTCGGCAATGACGAGGATTTGGCAAGTTTCAAATCGGGCGATGAGTCGAACTTAACGCAACAATCTTTCTCGACGAATTCGGCCAGCGTCCTCAACTCGGGAAGAGATTTTGTTTCTCCTTCTCTAGGCTTCATTGCAACCACATGTTGGATGTTTGGAATGCTGATTTACTGGAGTCGCATTTATCGGGCTCGAAGAAAGCTCTTTTTCGCTTTTCGCCGAGGAAACTCAGCTCAGCATGCAAATGTGGAGAGTCTAGTGGGAAAGCTTGCGCGTGCTGAAGGCATTAGCGTCGAATTGACCGTTTCCGAATCGGAAGTCGGCCCGTTGGTTTGGGGATTTATACCCGCAAAACTGTTGCTGCCTGCGTCCTTCCATCAACTTCCGCAAGATTCGCAAATCGCTGCGATCCGCCATGAGCTTGCTCACATCGTAAGACGAGATGAATGGGTTCGTTGGTTTCTCGTCTTTTTGAGGGCCGCTTTCTGGTTTCATCCGCCGGTGCGGTATTGCTGTGACCAAGTCCAGTTGTTTGCCGAGAAAGCCTGCGACGATCAGGTCTTGCGTTCAGGACATCTTCCAAGTCTGTATTCGGAATTGCTTTTACACATGGGGGCAATTCAC
>JANLRK010000032.1:0-7325 GCA_031361585.1 Pirellula sp. | reverse complement strand
AGTGGTCGAGGTAAACGGTCGTGCACAGGTGATTGCAGCGCAAGGCGATGGATGGGTTCGCTCATTCGACGCTTTGAGCGGAGAGTTGATTTGGCAATTCGACATGAACCGAAAGGCGTGGAAATGGCAACGCTCAGGAAGCAATCGAAGCTATTTTCTAGCGACTCCCGTATTTCACGACAACTGTGTTTATGTGTCTGTTGGTAAAGTGTGGGAAGATCTTCTTCTTATCAAGAATGGACGTCTATGCTGCATTGATGCCACTAAAACGGGAGACATAAGTACGGAGCTTGCAGTCGACAGAAACAACCGACCGATTCCTCACAGGCGAGTGCAGGCTGTTGACACGGCTATAGGCGAACGTGCAATTTCAAACGAGAACTCTGGACTGATTTGGGAGTTCGCCGAGAGTGCCAAGCGTGAGGACACGATGTCTTCCTCCATGTCAAGAGTCGCGATTAAGAACGGTCTTTTGATTACTGCGGACATGGATGGCTTCGTACATTGCCTAGACGCAAAGAGTGGCCGGAGGTATTGGACGTACGATTCGGGGAGTACTTACTTTGAATCACCAATCATTGTCGAGGATAAGATCTACCTGGCTAATGCTAATAACGATCGGGTGGATATCTTTCGACTATCTGAGGATCCCGAGTTGGCAATGTATGCAGGCAGGCCAATCGCAGTCAACGAGATGGGACGCATGAGTGCCGGTGGAACTTCGCCGGTCTTCGCAAATGGAGTGTTGTACCTTGCGAACCGTAGCAATCTGTTTGCTATCGAGTCAGACCAGTCAAGATCTGAAAACGGCGAAACTCGCGACGCTCCACAATCGGTAGAGACTAAGGGACAGAGTCCAGATGCTCCATTTGTTCCAACGCCTGAAGATGTTGCAGGGAAGATGCTCTCATTTGCTTCTGTGACTCGAGAGGACGTTGTCTACGACCTTGGAAGCGGCGACGGGCGAATCGTCATTGCGGCTGCACAGAAATACGGATGCCGTGCTGTCGGCTACGAGATCGATCCCGAATTAGTAGCGATCTCGCGAGAAAACGTTCGAAAGGCTGGCGTTCAGAACTTGGTAGAGATTGAGAGCAAAGACATCTTCACAGTCGATCTTAGCGAAGCAACTGTAATCACAGTTTTCCTTTACCCGCGTCTCCTGGAAAGGCTAGTGCCACAGCTTCAGAAACTTCGGCCCGGTTCACGCATTGTTTCTCACCATTTTGAGATTCCAGAATTCCGCCCTGATAAAAAAATTCAAGTTTTTTCGCAAGAGGATATGGACGACCATAAACTTACTCTATGGACCACTCCCCTTAAGCAATGAGGCATGCTAAGCGATTGATCGATTCAGTTCTTCAGAGCATGTGATTGGACCGCTTTCGCGCTGAACCCATCAGCAGCCAGCGGTGATTACAAGCGTCTGTCCCAACGGATGCGTATGCCATGCCGTCCGAGATCCTGGCTCAAATGTCACGCTGGCGCCGACCGCGCGTGCAGGAGCGTGTGGCTGGAACAGCGGATCGATTCGGACGGATCCAGTGAACCACTCAGTTGGTCCTTTCGCCGATGGCTGAGTCCCAACGCGTGTAATATTCATTTTTGAATCCTGAGTTGTGGTTGAAAGATCGTCGGACGTAGCCGGGAATTAGACCGTATCCACAGCGTTGTCCCATCCAGGTAAACAGCGTTGCCTATCCCACAATCGTCGATTCACCATGCATTTCGCCAACTAACGCCGACAATACGCTTCTTAATCTCACTTTTCCACAACCCGCCGGAATTCGTTCGCTACCATTCGTCAAACCTCACGAGACGGATTTGAAAGCGTCGTACTCCTGCAGGATCGGCCTAGCCAGCAACTGGCGTCTACAGTAGCAGCAAGCTTCCCACCCACATTTTGTCGTAGCTCGATCCAGCCATCGGCTGCTTTCCACTGGTTACCGCCATCTTTGTTCACAACCTTCACGCAAGTCAAGGCAGGTCGCGATGCGCGCCGGACTATCTTGGCTGTCGATCCCTTCGCAAGTCAGCCTGTTGGGTGAAAAATAGATTTTCCAAGCGGCCATTTGAAATCGGCAATTGCCGACAGCGCGTTCCGGGCGTTCCGCCTGTTGTTGACCATTCGAACCCATTGTCCGACGACATAAACACAAACAAGGCAAAGGCTTACGGGTACTTCAAGTTCGCGCAAAACTCCGGTTTTGGATGAAAAAGGGTTTTTAGCACAATCAAGGTTGCGAAAACCAGACAGTACGCATACATTTATTAGTATTGAGACTCAATATCAAAATAACTATGCAGCGGTCGCTGTTTTCAATTTAACACCCTAGATGCTCGTAAGGAAAAACTTATGCGTATAGTCCGAATCGGTTTTACATTAGTTGAATTGCTAGTGGTGATCGCGGTCATCGGGATTCTTGTTGGCTTGCTCCTTCCAGCGGTACAAGCTGCACGCGAAGCAGCACGTCGCATGCAGTGTCAAAATAACCTCAAGCAGCTTGGCCTGGCCGTTCATAATTATGAAAGCACGTTTAGGGTCATTCCTCCCTCGATGTGCATCAATTTTGACGGCAGTGACTATGGCGAGTGGGGTCCACAAGCCCGCTTGTTGCCGTACATTGAACAAGCAAATCTGCAGAACTTGATCGACTTCAAGCGAACCTACAAGGTTCAACCGGATGCGGTCAAAACGAGGATTCCAACCTTCATGTGCCCTAGTGAAATCAACGATCGTCCCAGTGGATCGGACGGACTGGCTCAGTATCCGTTGAACTACGGAGCGAATATGGGCACTTGGATGGTTTTCGATCCCGCGCGACGCCGCGGAGGTAATGGAGTGTTCAACCCGAACTCGAAATCGCCACTGAGCCAAATTACAGACGGCCTGAGTCAGACGCTGGCCTTCAGCGAAGTGAAAGCGTTTCAACCGATTCTGAAGACCGGTGGCACACCACCGCTCAACTTACCATCCGATCCAGATCAAGTAGCTATTTTTGGTGGAAGTAATTTTGAAATCGATGACGGCCACACCGAATGGGTCGAAGGTCGCGTGCATCAAAATGGATTTACCGCTACGTTTGGTCCTAACGCTAAGGTGCCCTACATGAATGGTGGCAAGCTATTCGATGTAGATTACACATCGGAGGAAGAGGGAGATTCGCTGACCAATGCCACTTATGCCGCAGTTGTTTCACGCAGCTTTCATACTGGCACAGTCAACTGCGTGTTCATGGACGGATCGGTACATTCAGTTGGCCAGACCATTGATCTTAAGACATGGCAGAACTTGGCTGATCGGAATGACGGACAGGTGCTAGGCGAGTGGTAAGCAAGTTACGGCAGTCTAAACTAGGAGGTGTCGCTAAAGCTACCCATTTCATCGTCCGATCGATTCCGAGCTGAGTCTTGATGCGGTTGATCGGTAGCGTCCTAGCCGCAACAAGTGTCGGGCGCCTCCGCAGGTTTGACTGAGGCAGGACGCACGCCTAGCTCATCAACTGTGGAAATGTCGTACTCCTGCAGGATCGGCCTAGCCAGCAAACTAGCAGCTGCCGCTTCCGCAGATTGGACTCAGCGTCTGCCGCTTCCACACAAGGAGACCATCAGTGAAGTTTTATCGGAACAGTTCTTGAAAACCAAACCGATAAAACCCGTAATAGAAGTTGGTCAGCACATAATTGTGGAAATTGGAATCCGACTGGCAAGAGTCGACTGGTTGAAGACGGAGCTATCGAAGCGTCGAATTCTAATGGCCTTCCCGCAATACGGATCGACTGGATTACGGCGTAAGCATCCTGGCCAACTGTGGAATGGAATCGGTCAGAGCCAGCAGGATCGGCTAGCTTCATGTCCACAGTGGGGGACTATCGGTTTTCGGCTGCGACTGGCAGGAAAGCGACATGCGGATTAACAAACTGCGAGAAGACCCATGCCTGTGAACATGATTGATCGGCAAGGTGGCATCGACTGGAAGATGAGCTATCGAAGCGTTGATTTCTACTGGCGTTTCGCATCACCCTTTAACATGACTTTCGCGATTTACCAAGAAAACCTCATCCGCAACGGCCACATCCACGCATAAGGCAAACTCGTGAGCCAGCTGTTACACTAGTGCGGATCAAGCCAACTGTTAGAGCTGGATAATGCACTAGCTCTGATTGAATATTGTTGTCGCGGGCGGTTTGGCCTCGCGATATGAAACTGACGGAAACCAACAGTTTCTTTTCAGGAGCACCCGATGAGTGATTCAAACCAACGAGAAGATGAGCTTTTCCGAGCGGCCTCCAATTTCCCGGAAGCCGTTCAGCGCGAGATCTTTTTAAAAGAAGCTTGCAAAGAAGACAACGTACTTCATGCCCGCCTTCAAGAACGGCTTGCATCGAACGAAGCAACAATGGGATCGATAGAGCAACTGCCATCGTTCTCGAAGTTGCCTCCAACTGTGGATCACGAGGAATCCGCTCAGTCGGGTAAAATCATCGCTGGCAAATACAAGCTGCTCAACTCCATCGGCGAAGGGGGCATGGGTACAGTTTGGATGGCCGAACAGCGCGCGCCTGTCAAACGCCTTGTGGCCATTAAGCTAATCAAAGCTGGCATGGATTCTAAACTGGTGCTGGCTAGATTCGAAGCCGAACGACAAGCGTTGGCCCTGATGGACCACCCGAATATCGCTCGCATTCTCGACGGTGGTATCACGGAATCAGGCTCTCCCTACTTCGTAATGGAGTTTGTAAAGGGCGTTCCTATCACCGAGTTTTGCGATGCGAAAAGGCTCACTCCACAACAGCGGCTAGAGCTTTTCGTACCAGTCTGCCATGCGATCCAACACGCCCACCAAAAAGGGATCATTCATCGCGATATCAAGCCATCTAACGTCATGGTCTCGTTGTACGACGACAAGCCGGTCCCCAAAGTCATCGACTTCGGTGTTGCCAAAGCCACTGGCCAAGCATTGACGGAGCACACGTTGAACACGGGCTTTAGCGTGGTGGGGACTCCGCAATACATGTCGCCAGAGCAAGCGACCTTCAACCAGATCGACATCGACACACGAAGCGATATCTATTCGCTGGGCGTTTTGCTTTACGAACTACTCGCAGGTTCAACACCTTTTGAAAAGCAAGAATTGCAAAAAGCCGGTTACCTCGAAATTCTTCGTGTGATCCGCGAAGACGAACCACCCCGCCCGAGCACGAAACTCAGCACCGCCAAGGGGTTACCAAGCATTTCTGCAACGCGCAGCACTGAACCGAAGAGGCTCACAGGTATGCTTAGAAACGAACTGGACTGGATCGTGATGAAGGCGATGGAAAAGGACCGCACGCGGCGATACGAGACGGCCAACGGCTTCGCGGCCGACGTGCTTCGCTATTTGTCAGAAGAGCCTGTCATGGCAGCCCCCCCCAGCACGATGTACCGCTTTCAGAAATTCGTCAAGCGGAATAAAGTGCAGGTAATCGCGGCGAGTCTGGTGTTCCTGGCGCTGGTGGCCGGCATCACCGGCACCACGCTCGGGCTGTTCGAGGCCCGGCGGCAGAAGGCAGTCGCCGAGAAGGAGTGGGCGCGGGCCGAGAGCGAGCAGATACGGGCCGCGGCCGAGCAACAGCGGGCCGAGCAGAACTTCTCCACCGCCCGCGCGCTGATCCTGGACATGGGCATCCAGATCAACCAGATCGAGACCGGACAGGGCGACCCCAAGCTCGCCGACCTGGCTCGCAAACGGGCGCTCGACAAGGCCCGGGAGCAGTTCGATCAGTTCCGGTCCGGCCTGCCGGACGACGCGAGTGTGCATTCACAGGCGGCGTCTCTGCATCGGTATGCGGCCAACGTCTCCCGGCTGCTCAACGACTTCCCCGCCGCCGAGGCCGCTTATGCCGCCACCATTCGCATCCTGACGGACCTGGCCGCCCGCCACCCGGACCACCCCCGGTACCGTGACGAGCTGGCCATGACGCTCACGGACCGTGCCATGCTCGAGAAGCGGATGGGCAAGTTGAAGGTATCGGCCGCTACCTTGGACGAAGCCGGCCGGCTCCTCGACGGGGTCAAGGAAGACCGTTCCGCTTCGTCCGCCCGCCGCACCCGGGCTATGATCGACCTCGACCGGTCTACCACGGCCTTCGCGCTGGGGCAGTTCCAGGACACCATGCGGTTGGCCGGCCAAGCCGGGGAGGGGTTCGACCAGTTGAAGGCCGTCCCAGCCGGCGAACGGCTGGCGATCGATCCGCTGCTCGCCGCAATCGCGATGAGCCGCTTGGCCGTGGCCCGCCGGGAACTCGGCCTCCACACCGAGTCGGTGGTCGCCCACGAGGACGCGGTGGCTCGGGTGAAGGCGCTGGCCGGGCCGAACGCCACCCGGGACGTGCGGTACTGGGAGTGCGAGAGCCGGCGAGAACGGGCGCGGACGGCGGCCGCGATCCCGGACCAGCAGGCGGCCGCCGTGGATGACTTGATCGACGTGATCCGCGGGCTGGAGAAGCTGATGGACGACAATCCGAGTGTCGCCTTCTACCGGGAGGCGGTCGCGGCAGCGTACCTCGTCCGCGGCGAGCTGCTGACCCTGCTCGGGCGACCGGCCGAGGCCACCGCCGAACTTACGAAATCGCTGGCGGTGTCCCGGGTGCTCATTGACAAGTTCGGCTCTCTCTCGGCGTCGATACTAGTCCGCGGGCAGACGTTCCTGGCGCTGGGGCGGGCACGGGCCGCCGCCGGCAAATCGGACGAAGCGGCCGGCCACTGGAAGAACGCGGAGACGGTGTTCCGGCTCGCCCTGAAGTACGACGCCGACAACTTTCACCACCGTCGCGGGTTATCCGACGCGGAGCAGGAACTGGCGCCGCCGGCGAAGTGAGCCACACAGGCCGCCGGCCTGGATGATGAAAAGCCACGACCTCCATTAGAGCTTCTGCGATTTCCACAGAGTTGTGCCTCACTGCTAGATTCCTGAATTCGGCTGGATTCGTCGCTAGCTCAACTGTGAAAGCGTCGTACTCCTGCGGGATCGGCCTAGCAGCAACCTAGCGTCTGCCGTAGTAATTACAAATCCCATCCATTGTGCAAGCGTCCGCTTCCCTCCAACACGCTTCAGCAACTTTGGAAGCGTCGTATCAGCTTCAGGCGTTTGTCGCTTCCACAGGTTGGACTGAGGCAGGATTCCTGCCATCCAATTTGAATAATTTCGCTTCCCTCCAACACGCTTCTGCGATTTCCACAGGGTTGTGCCTAGCTGCTAGATTCCCGAATTAGCTGGCAGTGAAATTCTCGAATTGGTTTGGTGGGGAAGAACGGCACCATCTTTGCGGTTGATGTAGAATTGG
>JANLRK010000799.1:0-3544 GCA_031361585.1 Pirellula sp. | reverse complement strand
ACAGGATCCTTAGTCAAGCCTGGCGCACCGCCGTCTGGACGCTCAGCTTCTTAGGCGCGATCGCCGCAATGCTTTGGTTCGCAATGTTTTGGATCGGCTAGCGGTGTATTGAGTTCCACGGGTCCGACGACCGATCTGTCGAAGGCTTGTACGCAACATCCGAGACGGAGGCTGTCGGGACTATATCCCAATCGAAACGCATCTACTTCTTTGGCGGCAGGATGATGCGACCAGGGATACCCAAATCGAGACGAAAAACTGCGCCGGGCTTTCCATCGGCGTTGATACTGCCCGTCACGAATAACTGATCATGCTTGGGGCCACCAAATGCTACGTTGCTAGTCTGCCTATTTCCGCCAGGGTATTGTCGAATCAGTTTTCCCTGAGGATCGAGCACCTGAACTTGTTGCATGCCGTAGTGGGCGACATACAAATTGCCGTTTGCATCCAAGCACATACCATCTGGTTGATTGTCCTCCAGTTTACCGCTCGCGTTTTTTGGCAGGTCCGCAAAGACTCGCATGGCGCCCACCTTACCGGGAGATTGCACGGTGTATTCGAGAACGCGGTTAAACTGGCTCTCGCCGACCAAGAGTCGTTTGCCATCCAATGTCAGGATGATCCCGTTGGGAAAGGCAAGGCCAGAAATAATCAAATGCGTTTTGCCTGCCGCGTCTACATAGTGCACGGTACCGATCGGCTTTTCTTTAGACGATTCACCCGGGTCGGTAAAGTAAAATCCGCCACTCGGATCCAGCGTCAGATCATTTGGCCCTCGCAGCGGAACACCATCACTGTCTTTGGAGGCTGGTTCGAGCGGTTTTCCTTCGGCGGACAATCGCACGACCGCATGCTGACTTGCGTCGCAAATCAAATGCGTTCCATCGGCCAAGATTTTATGGCCGTTGGGTGCTCCTGTCTTAGCAAATTCCTTATGCTTACCATCCAGTTCGAATTGCGTTACGGTTTCTTTCCAAGAAATGTAGCCGCGTCCTTGATGATCGAAGACGACACCTTCACAGTAGCTTTCAACTTCAAACAGCGGAATTGCTTTCACCGACTCGGCAAGCGGTAAATTTTGCGCAGTTGCAACTTGCGGTATTAAACAGCCCAAAGAAAAAACCAAGGAGAATTTTTTGAGTTTTGTATTCATTGCGAGGAATAATCGAATCGAAAAGTGTGAGGATCGTGGCCCATGAAAATATCTTAACAGATATTGTGATCGCTCAGCAATTACCTTCCATCATCCCGCGAGCTAGTTCGCTTCCCTCGGTTCAATTGTGATAACCGGGATAGTCCTAGCCTCATGCAACTTTTCTCGCGATAAATAGCGATGTAAATGCGCTCTGTTTCCTTGGCAGATTCATATTTCAAACGAGGTTTTATATTCAAAAACCGAATGAAATGGACAATGGGCGGATTCGACGAAAATCACTGCGAGGATTTCAAAATGACAGCTGTCGGGTTTTGTCGCAATACTTTTTTTATCCTCACGGCATTCTCTTTGTCGATAGGTTCCGTTGTAAAAGCGAGTACCGTTAAACTTTTGCACAGCGAAGTAGAGGCTTTTGCGATGCGACTCGAACTGATCGAGACGGCCCAATCGTCTATTGAACTTAGTTCGTACGAGATTTCAGATGATAACACCTCTGGCCGCATTCTTGTTGCGTTATTAAATGCGGCAGAACGCGGTGTCGTGGTACGGGTTTTGGTGGACGGCCATATCGGCGACAATCTCTTGCCCAAGCCTCTCATGCATTACCTCATCGAGCATGGTGTTGCTATTCGGGAACGACCACTCAATGTGCGATACCAGTTGGAACTGGGCCGTTCTAGACTGCACGACAAGTTGCTTATCATCGATTGCACGCACTTAATTACAGGTGGACGAAACTTAGCACAAAAGCACTTTGGGTTAGGGGATCGGAAATGCATTGACCGCGACGTTTACGTGGACGGCCAATCGGCTTGCGATGCCGCAAACTATTTTGAGCAGAGATGGAACGAATCGAAAAGTGGCCAACCCGATCTTCATCGGTCGGAAGCACCGAAAACATTGGCTTTGCAGGTGCACCCGGAATGGAATACGATGCCGAGGGCACAGGCGCTGGAACACGTTGCTGTTTGGCTTGGGAGCTTATCCACGGGTCCAATGCAGGCTCAGGATCTATGCAATTCCGCGATTCACTACGATGCGTTGGAAATTGACGAATCCAACCTTCGATTCTTGCACGACATCGTTGGGGAATCCAAACGGGCCAACGGAGCCATTGCACCTGAAATTCTCCGATTGATGCAGCAAGCTTGCCACTCCATTGAAATTGAAACGCCGTATTTCGCAATATCGAAAGAATTGAAATCGATTCTGCTCGACGCAGCCCGTCGCGGCGTCCATATTCGCATGTTGACAAACTCGCTCGAGTCGACGGACCATCCCACTGTCCATGCTGGATTTGCCAACGAACGTCGCTGGATGTTGAGAGCGGGAATCAGAATCTATGAGTTGCAAGGTCGAAACATGCTGCACGCGAAGTCAATGGTGATTGACAGTCGAATCGCTATGGTTGGAAGCTACAACTTTGACCGGTTGTCTGAGAGTCGAAATTTCGAAGTCGCACTCATTTTAACCGACTGCAAATTTGCGAATCAAGTTTCAACGTCCATTGCGACTCATCGATCCCAATCGACAGAACTACATCGCGGCGACTTGTTCCGTTACGAAGCGAGAGAAAGCTACCTGCCAACCCATGATTTGCACCGGTTTCGGCGACTGCGAATCGCCGCACCGTTTATTGACCGGTATCTGTAAGTGCAATAAGAACGACAGTACCATTCGGGTCTGACCCAATATGCTCGATCCTGACCCCATATGCTCGATCCCCATATGCTCGATGCCTTGTGGGAGCTGCCATGTCCGTGTCCATGCAGGGATGCGTGCTTTTTGGGACTGACGGAGGACGAAACGCTAAGCGAAGTTGAGCGTGTTAGTTTTAAGGAACTGCAAAAAAATGTGGCAATCTTGATGCTGAGGTCGGCCACGTTTTGATAATCGCGACGCCAGTGCACGGCGAATCGTCTAAGTGTTCGCGGAAATGTCGCGAGTCACCGGGAGTTTTTTCACTATACGTGCGTTCCCTTTCATTCCGGCAAAGCAAACGCCACCAGAGTTCCGCCGCGTGGCCGGCCACTCTTGCCTCCGCCAGCTGAAATGACCACATACTGCCGGCCGTTGACGATGTAAGTGCTCGGGCTTGCGTTGCCGCCAAACGGTAGTTTCGTTTTCCAAAGAATCTCGCCGGTCTCCTTGTCGAACACGCGAAAGGTTTCGTCAGCGGTCGCTCCGATGAAGATCAAGCCTCCGGCGGTCACCAGTGGGCCGCCGTAGTTCTCCGTGCCAGTCGGAGGGATTCCCCGGGCTGTCAGTTCGGGATATTCGCCTAACACAACCTTCCATTTGATCTCGCCCGTGTTGAGATCAACAGCGTTCAGAGTGCCCCACGGCGGCTTTATCGCGGGATAACCTTCATTGTCGAGCCAGCGACGG
>JANLRK010000797.1:0-3337 GCA_031361585.1 Pirellula sp. | reverse complement strand
GCAGGATCGACCCAATCCAACAGTCCGTTACGATGGATTTCGCACCGATGTTGCTGCGGTAACTATCAAGTGCAATATCTTTGGAACAGCTTGCCAATGGATACTATGCCCTACCCCCTCAAACTTGCTGAAATGACATCGCCCCCCAAGCCCCCGAGTCAATTGTGACGCATCATCATCGCTCAGCATGCCACCAAAGAGTGCATCCGATTGCAGTAAATGCAAGTCGCATTGCAACCTCCTAACCATGTCGCGCCAGTCAAGCCCTCGAAGCCATTGCCCATTTACAATCGGCTCCAAAACACTTGGATCGGTTTTTCTCAGACATGCAACCGAAAAGCGGCGACTGGTTTCATCGCGTTGATCTCGAACGCGTAGGAGCGATCCATCCGGCTTCTTGCCAATCACAATATCCGAAAAGTCCTCGAATAGTTGAGCATCATTCGATTTCGATTGATTAACGCATTCGTGGACGCCATGAAAGTATCGATAAAACGCGGTTCCTGCGAGTCGATTCCCCATCGTCTCAAAAGGGGGATCTTCCATAATCACACAACGTACACGATCAGGTACCCGCGCCGCGGCAGCCATCGCTACCATTGCCCCGAGCGAGTGGCCGTAAAGCACGACCGGTTTGGCCAACGACTCCAACACGCTCTGTGCGTCGTCGACATAGTCGATCACTTGATACTGATCGGGCCGATTGGTCGAATCTCCATGCCCTCGAAAATCGAACAGCGCAACCGCAAGCTGAGATTCATGAAGCCATGGCAACAATGGATAGTAGGATCGCCAGTTTCGAAGTACACCATGCATCAACAGCACGTCCGGTGCTCGATTGGGTTGATTTTCAACGACGTGTAACTTAGATGTGGCTGTAGAGAGCGTCTTAGAATGCATCCAACCAAGTTGGTCCCATAAAGGAAATTCACTCATCGAGACACAGCATCTTACTTTTCTTGTGTTACCACCGTTGGAAAGTGCGGTGCCAGTTTGCCGGCCTTGATCACTCCCGCTTGAATCACCGCAACGAAGCGAGAACGATCTTCTAAGAGGCTAATATCCTCGACCACATCTCCGTCCACGATCAGCAAATCAGCTAGTTTGCCAACCTCGATTGTCCCGAACTCATGACTGCGCCCCATGATCTCAGCCCCTGTTCGCGTGGCACACGTAATGACCTCCAAGGGCGTGAGTCCCACATCGCGCACGAAGAAAGTAAGCTCCCGGGCATAATCGCCGTGAGGATTCCAACCAAAGCCATAGTCGCCACCCATTCCTAAACGTCCACCTGATCTCAAAATGCGCTTGGCGCTCTCCATGCCTCCATCCAACGTCTCTTGATGCCCGTCTATAACTGCTTGCGACAGTCCGAATTCTTTCCCCAACAACACGCTTGCTTTTTCAAAGTAGAGTGCCGGCACCACAGGCACGTCGCGTTCAAGCAACATCTCAAGTGCTTCGTCGTCCATGAACGTGCCGTGCTCGAGTGAATCGTAGCCAGCGCGTAACGCGTTCTTGATCCCCTCCGTTGCCCGGCAATGTCCAGTTACTTTCATTTTGTGATTGTGGGCCATACTGACAACTGCATTCATTTCTTCAAGTGTCATACACAGAGTATGATGGTCGTTGACATCGGGTGACGCTGCATCACCCGTCGGATAAGTCTTGACCCACTCGACTCCATCCTTGACCAAAGCCCTCACGGCACGTCGAGCCTCGTCGGGACCGTTGATGATGAACACCAATCCCTCCATGCCTATTTTGCGGAATTCAGGATTCCAATCCATCAATCCACCTGCAGAGCAAATTTCACGGCCTGACGTCGACATGCGCGGACCAGGAATCAAATCGCTTTCAATCGCTCGTTTGAGCCAATAGTCGATATTGAACAAACATCCACCCGATCGTGCCGCCGTGTAACCGCACTCCAATACGAGTCTCGCGTTGACGGAGGAAAGAATCGATACGTACTCCACGGGATACTTGATATCCAAATCTTCCAGCGCTGCGATGTTAAAGTAAGTCGCATGAAAATGGGCTTCCACTAACCCTGGCATGATCATGCCACCCTTTGCATCGATCTTTTGCGTTTGGGGTGGCATTTCCGGTGCTTGGACCGCGGTTCCTGCATAAACGATGCGACCATCCCGAACCATTACCAGGGCATCAGACAACGGACTCCCACCGTTGCCATCGACGAGTTTTCCATTGTGTATAACAGTTAGACCTTCCGAGAGTTTCATATTCGGCCTGAGAGGTGGGAGGATCGAGGAACTAGGAGTATAACATAACCACTTGCTAGCACCAACATTCAGGCGTGTGCCAGCTTCCGTTAGGTGAATATGCGCAAACACTACTTGAGCAATTCGGCGGCATGCCCCTTTCAGAGCCAAACATTCAGCGTTTTGCGGTGATTTGGACTTTGATCGCAATCTGCTATACTTAAGAGGTGCATTTGGAACTCTAGTTCAAAGGAGGCAGACTTTGTCGCAAATACCAATCACTGATATTAAAGAAATCGCCCATAAGCTTATTGATTCGTTGCCGCCATCTGCTACTTGGGATGATGTGATGCATCGGATTTACGTCCGGCAATCGATTGAATCGGGATTAAGAGATGTCCAGCAGGGCAATACAACCAATGTAGGTGAAGTTCGCAAAAAATTTGGTCTTCCAGCATGAACGTTGAATGGACCGCCAATGCGATTCGTCAACTGAACGGAATTTATCAGTACATTTCGAAAGATTCGGAATTCTACACTAGGCCGATTCCATTCGCCGTGGTGAGTGCATTGGGCTGGATTTCGGGTACGCTAGCCACGCTTCAAAATACCGGATCGATGCAAGGCAGAAGCGCTCGCATCAGGTGCGATTGCTTCTGAAATCTGCCCTCTAAATTCCGTTACAATATCGGAATGGGTGTAAATTCGAACTTGACTTCTCCGAAAACAATCGCTTCTATTTCCTTACTGGTTCTCGCGCTGCTTCCCATCGGTTGGATGGCCATGTGGAGCGCAAGAAACGCTCCGTTGGATTACGTTCGATCTGAATTTCAGAGCGAAGAACTCCTGGTCGGCATGGGGTATCTATCTCATAGCGACAAGAGTCGCGTGCTCGCTTATTGCACCAACATCAAGACTGGAAAATCGATTTCCAGGTCTATTCCAATTGAAAGATTCTTGGGAGGTGGATGGTTAGGAAAAGGAGTTTGGCTGACGGGCCTTAGTGCCGATGGAGAAAAAATACTTGTGCAGAGAATCGACCTTGCCAATGACCAGTCTCTTGCGACGCAAGCGCTTCCGCGTGACGTTGAGGATTCCATGCAAGCTGGTAG
>JANLRK010000795.1:0-12382 GCA_031361585.1 Pirellula sp. | reverse complement strand
TTCTACGATTTGATTTTTCCGCTATTCCTTTTTTTGGTTGGATGCGTGCTCCCCTATTCGCTCGAAAAATATCGGGCCACGCCCAGGGCGGTCTATTTCCGCATCGCTCGGCGTACGCTGACGTTAGTGCTGTTAGGCCTCATTTGCAATCGGATCCTCGACTTTCAATTCTCTGAGTTGCGCACCGCGGGTGTATTGCAGCGCATCGGAATTTGTTATGGATTCGGGGCGCTTATCTGCGTGCACTTGCGAGTTCCAGGGCAAGTGATAATGTTAGTGACGATTCTGATCGCATATTGGGCGATGCTTGTTTGGATACCAGTGCCTGGTGGAGTCGCGGGAGACTTTTCGCCCGAAGGAAACTTGTGTGGCTATTTGGATCGGAACTTTTTGCCGAGCAAGATTAAGAAGTCATACTATGGCTTTGGCGACAATGAAGGACTACTTTCCACTCTGCCTGCCATCGGGACGGTACTTTTGGGAGCGATCGCGGGAGCGTGGCTCAGATCTGGAGTTGGTCCTTGGTGGAAAGTGATTGGCTTGGCATCATCTGGCTTGATTTCGCTTGCTCTCGGATACGCATGGGGTACGACCTTTCCAATCATCAAAATTCTTTGGACGAGTTCCTTTGTGTTGGTTGCAGGCGGTTGGAGCCTTTTGCTGCTGGCGCTTTTCTATGCATTGATCGATGTGATCGGCTGGAGGCGCTGGGCTTTCTTTTGGATTGTCATAGGCGCCAACGCGATCACGATCTACGTCGTCCCCAGATTCGTTGACTTTGATAAAATCGCCGAGTTCTTCCTGACCGGTATCTCTCAATCGGTAGGCGGCTGGAAAACTCTCGTCCTTGTAACCGGAGCACTTGCGGCCAAATGGCTGTTCTTATTGTTCTTATACAGGCAGAGGATCTTTCTAAGGCTTTGAACTGCCGTCCAAACATTATTCGTCGCCCTCCGTACTTGCCCGCGTTCGCTAATTGCGACTTGCATAAGAAGGAGATTCCCAGGTTGATCTACTTCGTTTGGGCGGTAACCTCCGGAAGCTCGTCCACATCGTGAGAACGGTAACAAATGTAATCCCGTTGAGGAGTGAATAGCAATCGATAGTTCTTTTCAATGGCACAATGATGATTTGGCTGATTCAATGATGACCAGACTTCTTTGCCATTGCGTTGTACCTGAATGTCCTTGTCCGAGAAACGGAGTGCGGCACAACGCCATGTCGGCGGGTTGCTTCCAGAGGTAGCGATGGCTTCGATCATCAGCAGTACTTCGGGATCGGTGCCGTCCGAACTGACCATCGCAAAAAGTGCCCCATCGATTATCTTTCCGGCTTTCGGTTCATAACGTAGAAGCGGAGTTGTCAACAAACGCAGTTGTCGTTGATTCTTCTCACTATCAATCGTCTGTCCTGCAAAGGTTCGGGCTATTGTTTTTAGAGCCCTTAGCCGACCATTGCTGTTGTTGGAATTGTCCGAGCCGATATCCTCGCCAACGGATTGGAATTCGACGCCCACCTGCGGCTCCCACTTCTCTTCGCTAAATGTTGGAGTTTTTGGGAATAACCGATTTTCAGAAAGCGTATGAAATTCATGCACTAGCATCCGTTTATCCTTATTCGCCACTTTGACGGAGAAGATGGTGCCAATCGCTTCCGGTCGATCACAATGCGTCCAAACAAAAATGTGCCCAGTTTGAAACCCGAAGCTAACTGGATTTGTCCAAGCGAATATAGGCTCGCTTCGAAATACAAGGACGTCCTTAGCATTTTTGTCCATGGCCATGGAGTATTCAACGGCATCCCGTTGATGCAACTTGAGCAGCTCTTTCATCGGTGGCTCACCCACAACAGGTTCAACACAAAACAAAAGTGCGGAATAAAGCAAAAGCGATAAGTTAGACATCATGATCCATCCAAGCTACTCTTTTACAGGGACAACACCGAGCAGGAATTTTCGAGCACGGTCACCGTCCAGAATTTTTCGTACCGTTTTACGCAGTGGAGGGTCACCTTCTTTTCGTGGTAAGAACGGTTCCTGTAACTCCGCCCCGCGACCATCGCCGTTGTCGTCCAACTGCGCGTGCTCCGTGGGCAAGTAGTCTTGAGTTACAAAACGTTGATGAACCTCAATATTGACCGATAGATACAAATCGATAAGCGTAAGTTGGCCGTCGCCATCAATGTCTGCAAGTTTCGCGTGTTCACCCATACCCGATAGTATTGCCCCAAGTGCGTAAGGCATTTCGGTAGCGGTAATTTCCATGTCTGGTTCCGTGGCCGTAATGATGGTCTTGTTCTCGCCCGACAACGCTTTGATCCAGTAACCGCTAGCTGGCAACCCGATCCAATGAATCTGCTCTTTTCCTGGAAGGCTTCCGAACAGTTTGGCGTAATCGAGCTGGTCGATATCGGGTCCGGCTATATTGAATTGACAGCTACGACCGTCCAGATGCGAATGACCTAGAACAAAGAAAAGGTACTGTGATTGGCTGTTTGATGCGGCGGTTAGATCGGCTGCTAACTCTGCCAACGAAGAACGATTGCAAGGCTTCGACTTTGGGATTTTCTTCGCCATTTCCTTGCTGCTAAGCATAACACGAATGCGCTCGGGTTGGACCCCGAAGACTGGCCCCGCGGCTGCAACGACCTGCTTGACTGCTTCTGTCAATCGCTCCTCATGTTCGTCATCGCCACCGAGCGAACAAAGCACTACCATCCAACGATTTGGATCGACGGTCGACGCCGTGACTAGATTAGGCGCCGTGGAGTTGGACGGTTTTTGAACCACGTCATCCGCGATAGCGGCCATCGAAAAAAACAAAAACAAAATAGAAACTAGCAATCGGGCAAGTGTTCGTAATCGAACGGATTTTTTCGGAAAGGAGATCATTTCAGCAATTCCGCCGGTGGAAGTGGCCTCGAAGGAGCAAAAGTAAAATACGACTTGACGGCATAAGGCATTTCTAGCGGGCCACTAAATGCGAGGTTCGGTACAGAGGGAGCATTCCAAAGCGGTTTGCCTTTGTAGCTCATCTCGAGGCCGTCGAAGTGGGAGCGGAAAGCTGCGAGATGCCACTTGCTCACTGCCCCTATTTTTCTCGCTTCGATCGTTACCAAAACCTCAGGATCGGTACCTACCGCCAATGCAAAGAGAGTTCCGTCTACGATGCCTTTTTCCAGATCTTGATAGCGA
Organism: Pirellula sp.; assembly: GCA_031361585.1. GTDB lineage: Bacteria > Planctomycetota > Planctomycetia > Pirellulales > Pirellulaceae > JBKCUI01. The sequence goes on along the minus strand of JANLRK010000795.1, from coordinate 9,189 downwards.
ATCAAGGGAGTGGGCATCAGTCGGAGTTCCTTGGCTGGCAAGTCAGGCGGTAGATGCTTTCCCGTGATGTCGCGGGCAATGGCTCTCATTTGAGTTAGACGCATCGGCTCTGTGGCTGCAGGCGGTGTGTTCTCCGCAATGACGGTCCCAGCAAGATCTGCGGCCTCGGGCCGCCAAACTACATCTCCAGCGAGTGTTGCAACCAGAGCATCGGGTGATAGCGAAGTGACCTCATGCTTCAGATTCGGTCTATTGTTGTATTGATACGTAAAAACCGAACCTACCACTGCTGGCCGCTTGCCATCCATCCAAACAAAAAAAGACCCCTGCTCAAGAAGTCGCTCTGGGTTCTGCCAATTGAGTAAAGGCTCTTCGCGAAGTGTAAGTTTTCGGCTCGAGTTCACCACCTTCATTTCGTAGCTGGCTACCTCCGTTCGAAAAAATTTCTGCAGCATCTCTGGTGTATAGCTGCTTGTTCCGCCGGCAGTTTTTAGCGATGAAGCTGAGGGCAAGGCCTTGGGTGGTTCCTGGGCAACCACCATAGGAATGAATGTAGACATCAAGCCTATCGAGGAAATGCAACACAAGCTAAATGGATGTAGTCGTTGCTTCATAATTCATCGGCCTCCAATTTGAATGGAAAGGGTTGTGACTCGACGGGAACGCTTTGGAAAGCAGGCATCTCGGCATCTTGGGAAAAAGCGATCGCTGAAACGCTGGACTTTGGAATGCATGCGATTCGGTGAAAAAAAGGGTATTGGTACACGTTGCCATTCCAATCTACCGCATTCCAGGAGCCCATTCGATCAAAAATCGTCGCCAATACGACGGACACATCGTTCGCGCCTGTGATTGTCCATTGTGAGGGACTCATTAGTACAACATGTGAGTATTCGATGTGGTTCTTCCAGTCTCCAAACAAGATCGCAACTCGCTCGCCAGCAGTATCACATCGAATAGACTGAATGGGGCCTCTATTCGATGACCAACTGTTTTGAATAGCTCCCGACTGAATCTCCCATTGGAGCACCAAACCCTTTGTATCACCGGACAATAACCCAAACTTTGGATGATAGCAGAGGGTAGTCACCGGACCTTCATGACGGCCAATCCAAGATACGCTTTGTTGCGAATCAACATCCCATAGGCGAATGTCCCCATTGGTATTTCCAATGATCAAACGGGAAGCTTGATGCAAGGCGACCAGCGCGCTCGGGGCAGGTTCCGCCAGCCGATGCGAGGTTGCATCCGCAAAGACCACGTCAATGGAAGATCCTGGATTGATCCTCAACTGCTTCGTTTGCCCAGAACTTCCAGCCAAAATACCGGAAACGGCATTGAGTTGCGTTTCGTTCCACCACCCGCATGGGACTGCCGGCAGCTCCGTTACAACGACACTTTCAGGCACCGAGTTTTCGTGGTCAGTGTGCCCAGTTAAGAGCATTACAGAGTCTATCGGTCGATAAGGAATCATGGAAACGCGCGCGTTCGGAGAGGCAGACGCCAGTGGATGCACGAGAACGACGCACAAACCGAAAATGCCGAGAACGGAGCGATGCTGGTGACTCATGCTTCCTGTTGCAGAATCGTTCATTATTGAACGCAATCGCTCCTCGAGCGTGATCGTCGGTCGCATGCCGCTCGCCAGTCCAGGCATTCGGCCGCCCCGTTGACTAATATAGTCCACCACGTGCAATAGCGATTCTGCATACAATCGCCGATCTTTTTCTAAAGCATCCACCGCGTTCAAATCGCAGCATGTCTCTTCCATGCGTTCGATTTGCACTCGTGCGATACGCACCAGTGGAAACCAAAAGAACAGACTTCCAACGATCAGTTCCAACGCGCGAACCCAATGATCGCATCGCCGAAAGTGCGACAACTCGTGCGCCAACATGGCGCGCCTTTGCGAATTATTTAATTCATTCCAAAGCCTCGCAGGAATCACTATCGTCGCCCATTTACTGAAGCCAAATAACATCGGAGAAAGACTTGCAGCCACCAAGCGGATTCGAGGGCACTTTGCAACTCCAGACGCTTTCGCCATTTGCTGACCAAGCTTCGAGGCATCTATTTGTTCCATTCCCTCTGCTTCTAGAACGCAAGCAAAGCGAATCGATCGCAAGAGTGATCGCACCATCAGAAATAGAGCCATGCTAAGCCAAATCGCAATCAAAGAGAACAACAGCCAATCGAGTCCGACATAGCTGACACTGCTAGCATAACTAACACTGCCAGCATCCAGAACGTGGCGGATGCTGCTAGCATCCGAATCGTGGCGGATGCTGCTAGCATCCGAACCGACGCTAGCAGCGTCGGCCACGGAACCTGGCATGGCCATTTGATTGAAAACGACCGAGGACCGCGACAGAGTCATCCAGGCAGGAACAGGAACCGAAACGTGGATAATCGGAGGTGTCACTAATTTAATGAGCACCAATACCCAGAGCCCATGCGCCATCGCAGGACGACGTAGCCGCCAACCAACCATCGTTGCTATGATCGCAAGCAATAACGCAACCACCGCATTGCTGAGGACCGCTTGTGCAAGCCATATCGACCACGACGATGAAAATAGAACCATGCTTATTTCTTCTTGTCGTCAAGTTCATCGAGCAATTTTCGCAAGCGTTGACGCTCGCGCGAGTTCAATTGTTGCGATTGGACCAAATGCGTTAACAATGTTCCCATGGCCCCTTCGCAAAGATCGTCAGCCGTCGCTTGAAGCCGCTCGCCAATCAGCTCTTCCTTTGCAATGGTCGCGAAAAAAACTTGCGGCCACTGCTCTCGATCGCGGCCAACACATTGTTTTGCTTCCAAGCGGCCCAGAAGCTTTTGTACGGTTGCGATGTCCGAAGCCGTCGAGGCTCCGTAAAGCTTTTGAGCGAGATCTTTGATGGTCGATTTCCCGCACTGCCATAGTTCTTCCAAGATCGCTAGTTCAGCAGTCGTTACGTCGCGTGTAGTCATTTTTTAAGTACTTTGAAATTTCTAAATTCTGAAAGGTAACAAAAAAGAAAAAAAGTGTTCCATTGTTGGGATACTGGCAGGACTACGCGAATCCACTCAGTCTGCGGACAACCCATTCTGAGGATATTAGTATGCCTAACAGGCCCCAAAGCCACCATTGGCTCCAGGCTGGTTCCTGTGTTTGAATTGGCTCAATTTCAATCGTTGGGCGCGTTTGTAGTAATTCCGCCAAATCGACTGGAGACGATAGGACCTTTCCACCTGACAGATTTGCCACTCGGTGAAGTAAGTCGTGGTTTGGAAGTGGATTTTGCTGCTCAAAGGGATCGCTCAAAATGTGGATCTCCATGGACATGCTGTCCACTTGCGTACCATGCCCAACCGACGACAGTCCCGGTTTTTTTTCGTCATCGTTCTCCTCCCCCTCATATGCGGTCAATTCCATTCGAAGTCCGCCTTGATTGCCATCGGCTGTTTCATTGAGGTTTAGGACTAAGCCATAGGAATCGCCGGACGCTTGTTTCTGAAATGGAATCTCCTCTCCCCACGAGACGCGTGGACTAGTTTCGCCGCTATCACGACGAAGACCCTCAGGCCACATAGCCGGCGCATAGAGCGATGAGTCCTCGATCGATAGAGGTTCGAACATACTCCACAATCGGTAATTGGTTGTGCGCCGAGCCGACTCGTCGTAAGCGATGGCTTTGAACGTCATCGAATCGCCAGGCCGATAGAAACGCTTGTCCGCTTCCACCGTAACTCGTCGACGGCCAATCGAAGAGCCCTCGGTTGCCCAGTAAACCAAGTTCCGCCAAAACTTCGACGCCGATCGTTTGCCCTGTGGCCCCCAATCGCTATGAAGCGACGCTCCCGCAGCGCCCGCCAAAGACGGCGCCGCAAACAGTACTCGGCCACGCCCGAATCGATGCGCGACAATCATTGGCTCATCTGTGTCCTCGCTTGTAGCTAACAATTCTGCACCAGGCTTGAGCTTCAGACCTCGTGTCGATATACGAAGCGCCGGAATTGTTTCAAGCAACCGATCGTTGGCGCTAGCTTCGTTAAGCAGCTTCCATATCGGATGCAGTTTGTTCTTAATCTTAAACCGCAGGGATTCATCGGATCCGCTCACTACCGTATCGCTAACAATCGGCAGTGCCTTGACAAGAGGTGTATCCCTCCACTTTTCTTTTTGAATCGCATCTCCACCCGCAATGATCATTCCCGAACCACGCCCCTCGAGCCATTGCGCGATCATTTCCTGTTGTTCTGTTTCCAAAATGTCCGGCCCTACGTTACTGAAGATGATGCAATCATAAGAAAATAGCTCGGATCGAGATTCGGGAAAGCTCGCTGTTGCCATGGTCGAGGATTCGACAATGCGACGTGGTGGCTGGTTTCCATTCGGGCTTTCAAACGGGCTGCATTCGATGTCCGGATCTTCTCGAAGCGCATTCAATACACTGAATCCTTCGTTGGTCACCGGTTTTGCCACTCCGAATGCGTCCTGTATAATTTGAGTAAAGAAGCCGCGATTGGACGCGCTCCCTTCGATATACAATACCCGCACCCTCGTCCGATCAATACTGATCCGGACGTTAATGTCATTGTTGCGATTCGTTAACTCGCCAACGATTGGATCGACGATAATCCTAAAGTTGCGAGGCTGATCTGCAATGTTGTAAATCAACGACACTGACTGAGCATTGCCCGTCAACACAATCGGTACGCTTGCAATCGACGGAGCTGTCTCCTGAGGCAAGTCCGCATCAACAATTCGGACGGTCGTGTTCTTGCCTGCCATACCGAAGCTTCGCAGAAAAACTTGAATCTCGTTCTCCGTGTACTTTCGAACACTTGCTTGAGTGACCATGGAAACAATCGCTATGTCCCCAGTTCCAGACGAATTGCCGACGGGAACAACATGAATCGGGATTTTGCGTTTTCCGTGCATCGACGCAAGTTGTTCAACCGATTCCGAACCACGCACTCGACCATCGGACAACAATACCAATCCGGCCGTATCGCGTGTATCGACGAGGCTGGATAACTCTCGCAGCGCATCCGCCAGTCGACTGTCTGTAGCATCAGGAGCCGGTATCGACGACGAGGTTTGCGAACCCGTGGAACGGACCGGTGTCAGGCCACCAATCGAGGTGGCATTCATCGAAGTTGTCGCAGAGAGCGGCGTTGTTGCAGAGGGCGGCGTTGTTGGGGAGAGCGGCCCTAATCGATGCCCAAAACGAAACGACTGGCAATCGCCACATGCGTCCTGACGCGTGCTCGCCATTCCCATATTGACGAAATCCAAAGCATCTTGCCAACGCGATGTGTCGGTGCCAAGCTTCATGCTAGAAGAGCCGTCAAACAGAAATAGCATTTTCGGGCGGCGCAACGCTGGCTCCGTCTGCTCAACCCAGGTGGGACCAAATAGAATGGCCACAACAATCGATAGCGATGCTGCTCGCAAAACCCACAAAGACCAATTTGCACGCACAAGTCCACGGCCCCAAATGAGACGTACGCAAATGGCAACGGAGACAGATACGAGCAATAGCCCTATCAGACCCTCGGTCGAGTAGGCTGGCAACCAATGGACCCATGCTTGCGTCATCTCTGCATCTCACTTTCCTCAAGCGGACTAGCAATCGACTCGAAATACCGATTGACTGCCTCAATGTAGTTCTGAGGAACTGGAATGTTACGATCCGCGCTGATTTGTTCCATGATGATGGCTTGAATTTCTAGCCGGAGGGCTTGTACCACGCCGTCCAATCCGATTGGAATATGCCCCAAGCCGCGATAGTTCATGGTTCCCCCGCCTCCTAGTTTCTGATCCTTTAGAACCTCGGCTAGTTCCGCCAGACCAGCTCGATTCAAAAGTTCTTGCAACTCTTTCAAGTCCGCTTTGCTCCCCGATTCCGCCGATGTTGAGTCCGCCGATGAAGTGGACTCTGAACTGGACTCCAATGCCTGTTGAAGCTCACGGGCCTTTGCCTCGAGTTTCCTAAGTTGCTCCAGTTTTGGCGAAGCCAGTTGTCTATAAAGATCGTTCATGAACTCAGCTGCAGCCGCATACTCCACGGATCTATCCAAGGCATCCTCGCGAAGTTTGTCCGCTTCAGCGCCCGCACTTTTCGTGTTTTCGTTTTGCTCGCGCGATGGTTCACCCAAGCCGCTCTTCGAAACGGAATCTTTGGATTCCGCAAGTGTCTTTGAAAACTCGCTTTGCTTAAGCCATGACTCCAATTGTTCGGCGGCCTCCGAGGCTTCCTTGTTCCCAGGCGACTTTAAGTTTGCAAGGACATCCTCAATCGTTTGAGCTCGGGATGCGATTCGACTTGCCATTCGGCCACGATCCCCGCCAACCCCTTTGCCGGCCGAACTTGATGACTTGGACATCCCAACTGCGCTTGCATCGATAGACGATTTTGCTGGAAGTGGTTGCTGCGCATCCGCGAGCTCCACCTCCATTTTCGCCGCCTGTTGCGACATCGCCGCAAGAGCTGATAAGCTTTCAAGCGGCTCTTCAGGATTTAACGCTCGAATGTGAGCCGCCAGCTCCCGCGCCTCATCGCTTACCGCGTTCGCTTGGGGATTGTATTCTGCGTCGTTCTGGCCCCTTAACATTTTGTCAGCGGCCGCAATGGACTTTACTAGCTCATCCATCCGATCCGGAATCAACTTCGACGGCCACTGTTGCTTTGCAACCTGTGTTGAAACATCGCTTAAGGTTTGCGCAAGCTCGGATTGTTGCTCCAACAGTTTCTCGATGGCGTCTTCGTCTTTATTGAGTTGAGAACTAACTTGCTTGGCGATCTTTTCCTGTTCGTTCGCAACCTGTTCAAGCTGCAGGGCGATGTCTAGCGCCGTTGGCGGACGCGTCCTACGCAATTTCATTTTTAGGCTCGCCATAGCGGCCTTGACTTCCTTACCCATCTTAGGATTTTTGTTCAAAATTAGCTCAAGTTCGTTTCGCGTTTCCACGAGCCAGCGCAGTGCATCCAGTTCTTGTAGCAAGGCCGTTTCAAAGGTACCGGCAGCTAAGGAGTCGGCCGCTTGCAACATCGAGGCCTCTGCCTGACGAAGGGATTCTACATCGTCATTGCCTCGCGCTACCAAGGTGTCTGCCAGAAATGCGGTATTGCCGGCAAGCTCGCTCTGGGCTTGAACCATTCGATCTATGTTCTTGATCTGGTCAACCAATGCTTCGGCTGAAAGTCGTGTGAGTTTCCGCGTCTGATTGATCAATAGCCGCTGTCGTTTCATCAACTCCGAGAGCGAAGCAAATGGTCCACCACCAGGTTCGCCGGGCATCATTTCTTGCTCTCGGAATTTTTGCCTCAGTGGACGAATATCGATGAAACGAACATCCGTCGCCGCAGTTCGCGGGTTAGGCTCGCAATTATCCTTTGCAACCGCATAAACCCCCAAATAGTCTCGTTGGGACAAACCAAGCGTTTCTAAAGGGAGAATCGACAAGAGATCAATCCTCGTTAAATCAGATACTTGCTCAGGATTGAGCTCAGCAAGAACTCGTTCGTCTCCATCCGCAAACTGCAAAACGATTTGAGCCGACGCCACAGCAAAATCATCTGAGACGGCGATTTGCAATGGCACTTCTGCCAACGTATGAACCTCGGAACTCTCATCACCGCGTTTCCAAGTGATATGTGGGGCGGCGTCCTCTCGAATGCGAAGTCTACCTTTGGCAACCTCGAGTGGCGTACCATCGATGCCAACACCCTCTGTCCGCCAATGAAGCGTTCGACGACTCGGAAGTACTAGCCCCCAAACACGAGGATCGTCAGTTGGGTTTGCTTCGACTGAAGTTTTTGTTGACTCGGAATCTTCCATCATGATCGCAAGTTTAGAAAGAGGTTGCGTTGTGACCCATTCGATTGAAACCTCCGACCCCGATAACGCTGTCACTTCGTTTTCCCCAAATACGCGAGTCGCGGCTTTCGTGTAAGCAGGTGGTACCACGGTTGTCCTAACCTCGCTCACTTGTACCAATGGTCGAACCTTGATTTTATAAGTTTCGCTCTTTCCTATGCTGGTTTCAAATCGGTATTCCACTGACTCCCTTAATTTTCCAAGGGCCAGAGAATACTTTGCTATGTCTTTGTCGCCGGCCGCTATGCCCGGGTCCAGTTCGTTTTCAACCCAGTTGTTTTTCGACTCGCCATCGACTTCTCCATTGGTCTTACGCCACTTCCCTGAAACCCTTCGACCAAGCCTACCTTCGAGTTGCAAACTCAGTTCAACGTCCGTGCCCTCCAGTACCTCAATGTTACCAGGCTCCACAGTTAGTACGGTATACGGAATATCCGCTCCCAACGTCCGCCGAAGGGCTTTACTCCATTGATTCTCAATAGCCAACGACGTAAATAGTAGGCCAAAGACAATCGATGCTATGGCAAACCATTGCCACAATTTGCGATACGCAATCAACTTGTTAGGAGCGCTCGTCTCCCAACGGGCCAGAGTTTGATTTCCTAGCACGCGCAGCATTGGAGCTGGCGCGTTGAACCTGCCCTCATGTAGATCGAGCACCGTACGTAATCTTTGTCCAAAATCGGGAAACCGTGTCTCCAATAGACTTATCAAATCCTTTAGCTTGGCAGTTCGGGCTATCATTGCGATCAAAAGCGTCGACCCTGTCAGGCCAAGAATTGCACCGAAAGAGAACAAATATCGCCGCACTCTCTGCGTCAATTCAAAGGTATAGTCCGTCGCCGCCACGAGGAACCATATGCACCCCAGCAATGCAAAAACGGCGACTACAACCGTAAGCAAGTTTACGGTTAGCCAGCGAACGCGAAGGCTAGCGAGCCGATTCACGACTCCGCTCGTATATTCATTTTTTTGTGTCTGCGTTGAGCTCATTTTATTGCACACCTCATCAAATCGGGCATTCAAATGTTCGTTGGCCACGTACTGGCGAGCGTTGCTACGCTCGCCAGTGCGTGAGTTGTACAGGACGTCAAGGCGGAGTTCGATTTGACAGTCCAAATTCAAAAACCAAAAGTACTACCATCAGGGACGCCAACCATGGCCAAAGCTCCTGCCTTCTGATCGACTGTACTTCGGTGCTTGCAGCTACATCTGCTGATCCCTGTTGCTCCTGAAGAGCAAAGGCGAGCCTTAGGTCGGCGTCGCTCATTCGGGCTGTGTCGGATTCGCTCTCGGGCGTATTCACAACGTAGAGGGAGTTGT
>JANLRK010000767.1:0-1804 GCA_031361585.1 Pirellula sp. | reverse complement strand
ATTCAATGAAAAGACATTTGCGAAAGCGAACCTTATGGCCTGGTGTATTGTTCCCTTCGATGCCGCAAGACGATCACCGGAACAACGTGCGAGCATGTTGCGAGACTTGGGAATCAAACGTTTCGCATACGACTATCGAGCCGAACACATACCTAGCTTCGAAAGGGAAATCGCCGCTCTCAAGGAGAATGGAATCGAATTGTCCGCTTGGTGGTTTCCAACCGTGCTCAATGATGAAGCCAAGATGATTCTGTCGCTTTTTGAAAAGCACAAGCTGCACCCGCAACTTTGGGTGATGGGTGGCGGAAGTGCAATCATGTCGGCAAGCGACGCAGATGCCTTCGCCTCAAAAGAGGCCGAGCGAATTCGGACCATTGCTGTTGCAGCCCAGAAAATCGGATGCAAGGTCGGCTTATACAATCACGGGGGTTGGTTCGGGATACCCGAGAACCAACTGGAACTCATTCGCAGAGTGGATATGCCTAACGTAGGGATCGTCTTTAATCTGCACCATGCCCACGATCAGCTCGATCGCTTGCCGGCCGTGTTGGCAATGCTCAAACCGCATCTTTTGGTCGTCAATATCAATGGCATGCAAACCGATGGCGAACGATTGGGCAAGAAAATCCTGCCGATTGGACACGGCGACCGCGACTTAGAGGTCCTCGCGACGATTTCCCAAAGCGGCTACGATGGCCCCATCGGAATTCTGAACCACACCGACGAAGATGCAAGAGTAAGGCTCGAACAAAATCTAGCGGGGCTAGAGGCCTTAGTGTCTAAATTGTCTGCACAGAAAACCAATAATTGAAGTGAACATTACGAAAGAGGCTTAGTTGCCTTGATCCACGAGTCGGCTATGATCATCTGTCGTTTAACCGTTAGCCGAAGGCGTACGACGAACCATTCGAGTACGCCTGCGGCTGACTGTTAAACGATACGTGCAACACGAAACCAAGAAAGTCTCTCATGGCTCGAGCTGATTTGATATCCGTTGAATGTAGACGAGGAATTTTTAGGTACCATCATTTCGGTATCGACATTGGCGATGGCACGGTGGTCCATCTCGCGACTGAGGCGGACGGGGACGCGATGTCCGTTCAGCGAGTAAGCAAAGAAGTGTTCGCAAATGGATCGAACATTTCGATAGAGACCGTTGAAGAAGAGCTCCCGGCCGATGCCGTCATCGAAGGGGCCTTGGCCGCCGTTGGCAATAGAGGTTACGACCTGGTTATTGGGAACTGCGAACATTTTGCAAGGCAAGTGAAAACAGGTAAGGGGCATAGCGTCCAGGTAGATTTATGCGTTAGAACGGTGGTGCGAACCGCGTTTTCGAGTTTTGTCAGTACCGCTCGACGGCATGTGATTGCAGGTTCACTAACGGCGGTTTCTCAATCGAGATTTCTGATCGCTGCCGGTTCGCTTGTGCCGACGGTGGTTGGTGAGACAGCCAGGCAAGGCGCGTATTTGGCGGCCCGCCAGCTTGAGATGACTCACGCTGAAGCGGAGCGATCTAGTCGCTCAGTAGGCCATGCGGCCTGTGCGCTCGGCGGTTTTATGGTGGGTGGCCCCGTCGGATCCGCTGGCGCGCTCGCGATCTCAGTCGCCTCGGATCGTTTGACCGACGCAATTCAAAAGCGTTTTTTCACATAGACATCGAGATGTGGGAAAGGCTTCCAGCCTTGTCATACTCCACATCTTTTTCTTACGACTCCCACGAGCTTGTCTCGTGGGTGAGAGAGTTTGGCAACCAGATCGTGCCTTCCCAAAACCCCTATTTTCAAACTTGCTGGCCGCCGGAGGC
>JANLRK010000756.1:0-1702 GCA_031361585.1 Pirellula sp. | reverse complement strand
CCCGGCAGGTGCGACCTACGGTAGGGTGCGACTTTTAACTTCCGCAATATTTCTTTTCCCACTCTTGCAATTGCGAGTGCAAAGCGTCGTTTGGCGCGATAGACCCCGATTGTTGATTTGATTCAAACATTTTTTCAAACGTTTGAATTTGCTCGGAAATCGGGCGTCGGATCTCGTCCGTTAGCCTGTCGATAAACAAGACGCCATCCAGGTGATCGATTTCATGTTGTACGATTCGCCCCATGAATCCATCGACTTCTGCATTTATCTCATTGCCGTTCAAGTCGTAGGCGTTTACGAACAGTGACTTGTTCCGCTTTACATGTGCATTGATTCCAGGCAACGACAAACATCCTTCCTCAGCCTCAGTCGAGCCCTTAGCTCGGTTGATCACCGGGTTGATAAAAACCAATTCTGGACCTTCCTCTTTGTCTCCGCTCGGATTGGCAATGAACAAGCGAATCGGGAGATTTACCTGATTGGCAGCGAGGCCTACGCCACGAAATTCGTACATAATTTCAAACATCTCGTCCACAAGCTCTTTGAGCCGTGCGTCGACACGCACAATGGGCTTGGAGCAATGCCGCAGAGTCGGATGCGGGTAGGTGATCAGTTGAAGCGAAGCCATACGACCTATCGAAAATGAAGAACGCGTGTTACGTTAAGGCAACAGGGACCGTGTTGTATTGTGGTCGAGAACGCACTTGTCGTAAACCTACCAACCTCACCGATTTGATTGTCCGATTAGTCCTATGCGACGTTTCGCCGGAAACCGTGTAATCGCTTTTTTGCCAAGATTGCTATTGATCAGCATGGCATGCATCGCTTCAGCGCAATCAGTGAAATCCCAAGATGTACCTGAGACTGAAATGAGCCGCATCTGGTTCGCCGAGCCAGGTGACACGAGCCTCAATCGTTGGGAGCCGAGGCAGCTTTTTGAAGACGCTGGTAAAGTGAAGGAATGGGACGACCAAAAGTTTGTCCTAGTTCGGCCAGGTACCAAAAGGGAAATCACGACTCCGGGTGACTTTGTTGTTCGAATCGAGCCCGCGTGGGACAACGAATCCGGCGAGCAGATCCATCGTTTGTTTTCGGAGCGGCAATATTCGTCTGTCATAAAACAAGGAAACGATGCAATCAAAAGTGGACTTCCAAAGTGGCAACAGCGAGTGATTTTGTCGGAAATGATTGAAGCGTGTTCCGCGTTGGGCCGGCCACGCATTGCTGGAATCCTCTTCGTGTCACTGGCTAAAGAGAATCCACCGCAATTGCTCCTTTCCACCATACCAATACCCTGGGGTGAGACTGCGTTGGTGAATTCAAGTTTAAACGAAATTCAATCGCTTAGCGAGGAATGGATTACTCAGGAATCGGAAGCTATCCAACTACTTGGAGCATCGTGGCTTGTAAGCGGCGCAAAGCGTCCCAATGCTATTGAGCGGCTCGAGCATTTGGCAAAGAACGCCAAGTCACCGCTCATTGGCGCCTATGCCCGCGTACAGCTCTGGCGAACTGTTCCACCTGCCGAAATTCGTTCGGATAGACTCCAGCGTTGGCTTGCGGAACGCGACAAGCTGTTGTTGCCATTGCAAGCAGGGCCGACCATGCTGCTAGCCGATCGGCTTCAACAAGCCGGGCAAACCAACCTTGCAATTCCGGAATGGCTACGCATTGCGACCATGCATAGCGATCGATACCATCT
>JANLRK010000569.1:0-17642 GCA_031361585.1 Pirellula sp. | reverse complement strand
CCGCTGGCGACAACGACTCAGACGATTGCTCCAACGCAACCACGGAGCCTTGCTCTCGGCGGGCCTTGTTTTCGCTAACATTTCTTGAATGGATGGATAACGGCTGATACATCGCCTCCATACGTGCTCAGCATCAACCATGGTTTTGACGGTTTGCCAACGATCCGTTGGCTGGACAATACCGACACTCGTTACTCCATTATCAAACCGAAGTGCCCACATCCAGCCGTCGTCCGTGACATGATGTTGGGCTGAATCATCCGCGTTAAATTTTGCAGTGGGATCAATAGCCGTCTCGCAATCCAGGTGTTTAGCAAAGCTATCGACGCCGTGAAAATGTCCGAATATGGAACCTGTTTGAGTCTTCATCCAAGCGTCATCGCGTTGATTTCCCAACCAACGTTCGGAGAAATCGCCACCGCCGCCGGCATCGATAACCCAACGCGCCTTCAAGAGGCGGACGGAAGGCGGCACAATGACACCAGACAGCTCGCGCGATTCCGCTAGGATTCGCATTTTCCAAATTCCATTATCGCGATGGAGCTCGTCGATGATTGCGCTTTCAATAAGCTCGCAGCCGCTAGCAACGGACTGTTCGGCCAGGAATGCATCGACGTCGCTACGGAGCCATTGCGTGTCGCTCCAGTAGTCTGTTTGCGAAGCAGCTACCATAAGAGACTGTGAATGCTCGTTGCAGTCTCGATACGGCTGTTCAGGCAAATGAGCGAAGTAAGTGAAGCCTCGTTTCTTTCCGCAAACGATTTGCGGATAGGATTCCTTCCAAGTGCCCCAGGCAGCCAATGGCCGAAACTCTGGCATCCGCCAACGATCCGCCAGATAGGCCAACAAAAAATCGGCGGTCGGCGTAGAGGACTCGCCGATTGCAAACCTGGGATGCGTGGCTCGATCGACAATCGCAACCCTCCAACCTGATCCGGCCAGAATTTTTCCGAGGATACTACCTGAGAAACCCGAACCTACAATTACCGCATCAAAGATTGCATTCACAATCGATCTTGATTTCATCAAAAGGCAGAAATATTTGAGTTCGATTGCATTGGGCTATGTGCTGTTTCAAAATCGGTCTGCAATGATCGCAGTGGCCCTTGATTGTATCCCAATCCCAAAGATCGAATTCGATGATCGAAGAGGTTGGGCAGTGCCAATTGCGCTTTGGAAAGGCTTTGAAAAGTTTCCGGACCATCGAGACGGTTGGCAATTCATAGCGACCGGAATCAATGAGATTATCTATCCATCCGTTCCCGGCGCGAACAGGGATGATGCTGACATGCCGTACTTTGCGTTCTAATGCGAACGCAACCGTCTTCAACGTCCAGTCGCTAGAGTCTTCCGCCGGCAAACCTGGCGGATGGTGCAATACGAATACGCGAACATCGATCCCTAATCGATGGCAATTTTCCACGGCTGTTTCAAAATCGTTGAGCGTCATCCCTTTGTTCATCGCGGCCATTGCCTCAGGCTGAATCGTCTCCAAACCCATCGCTACCTCAAGTTGGCCGCCAATAGCCTTCGCAAACCACTCCATTCGATCGTCGCAGAACCGCGGATGGTTTTCGACAATCACCCGTTCGAAAGGAGTGCAAAGCTTCGCAATAGCACCCAGGTCTTCTCGCGGAACCGATCTTGTATCGAAGAAATTACTCGCGTTATAAAGTTTTAGCCACCTTCGCTGATTGGTTGTTTCCAATGATGGGTTAGAAGAAATAGCGTGCTTTAGTTGAAAAGGGATTGCCCCGACCGGTGTGTTTTCGGTCGATGTATATTGCCATAGGTCGCACATAGTGCATCGGAATGGGCACTCAGCTCCAGTTAAAAAAATCGTCGTTGTTTCTACTTCACCCCCGTATCCGTCGCATTCGAGCGAGCGAAGGACTTTCGGGACTGACCAGGGCGATGGGCGCGAGATAGCTGGCCGTATCGATTCGAGTTCAAGCCTGATGGTGTTCACCAACGATCCGCCTTATCGTAGCGGTTGGTATGCGTTCAAGAATTCGAACCGATAATCCGCTTCGTCGATTGGAAAGAGCTCCGAGAACCTATGCCTATCGATTGCACCATGCTGGAACCGTCTCTTTTCGTAGATTGGCATATCTACCTCGCAGACCGACTGGATTCCACGCCGAATGATTTCCCCCTTGAGTTCATATAATTTGCTATGGTCCCAATTCGTCAATTCGATAAAGGGTATGGCTTCGGCAATTTCAATGACACGAGGCAAGGCAAAGGGACTAAAACCGCTGAATCCGAAATGCGAGGCAGGGGCACTGGTTCGAATGTGGCCACGACTTTGACCGCCACTATAGGTCAGCGAATGCTTGATCGCATGAACTCCCCAGCCTTCTTGATAGAGCATCAAGTTGTTTAAGACACTTCGAATGGTAAGTTCTGGATTCTCCTCGATTGGATAGTCCTTGAGGTTTTCATCCCCGCCATCGCCGTCTGCCAAATGGATCCAATCCGGATAGCGATGGCGGATTTCACGGCACAGGGCCATGGCCATCGTCCCGCTTTGGACATCAAGCGGCTTGTAGTCCTCAAGCACTCGAACTGTTTCTCGCCAATCAAGAGATTGACTATCGCAGTCGACAATTTCTAGGATCTCTTCCATGTTGCATTGTCGAACAAACAGTTGCGCCTGGGTTGCGTCCCCGACAGAATTGTCGATCCGAAGCGTAAATGCCTTGAGCCTTGCCGGCGATTCACCCCGTTTTAGCAATCGATCATGAATCGCGATCAAAACTGCTCCAGAATCAATGCCACCGGAGAATAAAACTCCGATGGGCGCCGACGCGGGAATTGTATCGAGCCAACGATCGCATTCTTGTGAAAGTCGAGTGACATACTGCTCTCCAATCACGGACAAGTCAGCAGGCAGTGCGTTTCGTTCTGGCGTGAAAAATCGTTGGTAGTTTGGATTGGGATCGGGGCAACCTAGCAATTCGATTTTGACGACATAGTGTGCAGGGACCATACGCGTATAGGAGGGGTGGAATTGGTCTGAGATCCCCATCTCGGCTAGTCGACCTAGAATCTCATCGATTCGCTCCGCAACGATCAAACATGGTCCGTCCACCAGTTTAGCCAAGAAGTAGCGCAAAGGTCGACCGATCGATCGAGCCATCCGTACGGTCTTTTCGCTGGCGACCATGATTGCAAACTGCCCATCGATTTCATCGACGAGCTTTGGGTCGCCGGACAGGACTCGTTTTTCCGCTTCCTCGTAGCTCATATTGAGCAGTATATTGGCTGCCGGATCGAGCAGGTTTTCTATCCGCGAAATGTATTGGTGAGTCATAAATGAGTTCGTCCATTTTTGCGTCAGTTAGCGTCAAAACACGATTGGCAATCAATCTTTGGTTGTTGCGTGGGTTGTCGTGTGTGTTCGTAGGCTTTAAAGTTTAGCAGTAGCACGATCAACTGCCAGCGTGGATACCTTTTCCCATGCATTTGTGCGAAATCGAGTTCAAATTCTGAATGATTGGGGTTTTTGCATGTTCAAAACGCGCGTATCGATTGTTGGTTTGTTTCTGATTCTAACCAACTTTGCCTTCACCTGGGCTCAAGAGACAAAGCCATCGGCTCCAATTTTTTTGAAGAATGGGGCAATACAAATGTGGTTATCGGTGCCGGGAGATGGCGTTAACTACCGCGGTACACGCTTTGATCATTCCGGAATGATTCAGAAGATTCAGATGGGCGACCACCAGCTTTGTGAACGGTGGCATACTGGCCCCTCCAATCCTGACGCTAACGATGATGTCACCGGCCCTTGCGAAGAGTTTGGAAATGCGGCACCGCTAGGCTATCTTCCGAATCAAACCGGGTCGACATTTGTCAAGATTGGAGTTGGAATACTTAAGCAACCGGAAGAATCTGAATATAGATTTTGGAACGCCTATGAGTTCGTTCGTCGTGGAGACTGGACCACAGAACGTGACAATTCATCCATCACTTTTCGCCAACGGTTGCTCGATGAATCCGCGAGCAGCTCCCTTGGATACGAATATCAGAAAACGATTCGACTCACCGAGTCAGGTTTTCGAATTGAGCATCAACTGAAAAACGTCGGTGCAAGATCGTGGAGTACGGATCACTACAACCATAATTTCTTCTTAGTCGATTCGGACAAAGTTGGCCCGAACTACGAGGTTCAGCTTCCGTTTTCGATCACCCCGATCAATCGAAAGGCGAGCTTTGACGAAACCGTAAAAGTGGTAGACAAAACTATAAGCTTTCGAGAATTAGTGGGGGCGAGATCATTTTTTGCTGAATTGTCTGGTCATAGCCAAAAGGTGAGCGATCACCAATTCCTACTGAAGCATATTCCGAGCGGTCTGTCGATTGAGTGCAAGGGTGATAGCCCGCTCAAAAAAATGAATTTCTGGGGTGTGGGGAGCACGATTTGCCCCGAACCCTATTCTCAAATAAACTTGGCACCAAACCAAAAAATGGAGTGGGCACTGGAATACAAAATTGTTGCGCCACACTAAACTCTATCCTAACTCAATGCACACCCGACTTTGCAGGACTTATGCTCATGGTGATGAACTACTGATCCATCACTACTCGTCACTGAACTCTTCCTGCGAGCTATCGGCGATCAAATTCTGTTCATCGTGCGGATGGTGCAGTGCGACACGTTGTTGCCAACGCAACCTCATAACTTCAACTTTCTCCAAGCTGCCTGACCTACAAGACGTAGGCTCGGATGGCAAAGGTAATTCGTACATTTTCGACGGGTCAATCTTTTCCTGTCGAACTGGTATTCGTGTAAATCGGATCATGTTACTCCCTCCTAGACAGAAGGCGATATCTGCATCCGCAACCCGCAATTGAAAAAAGATTTTTTGTGTTTTCTTAAGATGTTCACATGCACTCGCAGCGACAGTTTTGCACAATAATTTGAAAGTGACGAGAGTTGCATGACTACAATCAAAACGATTTCACAATGGCTTTTGGCGGTCCTGATGGTCTTTGCAGGCACAATGCACCTCATCCGACCAAGTTTCTTCCTCAAAATCATGCCGCCGTATATTCCACTTCACTTGGAGTTGGTTTACCTGAGCGGTGTCATTGAGATTGGGTTGGGGATTTGTCTTCTTACCCCTCGGTTTTCACGATTCGCGGCTTGGGGGATCATTGCCTTGTTGATCACCGTCTTCCCCGCTAACATCTACCTTTACCAGCATCAGGAAATTGTCCCCGCATCGCCGTTCGTTCACCTTTTACGTCTGTTATTCCAAGGCGTATTGATCTGGATGGCGATTGGCACACTCGAAAAAACGCATCTACCAAAGTCCAGACGACGTTAGAATGATGTTTTCACTTCTCCCTCCAATATTCTAGCACCAAATATTCTAACCCTGGAGTTCACCATGATTTTACGCATTTGTAAAACGACTTTTTATTTGCTTGGACTAATCGTGCTGGCCACGGTAGGCATGGCTGCTCCTGACGAAACGACCATCCAGGAATTGGCGCCCGGTGTCCATTTCCGTAAAGCGCAAACGTCCCCCAAGTTCACCGGATGCAATCAAGGATGGGTTGTCTTTAAGGATTTTGTTCTCGTCATTGACGCTAATTTTCCAGGGCAAGTCAAGGAAGTTGTCGAGTCCATTCGAAAGACAACCGAAAAACCAATTCGCTTTGTTTTCGACACCCACTATCACGGCGACCACGCGGATGGCAACGTAAAGTACATCGAATTGGGAGCAACGGTCCTAGCGCACGAACGCAGCCAACCCCTGTTTCAAAACAAAGGCCAGGCGGCTTTCGCCAATGCCGCAAACAGCAAAGACCGAGCCGCAGAGTATGGTGATTTGAAGTACGGCATCCCGTCCATGTATTTCAGCCATAAGCTGATTTTTGACGATGGCGACCAACGGGTCGAATTGATTTTCTTGGGACATGCGCATACGGCTGGTGACGCAGTCGCTTGGTTGCCAAAGCATGGGATTCTGTTTACCGGCGATGCGTGCGTCAATGGCGCTTTCAACTACACGGGAGATAGCAATACCGAGAGCTGGATCGCTGTTCTCGGCGCAATGCAGGAACTGAGCCCTAAGAAGGTTGCACCAGGGCATGGGGAATTGAGCGACATACAACTATTGGCCAAACAACAACGCTACTTCCTGGACCTGCGGACTGCATTGAAAAAAGCCATCGACAATGGCCGTACGCTCGAACAGATCAAGCAAGAGATCGAAGTCCCATTCTACTTAGAATGGGCGGGCGTGGATGTCAAGACGCGAGGGGAAAACATTGAACACGTCTACCGAGAACTGACTGCAGGTCTCCAACCCCTTCTAAAAAACTCCTTGTTCCGTAAATGGCAAAATCTACCAGGTGAAAACGCTTACGCGAGCATCCACGCTTGGGACGCATTGGGCGAGTGTGACGCTGACCAGCGTTATAGCCAGCTTGCAGATCTCTACCTGAAGTCAAACAGCGGAACTCGTCGCCAGATTCGGGAATATTTTTCGGATCGCAACAAGGAGCTGGACTCGATGTGGTTATACGTTCGTCGCATGAGCGCACGCATCGGTTCGCCGAAAGATATTGAATGGGTGCGCAGAGCGCTCGCCATTGCGGCGATTGAAGGTGGCCGTGCAGACTATCGCGACACGATCACATCGTTGGTGTTGCTCCGATATGGTGCGGATCACTCAGGGTTTTCTATCGACCCGTTGTTTAAACAAATCCAAGAACCGGAATTCCTAGCTCCGGAGAACCGGCCGATGTTTGAGAATGCCAGGACACTCTCGGGTGACGATGTCGAAAAAATTGTGATGACATATGGGCCGCCAACTTGGAAACCAAATTGAGATCAGGCGGGCTTGGTGTTCATGCTTTGATAGCTTGCAGAACGAGGCGGAAAAGGGGACGGGTCCGGCGATGTTCAAAGGACTTGCCGGACACAGGGTCCAATCCATCAGGGTTTGATTGGAATGGCCGCTTCGCTAGGTGCCAGGCCGCTTTCCTTTTAGGCGCTTTCCTTTCGACAATGCCCATCCCCACATGGCGGTTTGAGAATTGTCGTAACATAATGTGGTGAAAGTTCGATTCCCGTCCTCCAATCTGAGTCGTGAGTTCAAAGATGGAAGTTGCGCATTACCCGCTCGGGAAAAAGCACATTCTTGTTTTGTGTTTGGTTTTGGGATTCGGCACTTCAAGTCCGATCCACACTAAGGCCTTCCAGCCGCCCGGCTCTGGGCCTGTGAAAGAAAAGGATCCCAAGCAAGTTCAAATCGAAGCGTTACGGGCCCAGGCCGAGCAGCTTTTTGCCAACAAGGCCTGGGATCAAGCCAACGCGCTTTGCCAACAAATTCTGGCCATCAATGACAAATCGGTTGCCGCCAACGTCATCCGAGGACGAGCGCTTTTGGGCAATGGGGATTTCGCGGCTGCTGTCACAGAATTTGACGCTGGCCTCGAACTTCCCCTTCGCGACGAGTACCATATTGTTTCACGCGCTGACGCATATGCCTTTCGATCTCGTGCCTTGTACGAGCAAGGCATGTTCTTGAAGGCGATCAACAGCGCTTATTTGGGGACGCTTGAAAAATCCGATCACATAGGATGTCATTTCAATCGCGCTCGAGCTTACATCGCGCGAGCAGAGCTCGACAAATCCATCAACAGCCTAAACCGTGTCATCCAAATCGATCCAGTGAACTCTGAGGCATACAGTTTGCGAGGGTATATCTACACCCTCAAACAGAACTACGACCAATCGATCGCGGATCAAAAGAAAGCCATTGAACTGGACGGGAAGAACGCTTTGGCTTACGAACGCAGCGCGGTCGCTTACTTGGCCAAAAAAGACCCTTCGTCCTCCAAAAAGGATTTGGAGGCCGCGTTCAAAATCGACCCCTACCTTCCCGAAGCACTTTGTGACCGAGCCGTCGTTTTCGCCGCGAACAAGGATTACGTTCGTGCCAATGCGGATCTCGATGCAGCCCTCAACGTGAATCCGCGAAATGCACAAGCCCATTTCATTCGAAGCAAGATCTTTAAGGTGCAAGGCAACAATGTCAGCGCACTCAAATCGTTGGACCTTGCCATTTCAGCAGGTGAAGACCCGAACGTCTATTGCGAGCGTGGCAATCTGCTTTTGGAACAAAAAGAAGAAGAAAAAGCGTTGAGCGATTTCAGCCGAGCGATCGAACTCAGTCCCAACATGGTGGCCGCTTACCAAGGCCGATACAAGGCCAATAAGAAGCTTGGAAATACCGAGCAAATGCAAGAAGACTTGGTCAAAGCCAAGGAGCTTACTCCCGCCAAAGCCGAGGAAAAGAAGAAGGGTGAAAAAAAGATCGAGCCACCCATTCCTAAGTTCGTGGCCAAGCCGAAACCGGTCGACCCAGCTAAACTGGTCCAGACTCTGGATTCTGCAAAGAAGATCGATAGCTTGGTAAATGCCAATTACTCCAAGTACAAAACTAAACCAAACGCCGCACTAAACGACCATCAGTTTGTCCGTCGAGTTTACTTGGACGCAACAGGCTCGATCCCAAACTTGCGCGAGCTCAACAAATTCATGATCTCGACCGATCCAAACAAACGCTCCAAACTGATCGACGAGCTCTTGAGCAGCGAAGGCTATTCAAGCCACTATTTTAACTATTGGGTCGACATTCTCCGATATCGGGACACTCTCAACAATGGAGTTCGAGGCGAGCCCTATCGGCAGTGGATCAAGCAGTCACTGGCTGAGAATAAAACGTGGAATCGCATGACCTACGAAATGCTCAGCGCCGAAGGACTTGTTTGGGACAATCCGGCTTCAGGTTACATGCAACGCGATCCGGGAATGCCTCTGGATATTATGAACAATACGGTTCGAATTTTTCTCGGAACAAGAATCGGTTGTGCTCAATGCCATAATCATCCGTTTGATCGTTGGACTCAGAGAGAGTTCTATGAAATGGCGGCTTTCACCTTTGGCACGAAAAACTCCACCCATGGTGGCGACAAGCGATTCTTTTCCGAAGACCCCGCCATTCGGTTGCGAGCCGAGTATGACAAGATCGAACAGGAGGAAGAAGATCGCCGAAACAACGGTTACGTTTTCGACCGAATGATCAGCAACAACATGACGATTCTGAACGATGACATCAATGCCAAGATTGCGTTGCCAAAGGACTACGCCTACGACGATGCCAAACCCGGTACGATTGTTGAGCCAAAGACCATTTTCGGCAAACCCGTGGAGATCAAAAAAGGGGAACCGCCCCGCAAAGCCTTTGCCCGTTGGCTTGTCAACAAAGAAAATCCACGCTTTGCAAAAACCATCGCCAACCGCCTTTGGAAGCAACTTTTCGGTGTCGGACAGATCGAACCGGTCGATGACATGTTGGACTCCACCGTGGCAGAAAACCCACAATTGATGGACTTCCTCGAATCGGAAATGAAGCGTCTCGGTTTCGATATGAAGGAATATATTCGAATCCTCATGCATACCGAAGTCTATCAACGCGAAGCCAGCGGGACGGAGCTCGTCTCCGACGAGCAATACCACTTCCCTGGCCCTGTGCTTCGCCGCATGACCGCTGAACAAGTGTGGGATTCGTTCTTGACCCTCACTGCCGATTCAATCGAGTACCGAGAACAACCAGCTAACCTTCGAACTCAAGTGGTTAAGTTGGATCTGACGAAAGCGAAAGCCATCGAAGTCGTGCGTGCCGAACAAGAAGGTGGCAAAGTCGACAATCAGGCGAACGTCAACAAAAACAAATTTCAGTTCAAAGGTCTGTTCATGGCGAAGGCGTCGGAGCTGCCGTCTCCCCTGCCGCCAGATCACTTCATCCGGCTTTTCGGTCAGTCGGATCGGGAACTGATTTCGAATTCCAACAAGTCGGGATCGGTGCCTCAGATTTTGATGATGTTCAATGGGCCAATGTCCCACAAACTTCTTGAAAAAGACTCGACGATTTACAACAGCATCATTCGCAAAAAGACGATCCAGGAAGGAATACGAACCGTATTCTTGACCATCTTGAGCCGTCTGCCCGATGCAGACGAGATGGCTTTGGCAGTGGGCGAAGTCAAAGAAGATGGCCCGGTCGGTTATGGTAACGTAGTTTGGTCACTTTTGAACACTCGCGAATTCCTCTTCATTCAATAAGGATAAAGTCACTATGCAAGACTTAGCACGTATGTTGGATTCGCAGGACCGCCGTCGTTTTTTGAGCTCGGCCGCGTGTGCTTCGCTGGGGGTCAGCCTTTTCCCAGGATTGGACAAAGCGGTTGTGGCTGCCGAAAAATCGAGTCCGGGCAAAGCCAAGCGAATCATTTATTTGTTCATGTCTGGCGGGATGAGTCACATCGATACCTTCGACTTGAAGCCTGGGCATGAGAACCAAGGCTCGACGAAAGGGATCGCAACCTCAGTAACCGGCTGTCAGATTAGCCAACATTTACCGGTACTCGCTTCTCAGTTTGACAAGATGGCGGTTATCCGCTCCATGAACACCCAAACCGGTGACCATGAGGCTGGCGAATACTTGATGCGAACAAGCTACGAGGCCATCGCGACGGAACGTCACCCATCGATTGGCCCTTGGATGCAAAAGCTGCTTGGGCGAAAGAGCAAGTCGTTGCCGGATACGGTCATGATCAGCCCATCGGGGCAACACCCTGGGCCAGGCTTCTTTGACCCCTCCATGAGTCCACTGCCGATCGCAGATCCAAATCGTGGTCTTGAAAATACTAAGCCACCTTCGTACTTGACCGACAAGTCGTTTGATAAGCGTATCGAACTGATCAACCGATTCGATAACAAGTTTCAAAAGAGGTATAAGGACCATGGGGTAAAGACGTACACAGATCTTTATTTGGAGGCCACAGCCTTGCTTGCGAGCGATGAGTTGGTCGCCTTTGACCTCAACAAAGAAAAGAACGAAGATCGCGATCGTTATGGTCGGGATGCGTTTGGTCAAGGTTGTCTTTTGGCAAGGCGATTGATTGAGAACAACGTTCGGTGTGTGGAAGTAACCTGCGGCGGATGGGATATGCACACGGCGATCTTCAACGGAGGGACCCTCCCAGCTCGTGCGGCCATCATGGACAAGGCGGTCGGGAATCTGCTAAAGGATTTGTCGGAACGAGGATTGTTGCAAGACACGTTGATCGTATTAACAACGGAGTTCGGTCGTTCGCCGGCGATCAACTACAACGTTGGTCGAGACCACCATCCGGCGGTGTTTTCGTCGATGCTAGCTGGCGCGGGCGTTCGGGGCGGTCAGTTTTATGGAGCTTCGGATGCTGCCGGATTCGGTGTCGAAAAAGATGGCGTTTCGCCCGCCGACTTCAATGCGACAATTGCAAAACTGCTGGGTCTGTCGTTGGACGAAATCGTCATTTCGCCGACCGGACGTCCATTCAAGGTTGCCAACGATGGCAAGCCGATTTCTGCGATTCTTAGTTAGCTGCCAGCAGGTCGACAAACCCACCGCAGCGTTAATCAAAAACTTGAAGCAGCGAAGCTTGCTCGAGACAATAGACAACTGGCCGGATCGATTCGCTTTGAGGGTACCGCCGATGACTGAGTACGAGAAGTGTCAGTTTTTCTCTCGTTACTGCGTGTCACCGTGTGGCTCGAGCCATCTGGAAAAAATCGCCATGTTAGCAAAAGATCCGAACACGGGACTTGACCCCGATTGTCTACAAGACTAGATTTAGTCAACTAAACGACTGGAGCAATTTCATGAGTACTACGCAGTTGGGCCGAGTTCAGTTGCTCATTATGCAGGTCCTGTGGAGGAAGGGTAAAGCAACTGCCCGCGAGATCACAGATGCAATGAACGTGTTGGAGCCTATCGCGCACAGCACCGTTCAAACTCTATTGCGCGGATTGGAAGACAAACGGGCGGTCGACCATAAAGCCGCCGAGCGAACCTTTGTTTTTTTTCCGTTGGTGAAAGAAATTGATTTCAAGCGTTCTGAGACTCAGGAGTTACTGAGTCGCGTCTTCGGAGGGAATGCAACGGATTTGGTCGCTCATTTGCTGACCGATAAAAGCGTTTCCACCCATGAATTAGCTGAGATTCGAAAACTGATCAACAGCAAAGCAAAGCTGGAGAAGCGGTCATGATTTGGCAAGCACTAGAACTGCAGTTCTTGGATTACTGTGGCGCTTCAATCACTTTTGCAGTGAACTGGTTTCTGCAGTCCACGTTGCTCATCGGCACAGGGCTAATGGCGGCGTGGCTGTTTCGCACGCGAGGTTCCGCATTTCAGTCAGTCGTCTATCGTACCACTTTGTCGGCGGTGGTGCTCGCTCCTTTTGTGAGCTTCACCATGGCGTTTAGTGGGCTGGAAGGATTGTCATTAAAGTTACCACAGGTCTTCGCATTCAATCGAATCAATGAGGATGATGTAGACCAACGCGCGTTGCAAAATGATGCCAATCAAAGAGCGGAGAAGTTTGTCGTTGGCCCGAAATTGCGAGAAGTTGCCCCCGCCTTCGTTAGGTCAAGTTTCGCGCAGCCAGATACTTCCAGCCAAGAGTTCAAGGAATCAAAGGCAGAAAATTGATTTGGATACCACCAGCAAAATGGAAACGATAAAACTGCAGAAAGAAGTAGTTATCACGGCTCGAATGGTCGATGTCGACGGTCAGCCTCTCGTCGGCCTGGACATCCGGCCAGCAAGCGTCGTCGTCCCAATTGAAGGAAAACCCTTCGGCAACTTTGCGTCCATTGTGCATGACAAGACGTTCGTCACAACGACGGATGCGGATGGTCGGTTCTCGATAGGTGGCGTCTCCCAAGGTCACGGCGTTTACTTGGTGGTAGAGGGTAACGACCGAGTTGCGCCGCAGATGATTGCACTCAACACGGGCGAGCCAGAAATGGTCGCCGACACCTACCGAACCATTACTCGCAACGCAAAACGAGATGAAGAGGCAGTGATCGCATTGGCTCATTCGAAAATTTTCGAAGGCACGATTCGATACTCGGACACGAAAGACCCAATTCCCAACGCCAAGGTCTCCGTATTGTCCTGTCAGGACAAAAACAGCCGATCGATGCAAGTGGACGGTCATTCAGACCAGAATGGACGCTATCGAATTTCAGCATACCCAGGTTTGCGCTTTGGCATCCAAGCGTTTGCTCCAAAAGGAGAACCTTATTTGAACCGGCAACTTATGGGAAATGCTATCGAATGGAAAGCGGGTGACAGAGTTCGTGAAGTAGACCTCGAGCTTAGTCGCGGGGTCCTCGTCCGCGGTACGATCACTGAAAAGGGTTCGAAGATCCCTGTCGTCGACGCCAACATATATTACGAAGAAGAGTCGGCCAGTAACGAGCATGAACCGTACGATCCGTTAGAGGTTTGGTATCGATTTGAGCCCTACGAGCGATCGGACAAAGACGGAAGATTCGAGATTGCGGTCCCACCAGGCTTTGCACACTTGCTAATCACGACTCCAGGCCAAAACCACATTTTCAAAACAATCGGCAGCCGTAACCTGTTTTGTAACAAGGATGGTGGAACTCGCAAGTACGTCCACGCTTTTGCACGTATCGAACCACGAATGAATGCGAAGCCTCTGGAACTGCAAATCACGGTTGAAAGGGGGAAGCGAATTTCGGGAAAGATTGTCAATTTGGACGGTACCGCTCCCGTTGACGTAACCTCGTATTCGATCCTAAACGTTTCGGAAGTATTGTCATGGGATATTGGGTTCTCGGATCTGGTAATCAATGGACGGTTTGATTTGGGAAGCCTTGCGGACGGTGTGGAATACAAGATTCACTTTCTCGAAAACAGACTTGGAGCGACAGCATTCCTGACGTCCGCCAACGACAGTCCGACGATTACGCTTGAGCCTTGCGGGGCCGCAACCATTCGATTCGTCGACGCGGAGGGACAGCCCATTTCGACGGGTTATCTTGTAAATGCAGAATTGAGTTTGGTTATGAGTCCTGGTGCCTATCGATTTGATGAAAAGTTTTGGGAAAGCGGAGAGTTCGAAGAAGAGCTCGTCGAGGATGTTGGTTACAAAGAAGGTTTTGTCGACGGTCGATTTACCTATCCAGCCTTGATCCCCGGTGCCACCTATGTACTGCGTGTTGCTGAAGACTATCCAAACGTAAAAACCTTCGTCGCGAAATCTGGTGAAACGACTGATCTTGGCGAAGTTAGAATCAGTACGAAAGAATAAATTGGATTGAATTTGGACGAAGTACAAGCCACTGTGCATGTGCTGGAGTGCACCGCGGTTGCATGTGATTGCCCTCGGTCCGAAGCTGGGAGCGTGGGAACGAGTTGACGCTAATGAATTTCGGCCAGTGTTGGAAAGTCTGCGTGCAACGCTATGGCTGTGCAAGCCACGCTTTCCACGGGCTCGCGGATTCACCAACTCGCCAGAGAACTACTTGCCATGAGAACATTAAAGGAGAACATTAAAGGAGAACATTAAAGGACAGGCACAACGAATAGCAATCTAGTAATGACATCACATGCGTTGGCTTCTTCAAGTTCGAATGCCAAACTGTATTGGCTTAAGGCTTTTGAACTATGACGCGCAGAATAACTCATGCGCACAAACTGCACTCCGAAGAAGGAGACGAGAAAAGGGGACGGGGGTAGTTTACCCTTTTACGTCCGCGTCCCCTTTTACGTCCGCAAAAAGACGAAAACGGTTCCTGACACAAAAAGGACGAGAAGGGCGTCGAAGGCGTTTGAAAGGCGAGCGAGGTCGTGGCACATTGGAGAAGGAGAAGCCTCCCATCTTTGGGATGATTCAACGTTCGGGCGAAGTGGTTATTCGAATGCTCGCAAACGTCCAGCAGGTAACGATCGAGCCAATCATGCGAGCCACAATAGCTATCGGTACAGTCGTCTACACCGACGAATGCGACATCTACGCTCGTGTGACTCAGTGGGGGTCGAGCGACTACTCGCTTGACCTCCCCGAAACACCGGATGAGCCAATCGTAAACGTAGTTCTCCGTAGACGAATATCGAAGATCAACTGCACCCAACGCAAAACCTCAACGGCTTTGGGTCTCGAAAACAGCGCTCTGACCTTGTGGTCACGTAACGTTTGGTCAACGAATCGCTAGATAAACTAACAGTAGCGAAGACTGGACTTGAACCAGCGACCCACGGCTTATGAATTGGTCAACGTTCAAAAGAGTTTTGCTAAAAAACCCCTGCAAATATCGCAAAATCCAGCATACAACAACTGCTGCACTAGTTGCAATGGGGTTTGATGAATGACAGTTTAGAGGGGGTTCCTCAGTATTCCTCAGTAAGCCCTCAAACACTTCGAAGGAATGAACAAATGAAGACAGGACTACTTACGCTATCCCTCATCCTGGTTTGCTTTGTTGGTTCGGCATCGGCTCAACAGAGCACAACGCGATACGTTGACCCATCGGGCCGGCTTCACACGTTCAGAACGAGTCAGGTAGGCACAACAAGCGTTACCCGGTGGACTGAGCCAAATGGCCGGCTGCGTTCTGTCTATTGCAGGCCACTGAGCCCATCTACATCGGTTACAACGACAAGAGCCGCAACCCACACACCTCCAATGAGGCAAAGGCTTTTAATGTTAATCTTGCGTCAAAAAGCGATTCAGTTAGTCTCTCCTCGCTGGCTCATTGATCTTGCGTTCCCATCCGGAAAATTATGGGGACTTTTCGCAGTCACGATGTATGGATTTTTAGTGCCAGAGGACAAGACTTGGGCAGGAAATACGAGAAAATCCTCGCAAAGTTCTTTAGCTTGCAAGAAATGACTTTGCAGATAGAATCGCTCAACTGATGGCGAAGTAAATAAGTTGGTTAGAGGTTTGGAATCATAATGCAAGAAACGCTTCCCTAAAACCTGTTTGCACTCCTCGTTTTTTCAGGTTTTTTGAAAATCCAAATACTTTGGCATACATCCACATCCGCTGAAACGGGTGTCAGAGTCGCCCGTCGTCAGAGGTGTTAATTCTATTCGCATAGGAACAACCTTGAGTAAGAGCCACGAACACTTCAAGACGAACCTTCGGAGCGCGTACAACGAGTTTCTGCGATCGCTCGACCACATGGTTAAGTGCATCGCTAACGACGACAAAGATCAGAAGATTTTAGCGTTTCAAAGCTTGGCGGAATCTGTCCAACGCTTGACGCTTTTGATTGATCGGGAGGAAACTCCCACATGGATGACCAAGTTGGCTCAACTGCTCTACAACGTGAACACCAACTACCACCCAACGAATTTGGAAGCTTTGTCTGTCTATACCTCCACCGCCTATCAACAAATGATCCGTCAGAGTTGGGATTACCTCGACGACGATTTAGGCGGTTTTTTGGTTCAAGATGTAGTGCAAAGCAACTTCGAACATTCCGGTGTAAACAAACTCTTCGATACGCTCGTGGAGCAACTTAAAGGGGTCATCGACTCAGGTGAAATCGAAACGGTTCGCGCTCTGAAATCTTTGAACGGACTCGTTGCCCTCATTCGAAAAAACCAGAAACAAGCGTCAACCGCCTGGGTATTGATCAAAAACGTTCACGTTGTGGCTTGGAACTACTTAATGCAGTTATCGACTGACGAAAAGGTGAACCCTTACATACGACATGCCCTACCGGCGATTGAGAAGACTCTAGCGGATCTAGAAACGGAAGTTGACAAGGTATACGACGATAGTAGTGTTGAAGTAAATGCGAGACTCGTAAAAGAAATACCGTTGCTGGAAAACAAATTCGTTAGCTTGAATTCAATCATCAGCAAAGACGACGTTCCGCGTCTTGAGTCTTTGTAACGTTTCACTTGATGAACTTGCTGGCAATGTACTGCGCTTTTTGCACCACCGCGTAGATGAATACTACCATCGCGGTGACGACGAAAGTCAAAACTAGCAGCCCGATGATGTAAAGCGGTTAAAATTCGGTCTTCGGGTTGAATCCCTCATAAATCATCGGGGCAATCGCTCCCAAGGCTCCAAGCGTCCCCAGTACAGCGATTGTGCTTTTGAAAAATCCCACTTGCACGTGAACTAACCAACGACCAAGCGTTGATTCGGCAACCGATTCGAGAAGCTTCGATTCGCCACTCGCCAGGGCAGGAAAAATGTCGAACAGTACCACTAGGCTGTTGAGCCCGAACATAATTTCAAGAAGACCAGAGAAATTGGCTATTGGATAACCCATCACTTCGTTTACCTCAGAATTGCAGTGTAAAACAATCAACTAAAAAAATTGATTTCGCTCTTATGCAATCGAATACCTCCTTCTGGCAAACCGGGTCTTAGTTCACGAATAATTTGCAGTCTCTTCTCAACATCCTTTATGAACGCTTCCATGCCAGCCTTATCTAGATGCCCAGGCACAGCCGGTTCAAACTCAATTACCGCCTTCGAATTCATTGCGTATTCATGTAAGCCATCAAGCGTAACACCTGTTTGTAAAAGGTATAGGTACTTTAGATTCCTGAGCTTGATCAAATCTCTAAGATCCGCATCCGTGACGGAAGTTCTGGGGCCTCGATCACAACTCGGGCAGAGGCGTGATTGCCAGCTAAACTTTCTTAGTTCTTCTTTCGAATTTTGCAATTCGTAAATGTCCAGCCCGAGACTCCAATAGAGTGGGGTATCTAAGTCCATTCCAAAGGAGTCTCAA
>JANLRK010000739.1:0-2793 GCA_031361585.1 Pirellula sp. | reverse complement strand
GTGCTACCGCATCCCAGTTGGCTCGTTAGACTGATGTCCCCGCCCAAAAGCCGACAAAGTTCTCGAACGATGGAGAGCCCCAGCCCCGTGCCCGAATGCTCGCGCGTTAGGCCATCCATTCCTGTGACCCCTTTTGCTTGTCTAAATTTTTCAAAAATGATTTCGAAATCACTGGTAGCGACCCCGACACCCGTGTCAGAAACGGAAAGCAATAGTTCATCCTCGCTCTGCCATTCGCAATAAACAGTGACCAAACCCCCTTCCGGTGTGAATTTGATGGCGTTAGAAAGCAAGTTAGTAAGAATCTGCTGAACTTTACCCTGGTCCTGTATGATGCGCATTTCCGATTGACTTGAGTCCACTCGCAAGTCGATATTTTTGTCTTCTGCCATCTTCAACACGATTTCACATTGAGCATGAATCACCGAAAGTATACAGAACTCGGTTGATCGTACTTCCATTTTCCCGGCTTCGACCTTTGCCAAGTCCAAGATGTCGTTAATCATGTCCAAGAGCAATCGGCCGCTGCTTTGGATGTTCGACGCATATCGCCGTTGTTTGTCTGTAAGGGATTCGAATCCCTGCAGAACTTCGCTAAAGCCAAGTATGCTGTTGAGTGGTGTTCGCAACTCATGACTCATATTTGCTAAAAACTCACCCTTCAGTCGATTCGCTTCGAAAAGTTTCAAATTCACTCTCGCAAGCTCGTCGACTCGAAGGTCTTTTTCCGCATTCACGGACTGGAGTTGCTCCTGTGTTTCGGTCATGTGACGAAGCATGCGATTGAACGACTCAGACAGTTCGTGGAATTCGTCCTCTGTATCGACTGAGAATCGCAATGACGTGTCCCCCCGCGTAATTTCTTCGCTGACGTGTTTCATGTAGCTAAGCGGACGAATCACAAGTCGCTTCAATACCCAGTGTATGAAGAACAAAGATAAGGCCAGTGTGCAAATCGCGATCGACGTTAGCATCGCATAGCTCCACATGCTCCATACTGCCGTCTCGCTGTAGGGCATTTTGACCTTCATCACCCGAAATGGATCGAGCGACGGAGTGGTGGAAATCGTCGCGGCGGTTTCCGCCCCTTTGTGGCATTCGCGAAGGCAGGTCTTATCAAAAGCAATCGGATGATAATAGTAAAAGTAGTCGGTCGAACGAGCTTCTTGAAACGTATATGGAGCTACCAAAGGATTGACGGTCGGCAGCTTGTCTGCGTTGACCATGGATTCATCCAAAAACGGAGAGGCAAGAGCCGCTTTTTCTTCCGCTTGTTTGGCCTCAGCCGCCGCAATACTGTCCAATTCAGCCAACTTAGCGTGGATCCAATTCAATCGTTCAATATCGTTTTTCTCGATTGCAACCTTTGCCCCAAGATCCCAATGTTCCAAAAGATCATCAATGCGAAGAATCTCATATTCGTATCGTGACTGCAGCATGTATTTGCGAAGTATGTCTAGAATGCGTGTTCGGTACTCCGCCGACGGGGATCGCGCCAGGTCGGCAGACGATGCGTTCATTGCCGTTACCTGAGAATCAAACGTCTTAAAGTCGGTCGAAATATGCTTCCAGCCTATGACTGCGTTCGCGTAATCACGTGCCGATTGGCGGGTGGTCTCCATTACAAGACGCGACGCAACGACCTGCACAGCGTAAAAGGCCAATAGCAGCGAGCCAAGCAAAGCAAGGCCCAAGAACAACAAGCATTTCCTTTCTAGGGACCAGTTTCCAACTAGCGTTTTTAAGAAACTATTCGCCATGTGGGGGGGATGGGGCTGGAGTTTTGGTGCGAAAGCGGAAAGTCGGCAATCTCAGAGTTTTGAACCAAGATTTCTATGAATCTAAGGGATTTGGTGTTTGAGTGACAGATTCAGTCATGGGAACTTCCGAAGTTACATTTTGCCGAAGGTCTCGCTTTTTCCCAGTCGCTACAAATTCCTTGCAGTGATCGGATAGGTTAATTACGATTAAAGCAGTTTTGCGGGTAGTTTCGGCGTCATCACTTTTCAAGTAGTGCTAAAGTTATTCTTTAAAGGAGTTTGGTTCATGTCCAAGCCGTTCACTTATTGGTTTCGACTGGCGATGGTTGCAACAATGTGCACTCTCGTCACCTTTAGTCCTGTTTCCGCGGGACGATGGATGGATCGATTTTTGCATCGAGACTCGTGCAAAGCGCCAGCCGCAGACAATTGTGCGTTGGTCAGCCAGTGCGAACCAACCTGCATATCAGCAGCTTCTACATGTTATACCGAGCCTCAGACCAGCTGCGGAATGGAAGTTCATTTACCGGCCAAAGCCGGATGTAATTCTATGCCGTCCGAACCATGTGCCTGTGAAGTTGGAGAAGTTGCATCTCCAATGGCAATGCAATCCGCACCCATCGTTCATACTCCAACTCCTGCCGTTCAGTCACCAGCTCCGGTCGTTCAGACTCCTGCTCCGGTAGTTCAGACTCCTGCACCGGTAGTTCAGACTCCTGCACCGGTGGTTCAGAAACCTGCACCGGTAGTTCAGACTCCTGCACCGGTGGTTCAGACTCCCGCACCGGTGGTTCAGAAACCTGCACCGGTGGTTCAGACTCCCGCACCGGTAGTTCAGAAACCTGCACCGGTCGTTCAGACTCCTGCACCGGTAGTTCAGGCTCCTGCACCGGTCGTTCAGGCTCCTGCACCCGTGGTTCAGGCTCCTGCACCGGTGGTTCAGAAACCTGCACCTGTAGTTCAGGTTCCTGCACCTGTGGTTCAGAAACCTGCACCGGAAGTTCAGACTCCCGCCCCCAAAATTGAGATTCCG
>JANLRK010000706.1:0-22082 GCA_031361585.1 Pirellula sp. | reverse complement strand
GTTTTCCTGTTCACGGCGTTGTTGCGGTGTGAACCACTTGAGAATGGGGCTCTCGTCCGTTTTGTCCGCGTCCATGGTTTGATTCAGGATAGCGAAAACTTGAAAATACTCAGACTGGGTGATGGGATCAAACTTATGGGTATGGCATTGAGCGCATGCCATCGTCACTCCCATCCAGACCGCCATGGTCGTATTGACGCGATCTACGACGGCTACGTTTCTGAATTCTTCATCATTGGTCCCGCCTTCGTTATTGGTCAGCGTGTTGCGATGAAATGCGGTTGCCACCAGTTGCTCGTCCGTTGGATGGGGGAGCAGATCGCCGGCCAGTTGTTCGATGGTAAACTGATCGAAAGGCATGCCATCGTTGATGGAATTGATTACCCAATCTCGATAGGCCCATATCGTTCTTGGCGGGTCATCGGCATAGCCGGCTGAATCTGCATAGCGTGCCAAGTCGAGCCAT
Organism: Pirellula sp.; assembly: GCA_031361585.1. GTDB lineage: Bacteria > Planctomycetota > Planctomycetia > Pirellulales > Pirellulaceae > JBKCUI01. The sequence continues at coordinate 21,616 of JANLRK010000706.1, read as the reverse complement.
TTGCGCCCCCAATGTTCGCCCATGGCTGGCGAAGCCAATAGGTTATCGACAAGTTGTTCGTAAGCTTGCTCGCTCGAATTGTCCTTGAAAGCGGACTGTTGTTCCAATGTCGGGGGCAGGCCAGTCAAGTCGAGAGTGAGTCGGCGTAAAAGTGTCCCGCGATCGGCTTCTTGACTTGGCACCCAGCTACGTTCCGTCAACTTTCTTAGGACCAAAATATCGATAGGTGAGTATTTCCACGCTGGTAAGAAATTATCTGGAAGCGAGGATGCTAGGTGAGCAGATTGGATTTGATCGAACGACCAGTGTTTTGAATACTTGGCTCCGGACGCGACCCATGACTTAAAGAGTTCCGCTTCTCTTTCGGACAATTTCGCACCGAAATGCGGGGGTGGCATTCGCTCCGACTCGTCCTTCGAAACGATCCGGCGAATCAATTCCGATTCATTCACATTTCCAGGCACTAGCGCTCGTAAGCCGGAATCGGCGGGCGAGGTGGCGGAATCGAAATCGTTTAGTCGTAACCCTGATTCCACCTTCGACTCGTCTGGACCATGGCAGGCGAAACAACGATTGGAGAGGATTGGCCGAATGTCTGTCTTGAAGTTGACATTGGTTGGCTTAGCAGATGGATCGGATGCAAGTGTTCTCTCAAACGATAGCAGAAGCCAAGCCAATACTATGGTTTGAGAAAGAAGGGCTTGAGTTTGCATGAGAAAGGCTAGGGAAGGGAGGATCGTGATCGTTGGCAGGTAGTCTTTGGATTATACACTCATGAAGGTCCGAAACCACGTCGAAACGGTTCCTTCCGCAACACAACGAAAAAAGGGCCTCCAGTTCTGGAAGCCCTTTTTCTCGTTGCTAAACTCGAGCCATCGAGTTCTTATCGCCTTTGAAATACTTGCTGAATTCCGTAGGTGAAGAAGGCAAACATCCCGAAGTTGAGGATCTCTTCGCAGGGCTTGTACCTGAGGATCAGCGTGTCACCTGGCTGAATCAGTGGCCGTTCACGTGGGTCATTGGTTGCTTTTGCCAAGTCCACTTCGATCGTGATTTGTCCATTGCATGGCGTTCGTCTAAGGATAAAGAGCTGCCCTGGAGGTACCGTGTACTGCTGTATTCCGAAGCTTCCACTATTTCCACCGACTCTGCTACCCAGTCCTTGACCGGCCAGTCCCATAGCACCGAGCGCGTCGAGATCGTAATCGCGAGGTATCAGGAATTCACCGCCTGGTAGAAGTCCGCCAGTGTAGAACACTTCTGCTTCCCGCGATTCGATGCTGACTACGTCCCCTTCTTCCAAGATGATATCTTCTTGGCGAAAGGATGGAACAACACCGGGTGGCAACCTCATCGGAATCTTCAGAATATCCGGATCATCTGGCAATGGAGGCGGACATCCGCAAGGGTCAGGATTGGCATAATATTGCTGATAGAATTGCTGAACGAAGTCGTCCCGTTTCTTCAAATTGGCTTTGGTTTTGCTCGCTCGCAAGATTTTGATTTCGTTTTTGGCATTCACACCAGGCAATCCGCCCGAGGCCATCAAGGCATTCAACACGTCGTTTTTATATGCAGCGAGTTTGATTCTGCTACCAGACGCACTTTGGTCGGTACCTCGAATGTAATTGCCTTTCGTGATCTGTTGCGTTCGCTGCAGACTGCCTTCAGCACCAATGTCCTGTCGAACCACAACAATGTTATAAGTGCGTTCCTTAAGTTTGGTAACGATCGGCCTAAGTCGGTCGGCGTTCGAGAAGATTCTCGCATCCAAGTAAGCTTTTCGGATGAGTTCTGTGACCTGCTCTACGGTTAGCCCCTTTACCTTGAGCGGTTCAATGGAAGGCAAGGAAATAGTACCACTCTCTTGAACCACGATCGGAAATCCAACCGATGGATCCTGATCGCTTCCCTGCAGCGGGAAGTTAACCGGTGGTGGTTCGGGTGGCTTGTCGGTGGGTGTATAAGGAAGCACCCCCTCGATGTAGATGCCAAGAATGTCACCTTTGTCGAGCAAGTATTGTCGCTTTGGTTCCTGTGCCAATCTCGAAGGATCCAATGGGATAAGATTGTTTTTCGTCTGCGCTAAGAACTGCGGAGGCAGGCGACGTACGGGTATTCCCGAAATTGGCTGGGTCAATGTTGTACATCCAAGGTTCATTGCACCTGCAGCCATCAAGCTCGCTAGTGAAAACGACTTAAGCAGGCGAGTCAAGACACGACTCCCTCTCTTCTTCGATACGACGAGCGTCATAGGATTCCGTTCCATAGACATTTTAGTAACCTCGTTCGCCGGTTGGCGTTGATACTTGACGAATGCAGTTTGTATACTTACCAAGCAGTGCTGAAGCACAACCCAGTCCTGTTAATTGAAATTTAATGATTGAAAAATTGTGGTGATGGGATGATTTCCACCGGCCCTTGTTCGACCGAAGTCGGATATCCATTCATCTCCCCGTTTGCCTCGCTGGGAATGCCTTGCGTCGATACGACAGCTTGAGGCCTTCCGGTAGGGATTGCTGACTGGGCAATCGGGTAGATTCCACTGCTGGTCTGGTTTAGCATTCCGTGCTGAGCGTATTGTTGCTGTATGGAAGAGGAAGTTTGGATTTGCGTCCAATTGCCGATACCTTCTTCCTCCGCAGCCCGGGCTCCGTGAGGATAACCTGCATACCATGCAGCCACACGTGCTTGACCCTCGCATGATTGGTACTTCCAGCCCCAATACTCGCGTGGGGGGAACGCGGGTGAGCAGCCAGTGCCGCCATCCGCTATTTCCATGTAGCCTGCTTTGAAGCCCTGAGAAAATTCCTTCATGTATTTCTCATTGCAGAAATGATGTTTGCGGCAATGCCAAGCCCTCGAGGCGCCCGACTTGTTTCGCTGGCCCATCATTGTCTGGTTCCAATAGCCATTGTACTGCCAGCTATTATTCAGTCCGGTGAATGCGGTGCAGCCGCTTAGCGGAACGCAAGCCGAGCTTGCCAACAACAGAATGGCAAATCGTTTTCGAAACAGTTGCGGCCAGCTTCGCGTTGGGCGAGACTTTGCCTTTTCAATATGTTTGACCGACATTCCGATCCCCCCAAATGTAATCTTGATGACGGGAAGTTCTTTCATGCTAAACCATCGGATTGTCCGTTGGCTTCATGGAACATACTCCCTCGTTTGGGTATCGGATCGACATCGCTTCCGAATTTAATGAATGTGGGGACATTGTCATTATTGCTAGGTTTAGCTAGCGTTACGATGTTAACGAACACGCGGGTTGTGTCGGGTTTCCACGTAGGATCCTTCGAACTTAGTGCGTAATTGATTGAAATTTTCGATAACGGCTGGATTGCTATTACAATCGGGTTAGATATTTCCGACGCTTTTTGCGTTGTAGGATTGATGGCCTTTCAACCTCCCACTTCTTTCAAAGCATTACATGTCTAGTCGCGCGGAAAAACGCCGTGAAAAGAAATCGACCTCAAAGTCTCCAAAGAAACGCTGGCTCGCCATTGACGTTTCAGAATGGCTGCTTCGATGCTCCGTCATTCTTCTCATCATTGCTTTGCCTTGGTATTTCGGAAGCGTTCAATGGGGATCGCAATACGTTCTGGCTTGGGTTGGAGCTTTTTTCTGCGTAGCTATCGTCGTGCATTGCGTGATAAGTGTTGCGAGCAAATCCGGTGATTTGCGCATTCCTTGGCTGACTTGGTTGTTTTTCCTTTTTGGATTTGTTGCATACGTTCAATCGCTTTCCATGTTTTCTTGGCAAGGAGGTGAAATAGCTCCCTCTTCAGTTCAGGTGCAACGATGGGCGTTGGGTTTGTCCCAAGCGCCTCCATCGCTTGAAGGCCAACTGTTGGTGACTTCGAAAGCGGCTTCATCGGACGAATCCAAAACCCAAATGGAAATACCGTGCGATCTAAAAAACGTGCCAGAATCGGACCGCTTATTGGCTTGGAGTATCGAACCGTTGCACACACGGGGGGCCGTGGCGTCGTTGCTTTTGTGCGGACTTCTAGTTTGGATCGGAAGACTAGCTTTTTCGGACTCCAAGAAACAGCTCTGGTTGTTTGGAACGCTTACGGTGATAGGCATATTGATCGCTTGCGTTGGCATTCAAGGTGCTGTTTCCTATCGAGCGGAAAATTTTCTTGGCTTAAGATCGGGATCGTCGTTTGCTACTTTTGTTTCAAAAAATTCCGCTGGAGGCTTCTACAATATTTGCATAGCCGGATGCTTGGGATTGTTTGGTTGGACACTGTTGCATACGAAACGGACATCCAAAGACAATCGATATCGATTTCCAGACACCGACTACTTTTCCAAATTTCGGGGACTCGCCGAGGATTCGTTGGCGGACATAAACACCGCTCAGATAACGATGGTACTTTGTTTGATCAGCATCGTGGCCGCATTGTTAATAAGTCTCTGTCGTGGCGCAGCGGTCAGTGCTCTCGGTGCAATTATTGTTGCTTCCTTGATCGCAAATGCAAAAAACCGAAGTACCGGAAACTGGGTAGTCTCGGTCGCGTTAGCGGCGGTATTGGTCGCCTGCATGGTTGGATTTCAAATCGACGATAGAGCCTATTCCAGGTTGGAGAGTTTATCCGAAATCGATCTTGAGAATGAATTGCGAGAGGGCAGGGTTTACATATGGTCTATCGCTTGGAGGGCTATGTCGTTCTACGGCTGGTTAGGAAGCGGTCTTGGAACTTTTCATTTCGCGTACTTGCCGTTTCAAGAACCTTCGTCCCAAGGCTGGTATTATCATGCTGAAAGCCTGTATGCACAGTGCGGCGTTGAACTAGGCTATTTAGGAGTTTCGATACTGCTGCTAGCAATAGTCACACTTATTACAGGGTTACAACGTCAAGTCGCGAAAGAGAATTGGGGAATGGCGTTTCCCTCCAAACTTGCAGGTACCTATCTAGTGGTAAGTCAATCGCTTCATTCGTGTGTGGATTTTGCGATCATCATTCCCGCACTTTTTGTACCAGCCTGCGTGTTAATTGGGTCCGTACAAGGTGCGCTCCAGAAGGCAGAAATCGCTCCCGTCAGAAAGAGGGGCCGGAACGACTCGGCCAACCCAATGCTAGAGGTGGTTTCCAAAGAAACGCCTTGGCTCAGGAATGGAATTATTGGAGGTGTGATCGCGTCCTGTATCGGTGTGGCCTTTCTCTACTCGACGGCATCTCTTCACTCGCTTGCGATGGCGGAATCCATGGAGACATGGACTAAGCAGGAAGAAAAGAAACCGCAGGATCAGCAATCAAAAGAACGCGTTCGAGAGATGGTCAATATTTGGCTTAGGGCCAATGCAAAGTTAGAGGAGAATCCCACGGCCATGCTTTCTTTGGCCGATTCCCTCGTTTTCGACTTTCGAATGAATCAAATGAAGGATGCGTCTGTCAGTGACTGGGATGAAGCGTGGAACTTCACGTCGCCCGTGGTGTTGCAACTGGTCCTCGATCGAGACAAGGACGGAAGCAAGAGAGACCAGATCATTGAACTGGTCGGTGGTCCAAATGCCATTAAGTTATTGGAAAGTTCTGCGAAACGATATGCGTTGGGGCAAACCAAATCGCCTTTGGATTGGCGATTGCTTTGGGGGCGTTGTGTTGTAAATACAATTTGTGCGCGAGATGAAATTGCAAAGTTGATGCCGGCTAGCACGACCATTTCCAAACACAACGCTCAACAACTATTTGCATCCGCCGTTCTCTTTCGCGATCATTTCAATCGAAGTCAGTTTGAACGGATCTTGTCTCAAGCGATGAAGTCAAGTCCTGGGGTTGAGACGGCTCGCGATTCCGCGAAACTAATGGCGGCTGAAAGTACTGACAAAGATGTCTCCATCGCAATTTTTCCTCAACGCTACGACATACTTGCCTTTATCGCGACGGAGAAAGATACGTTTACCAAAGATCGTTTCCCTAAGACGCATGATCGTCTGTGGGAACGAGCTCAAGAACTAATCTTGAAAGCACGCCTAGCGCCCTCGCAGAAGGAAGTTTGGCTAGCAAATTCTTGGATTGCTCGCGATGACACGGGTGAGGAAATTGCCCATTTGTATGCGGCCATTCGATTGGAGCCAACCAATATTAAACTGCATTCCAGGCTCGCGGACCGGCTAATCGAAACGCGGGACATCAATCGCGCTAGCGACGTTATAAACCAAATTAAACGACTAGACCCAAACTGTGACGAATTTAAGTTGCTCAGCGCTCGGATCTCCAAAATCGATTGATCGCAGGCAACTTTCCGGGTTAAATTGCATCAAACAGCTAGATTGCACTCACTAGTTGAGAGGCATCAAAACCGTTAGAAAGGGGATGATCTAAGCGATCCGATTAACCAATCCAGGTCGGACTTAAGCAACTTTACCCGCCACATTTGGTTAATTTCGCAAATGCAAGAACTGTTTATCTGGAATGACTGAGGCGGTCGCTTAAGATATAGCACCCGCATCATTACCCTTTTTCTAATGAAGAACTATAGATGGACGCAATCAGAAATACGTCAGAGAGTGCTGGAATCCCAACACTCGCCCAGGGTAGTACGCCTAGCCCAGATCTCGTCAAGATACTTTTGCGATGGAAGTGGCTACCTATTCTGGGATCGGTAATCGGCGCCCTCCTGGGCTATCTGTACTACGTCCAGCTGCCGCCTCAATTCAAAGCGTCGGCTCTAGTGCAAGTGGTGGCACCTCCCAAGGACATTCCAATTGCTAATCTTGATGCAAGGATGGACAACCGCTCTCGAGGCGACGAACTAGTCGTCGTGAGAAGTTCCTCTGTTCTGCGTTTTGCGGTAGAGCAAGGGCAACTTGCTCAAAAACGGAAACTTGCCGGTAAGTCCGCAGAAGAAATCGTTACCATGCTTCGCGATCCGAAAACCAGGATACTGGATGTGCGACTAGGGTCGAAGGACCTCAATAGCGATATCGTCGAAATAAGTGTGACGACAGATGATGCTGAACTCTCGGGAGAAATTGTTCAAGCGATCGTTGCCGGTTATGAAAACCATGTTAACTCAAAGGTCAACGCGTACTCGAAAGAGGCGAAAGAGGTATTGACTAAGTTTAGCGACGCGTATGAAAAAAACCGGAAACAAGCCAAGGCGGAACTGGACAAGCTAAGGGGGAATCCAGAATTGATTTGGAAGGATGGGAAGCCCCAAGATCCAGTTACCGACAAAATATCGAAAAGCAACGAAGCCATCTCAGAAATCGACGCGAAAATGAAAAACGTCGAAGCCGTTCTTGGGGAGATCGACCGTGGCCGAGAGGCCGGTCGACCGCTTGAAGAACTATTGCGAATGGCTATGAATTCAACGAATGACGGCGGAACCAGACAGGCTTCGGAAGCCTACGATTACCAAAGAGAAAGGGAAATGGCAAGAAACATCGCTGCCAACATTGAACAATTTGAAAGTGAAAGAGTGATTCCGATCCGCGCCGATATGGACCGTTTGCGGGAGCAGTCGTTAGGAGATTCGCATCCAAGTGTCATTACTGCCAAGAGCAGACTGGATAAGTACGAGCAAGAGCTTGCTCGAAGGAGAGAGGGACTACAACTTATCGAAGAGGCGCTTACCGAGAATGGAACTGGCCGCCAACGGGTTACCATGGAGAGTCGCTTAGCCGTTGCATATGGTGCACAGCAAGCAACACTTTCCAAGCTTGGCTTCGAAAAAAATCACTTCAAGGCCGAAGCCGAAGCACTTAAAGACAAAATGCGGGAGCATCAACTTTTGATCAGCACTTATTTGCTCAACCTCGCGGACTTGGAAGCAACAAAAGAAGTTGGCGAGCAAATCAAGGAAAATCTTAACAAGCTAAGTCTTGGCACGGATTTTGGAGTCAAATCGATAACCAGGCTTGAAATCCCAACTATGGGTGCCTTTTCCGGTCCATTTTTGGCTCGATACCTGGGGATCGGAGCTTTGCTTGGGTTTGTCGTTTTTAGCGGACTTGCGTATATCCTCGAAATGGCAGACCGATCGTACCGAAACCCAGATGAGATTGCAGGCGATCTAGGGATGCCGATCATTGGACACTTGCCTCTTGCTGTGCTATCTAGGGCAGACCGGGTCGACGATAAAGTCGATAGTTCGGTGGTGACTCTACATAAGAACAAATCTTCGCTCGCAGAAGCATTTCGAGGGATTCGAACCGCTGTTTTCTTCGGTTGCCAACAAAACAACATCAAAGTGATTCAAGTTACAAGCCCAGTTCCAGGCGACGGTAAATCAACTGTGGCTGCAAACATGGCGGTCTCCATTGCACAATCTGGTCGCCGAGTTTGTATCATCGATTGCGACTTTCGTCGTCCGCGTGTTGCCAAAATTTTCGGATTGAAAGAAGACGTCGGATTGGTTCAGGTGATTGGCGGCAAGGTAGCGCTGGAAGACGCAATTCAGCAAACGTCCATCGAAAATCTGTTTTCGGTGACGTGCGGTCGACGACCTGGCAATCCGTCCGAGTTACTCTCCAGCGAAATGTTTGCCGATACGCTGGCGGAGCTTAAGAATAAATTTGATTTTGTAATCGTTGACACGCCTCCGATTTTGGTCGTTAGCGATCCCGCAAACGTCTCAGTATTGGTCGACGCGGTTCTCCTAACTGTTCGCTTGCGACGAAACTTAAAACCGATCGCAACTCGAGCCGCACAAATGTTGCATTCCATCAATGCCAATATGCTCGGCGTTGTGGTTAACGGTATCGGTGTAGGTGGCAATGGATATGGATACGGCGGATATCGATACGACAACTATAGCGGCGGTAGTTCCGGTGGATATGGCAAGAGCGGTTATGGCGGATATGGATACGGTTCAACGTACCAATACGGCGGATACTACGGTGGAACCGTTGTCGGACGTGATTATTACGATGATCAAGTGCCAAAGCCCGTTTCCAAGAAAACCAAAGTCAATTCCTAGTTCGTTTTCGAATGAACTGCCGTGACCAAAGTCTGTGTAATCAATGTAGTTGGGTTAACTCCGGAACTTCTCGAGTTTGCTCCCAACATTAGACAGCTCGGCAAAGCCAATCCTTGGATGGCACCGTATCCTGCAGTGACTTGCACTTCCCAAGCGACCATGCTGACTGGCTTACCGCCGAGCCAGCATGGAATCGTCGGCAACGGCTGGTACTTTCGTGATACTGCCGAGATTCGATTTTGGCAACAGTCCAATAGCCTTATTCAACATCAGGGGCTGGTCTATGATGGGATCGAGACCGCCAAGCTTTTTTGGTGGTTCAATCAACACGCATCGGTCCGGTGGAGTGTGACTCCAAAACCATATTATGGTTGCGATGGATCAAAAGTATTTGATGTCCTCGACCAAACCGAGTGCAATTTAACCAACCGGTTGGGACCCTTTCCATTCTTTTCGTTTTGGGGGCCAAACGCGGGCTTGCCTGCAACGGACTGGATCGCAAGAGCGACCGCCTTGGTGCTGAGAATGAATGCACCCGAACTGACGCTGACCTACCTACCCCATCTCGACTACGATTTTCAGCGTTTGGCTGCTCCAGACCGAGAGCGAGTTGCAGAAGTAGATCGGTGTGCCGCTGTCGTTATCGATGCAGCGCAATCGATCGGGGCGATACCGATTGTCGTTTCGGAATATGGTTTGGTCCCCGTTCGAAAGTCTGTTTCTATCAATCGAGCGCTTAGGAAAGCGGGTTGGCTAACAGTCCGAAATGGCCCTTTTGGCGAGGTTCTGTTGCCTGGCGATTCGAAAGCGTTCGCGGTCGTGGACCATCAAGTAGCACATGTGTACGTTCGCGAGCCGAGCATGTTGGAAGAAGTCCGCAGCCTCGTGCAGTCATTGGATGGAGTTGCTTCTGTCGTGCATCCTAGCCAACTCGAATTGGTCCATCCGCGAAGTGGTGAATGGATCGTGCTGGCGGACGAGGACGCATGGTTCAACTATTACTATTGGCTCGACGACGCTTTGGCTCCAGATTTCGCGAGAACGGTCGACATTCATAGAAAGCCTGGATACGATCCGGTTGAGTTGTTCATGACCTCGAAGATGCGAGCTATGGCGAGGCTAGCACAAAAGAAGTTAGGTTTTAGGTACAAGATGGATGTAATTCCTTTGGATGCAGGCTTGGTTCATGGGAGTCATGGGTTGAGGCCTGCGGCGCACAAAGGGCCACTGATCATCGGGCCTGGAGCACCCAATGACATGCTGCTTTTTAAGGACTATGTACGAAGCCTCCTGGGACGGTAGTCGAGCCGAACAAGCTCAACGCGATTTTCCATTAAACTCGCTATATTCGATTCCTTGATGGCAGGGGGGGCGAATGATTTTCGATTTCATGTTTTTCAATCATGAAACGGAACCAATTGATTTATGATGGATCCAGTTCCAGAACTGCGAACGGAAACTTGCCATGCAACTCGTCTACTTTCTTCTGCTGCCCTTTGCGTTGTTGTCGAATCCATTGCAGAGTTTTGCAATCAAGGTAAACGATGCAAACGGGCAATCGGCCCAAGTTGTCGATTGGCGAGTATTGCTCAACTTATGGTTGGTGATTGGTTGTTTTGGAATGTCGGCGCGCTGGCTAAGAAAAGCTCAGCAGCAGTGCTTTGAAGCAAGCGTGGTTCCTAACCATAGAGCGAGATTGCTTGCGCCTTTTTCAGTCCTATGCAATGGTGAGTCCCTCTTGATTTGGCTATGGTGTTTGCTGCAACCAATCTGCTTTGTTGCTTCAGGCTGGACCCAATGGACTCAGCATTCGATATCGGCCTCAAATTCGCAGGCGTGGAACATCGCAATCTTGCTGGCTCCCAGTGTAGTACTTTTGTTCTTAGTCGAGTTGATACGTAGCTCGCGAAGGTGCATCCACATCGTGCATGCTCGAAAGGAAATGACTAGAAGGATCGCCAGTACTTGGCTGTTCCCTCTTGCTCTACCGCTCTGCATTGCAGGTCTCGTCGACCTCGGCGCCGTGACCAACATCTCTCGGCCTGATGATGGATTGCTCAGGACAATCGTAAGCACGATAACCATTTCAGTGATCATTACTGTATTGACACCGCACCTATTTGCGAGGCTTATAGGAGCCGGACCAATCGACGAAAACCTAGCATTGACTATTGATCGCACTTGGCGTCTGGGAAGCGGAAGTGTACCGCGAATTCTGCTATGGCCAACTGGCTGTCGAATGGCCAATGCTGCGGTAGTTGGATTGTTCCGCTTTGGCAGGAAACTGCTATTGACGGATGCTTTGCTGCAGAGACTCAATGATCGGGAATTGAGCATGGTCGTATTGCATGAGTTGGCACATTGCGTTCGATACCATGCATGGATACGAATGCTACCGACCATCGCGGCAGTCGCAATGCTACTTGGTGCCATGTCAATTCTTTCGGGTCTTTGGCTGAGTCTGAGCTGTGTCGCCATACTAGGTCTGTTCATTGCCAGCCTAATCTCCATTTGTTGGTGGACTGAATTTGACGCAGACCGGCTTGCCGTCGAACTTGCGAATCGAACGGAAGATGGTGCCCGTTGTGACAATCGTTCGAGGGTGCATGCGCAGGAGCTCTGCTCGGCATTGTGCAAAATCTACGGGGAGATAAATATGGCGAAGAGCAGCTGGATGCACCCTAGCTGTAGGCACCGGATTGCGGCCATTCAAGCGAGGTGCGACTGCTGACGTTACTTAGCGCGTCAGTCACGTGGAATCTTGCACCTCGCAATAGCGGCTAGCCATTGAGGGGCTATCGTGGGCCACGCAAAATACTTTGCCCGCTCGGCGGCATTTTGCCCCAACGTGTTTCGAAGAGTATCGCTTGAGAGCATGCGATTCAGTACAACGGTAATCTGATCCTCGGACGGAATGACTAAGCCGTCTATTCCATCGGAAATTGCGTGACGAATGGCAGGACCGCAGTCGAGAACGGCGACCGGCAGTCCCGCTCCCATTGCCTCCAACATTGCTTGGGGATACCCCTCGTAATTACTCACTAGACAGAACGCATTTGCCTTACACAGATAGTGCCAGGCATCGTCGCTCCAGAGCGACCACGCCACGGAGTTTGCGATGCCGAGATCTTTTGCCAAAGCCTGCAGGGATGCACGTAATTCTCCATCGCCGACGATGCGAAGCTGCCAGTGACCGTGGTGTGCCGTTAGCTTTGCCCATGCCTTGAGCAATCGATCGACGCGTTTTGGAGGAGAGAGGCGGCCGAGGTAGAGGAGCGTTTTTGGATGCGCCGATTTTCGCAACGAATCAATCGAATCCCATTCTTGATGTGGTATGGCGATCGCCGACGGAACAATGACCATTTTGGATTCAGCGACCAACCGTTTAGAAATGAGATAGTTGCCAACCTCATCGGTTTGAGCGACACAGGTTTTGCACTTCGGATAATAAATGCTTCTCAAGAACTCCCAATGTCGACTCAGTCGCTGGCGGCGAGGGTCACTGCGTTCGGAAATAAGCACTGGAATCGTTGCGGGGCAAGCGATAAGGGTCAGGATATTCGTCGTGTCGCAAAAGCTCACGACAATTTCCGGCTTCCAAGCTACAATCTTACTTCTTAGCGCATGGATACGACGAAAGTTTGCAGACAAACCTCGAAAAAAACCACCTCGTTGGGATGTCAGTCCTAGACCGATTCGTTCGATTTTCGAATCCAATGGATAGGCGTCGTTGTCAATTCCGTCTAACGTCACTAGGCTAGTCTTAGCGCGGGAAGCCATTTCGTTGGCTAGATAGCTCATTTGCCGCTCGGAGCCTCCGCCACGCATCGAATGAATGACGAACATCAGGCGTCGCGGAAATTCGTTAGACTGCTGCTCTGTCGTCATCCAACACTTTACTTTCAACGTGAACGAACTTGGTCCCTCGAATCCATTTGAATTCAAATTCCGCGTGCATCATATGCGGTGCAAAAAATTGGCACAACGTGCCTTCCCTCACGCATGTTATACGCTCACTTTTTGAGCCAGCCCAAGTAGTGAGATGTAGACGATGTGGCTTGGGAAGATTGGAGCCGCTTCCGACGCAGAGGGTTGTCGATGCGGTGTACGCGAGTGAAACGTATACGCGATCGTACGATTCCGCCGGCCAGGAATTTGTGATTTCCGAGGAAACTGCCGCACTTCAGTTGGCCCCGCGTTTTGCTCGGCTTGCTTCCTATTTACCGAACCAAGGCAACCTGCTCGATATCGGTGCGTCCCGAGGCGTTTTTCTAAATCAAGCGAGAGGGCAGGGTTGGTCGGTCTTTGGGCTTGAAGCCGGCCTCGAAACGATCGAATATGCAAAACTACATTGGGGAATTAGCATCCAGCATGGCACGCTCGAGGAAACCATGCTTCCGGATACGTTTTATGATTGCATTCACTTGAGTCACGTACTCGAGCATTTGCTCGATCCGCTGAGCAGTATCCGGCATGTAGCCAAATCCATGAAAACGGGAGGCGTGTTGATAGTCGAAGTTCCTTTCGAGTTCGGCGACTTGTTCGATCGGTTTCGAGAATTGGCACTTCGGCGGCCTCGTTTGTTGAATGAAGTTCCATCATCGCATCTCTATTTCTATACCCTTGGGTCGCTATGCAAGCTACTCCAAAGAACTGGATTCGAGATTCTGTACGCGGCGACCCCACGTCGCAACCAGTCTTTTGACAGTACGTTTCCGATGGGCAATTTGTTTAAGCGGGCTCTCTATCGCATTGAGTATTTGCTCAAGATGGGACCGTTGATCGAGGTTTTCGCAAGGAAAAAATAAAATGTCGCTTCCGCCAAAGAATGCGAATCATGTTAGAGTCATCTTGGTCGGAGATGTCGTTGGTAAGCCAGGAGTGGCAATACTATGTGATGCTATTGCATGGCTTCGAAAAATACTGCATGTCGATCTAATCATTGCCAATGCGGAGAATGCGGCCGACGGAGCAGGCTTGACGCGGGCGCAATACAAAAAGCTTGTTGAGGCGGGGGTTGATGCGATAACGCTTGGAGACCACATCTATCGCAAGAAGGAGATCGCGTCCGTATTGGAGACCGAACTGAATATTGTAAAGCCGGCAAATTTTCCGCTTGCGGCACCAGGCCGAGACCATTGTGTCGTCAAAACCAGCGACGGAATTCCGGTTGCCGTGATCAGTCTCTTGGGGCGCGTGTTCATGCGGCCAGTCGACTGCCCGTTTGCCGCAGTATCCAGAGTTCTTGCAAACCTTCCTGAGGACGTCCGGATTCGAGTCTGTGATTTGCATGCGGAGGCGACCAGCGACATGCAAGCGATGGGACGGTTTTTGGACGGCAGAGTAACCGCTGTGCTCGGTACACACACGCACGTCGCAACCGCTGACGAAGAGATTCTACCAGGCGGTACAGCCTTTCAATGCGATGTAGGCATGACCGGCCCTTTTCGAAGTATTCTAGGTCGTGCTATCGAGCCGGTACTAAACACCACGTTGACCTTCGATCCCAATTCCTTTCATGTTGCGACGGAAGATGTTCGTCTCTCTGGAACATGGGTCGATGTCGATCCCTCGACTGGCAAGTCGGTGAACATCGGTAGAGTGCAAGTGCGCGAGGCTGATTTGCAACAATGGCTAATTCAAAATCTCGGTTCGAATCTTGGGTAGCTACGCTCGCCAGAGCGTGGTGAAATACCACGACTGAGTATGCATTGCAATCAACAAGACTTTGGGTACCTTTTAGCCATGGAAATAGTCATCACTGCCGTCGGGCCTGACAATGTGGGCTTGGCCGACCCTATCATTCATGACGTTACTTCGCGTGGTGCGAACATCGCGGAGATTCAGATGTATGACCACGACGAAGCAGCTTTGTTTGCAATGATGTGCCGTCTTCAAATTGGGTCGGACCAGCTTTTACCCATTCGAATTGCGATGAATCAAATCGCGGAAACGAAGGACTTAGAGATACGCGTCTGGAGCCCAGAAGAACGCTCACTTTGCCCAAATTTGGCTATTTGCGCGACTCGCATTGAATACACGCCGCGGGCAATCCTGGAGGCAATTCGAGAGGGTGTTATACGTGCGAATCCTTCGGTCGTTATTGGCAATAGAAAATCGTGCGAATCGCTCGCGACGGATTTTGGTGTTCCGTTTGAATACATTGGGCGAGAGGATGGTTCAGGTGACGATGATGCGATGGTTCGCATCATTGATCAGTACCAGGTTGACTACGTTGTTCTTGCTCGCTACATGCGTATCCTGCCGCCGGAAACGTGTTGGAAATTTGCGGGCGGTCGCATCGTTAATTTGCACCATGGCCTGTTGCCCAGTTTTCGAGGATTAAGACCTTATCATGACGCCTTTGCAGCCAGGATGCTGACTTTCGGAGCGACGTGCCACTTCATTGTCCCAGAGCTTGACGCGGGGAATCAAACGATCAATCAATCCACCTTTTCCGTACCGCCGGGGACGAAATTAGAAGACGTGATTGCACGTGGACAACAACAAAACGAACCATTCTGTTTGGTTGAGGGTGTTCGACGGGTTTGCGACCGCGAAGTGAAATTGCACTTTCATCGGGTCATTGCCTGCAAACCGGGGTGAGATTTTCTGAAGGCGAAAAAGCAAAGGCGTTACAGTCGGCACAATCCACACGCGAATCTTGAGAATCTGTGAGTTGTAGGTGCACTGTGCAAGAACTAAGAGCCATCTTTGGAAGTGAAATTCTTGGAGCACGGCCCCGCCGAAAGTCTCACCTAGCTTTTAGTTTACGAGAAACCCCATCATGCGTTCAGCAATTACCAAAGTAGGCTTTCGATGTTTGATCATCTTTTGCCTCTTGTCAGGCACAACGTCTGCTCAATCCGTTATCCATCGATCTCTTGCCGCTGCCGATAAGCAGGGAGTTCTTGAACCATTCAAGGATACTGAGGTTGCGACAGCGGAAATGGGAGTCGTACGCGAACTCTTTGTCAAGCCGGGTGATGTAATTGCCGAGAAATCAGAAATCGGACGACTCGACATTGAGCAGCAACGCTACCTAGTCAACGAAGCTGAATTAGACGCTAACGCTCTGGGAATGCTCGAAACGGCTCGTCGAGAAGCAGAATTCAACATTCGCAGAGTTGAGGAAGTATCCAAACTCGTTGCGGCAGGCAAAACAAGCCCAAAGGAACTGGAGCGATTCACTCTGGACCTCCATATCTCGAAGGCCAAACTGCAAGCACAAGAAGAGGCAAAGTTAATAACCCAAGCGAGGCTTGAAAAGGCAAGGTTGATGCTTCATGAACGCACCATCCGGGCTCCGCATAGCGGAACAGTGGTGATGGTGTATCGCGACGTAGGCGAGTACATTGCAGGCAACGCACCCGCAATCATTCGATTGGTGGACACTTCCAAACTGCGAGCTCGTTTCTTTTTGTCCGATGAAGCTGCTGAACGCTTTCGAAAGTCGGGCCGCGCTGAAATTCGCTTGTCCAACCACGTTGTCGTGAGGGCCCAAATTGAGTTCATTGCCCCGTTTGCGATTGCCGACGGACACGTCATCGAAATGACGGTCATTATTGAGAATGAAGATGGTCTCATTCGGTCCTCCGCTTGCGAGCTAGTTCAATCCTAACTCGAATAGCATGAACACAAGCAATCCCATACTACCCAACTCTATGTCTGTTGAAAGTGCATCGGTCGCTGGCGAAAGCTCAGCGAACCGTATTGATGGTATGTTTGACGTTGCTACAACCATTCAAAGGTTGTGCGCGGAGGGGATGTTGGGCCTGGACCATATCCAAGGCGCCCAGCCAGTGGGTGTTAAAGAAGACAGCTATCCTAAAACGGCGATTCCCACATTCGACGTCCTATCGACAACGCTTTTGCAATCTGTTGTAGACCACCTCGCCAGCGTTAGTGGTCATTCCGTGGGATTGCTTATAACTACGAAATCCGGGGCAATCATACACTCGGCTCATTTCGGTTGGGATGCAAGCGACTTTCGGGTGCAGGGGAGCGTATTGGCCAAGGTTGCCAAAGAAAGTGTTTGGCGCATGGAGCCGCGATTCTCTGCGGACGCATTAACGTCCGGAGGCGACGCCGCAAACCAGAATGGGACCGTCCAGTTTAGTGCGTGCCTCAATGAGCTCTCGTTGATTCTTGGGACTCCAGTGTGCGCAATACCATTTTCTCTCAACGAGTCATCTGGGTTCGCCGTATTGCTTTGCGAAGCAACGTCAGTCGTCGAGCATGGAAGCGCCAAGTATCTCTCTGATGCGAGCCAAATGTGGCTTGGCAAGGAGTCATTGGACGTTTTGCTTCGACAGCTAGATGCGTGGCTCATCGTTCGACGCTGCAGTTGGTTCACCAAATTGCTGCGTTGGGTGGAATTGATTCGTGCAAGGCCTCGTTGGTGGCTGACCCCCATTGGACTAGCCTGCATTGCCGTACTTACACCCATACCCTATTACCCATGCAGGGACTGTGTTTTTGAACCTGAAACAAAACAGTACTTGTCTAGCCCCATTCAAGGGCGCATAGCTAGTTGCGAAGTTCGGCCGGGCGACCATGTCGAAAAAGGGCAGCTCATGGCACGAATCGATGATGATCAGCTTCGCCGAGATCTCGCCACGGCAAACGCGGAGTTCGAGGGTGCTGTTAAGAAACGGGATTCCGCATTAGCTATCCGAGCAACTGGAAACGTGGGACTTGCTGACGTGGAAATGAATCAAGCCAAGTGGCGAATTGAGAGCATCGAAGATCAACTCCGCAGGCTTGAGATCCGAGCTACGACATCTGGAATTGTCGTCCAAGGAGACTGGCAACGCAACGTCGGAATGCCTTTGACATTGGGTCAAAGTCTTTTTGAAGTAGCGGAGTTGGAGTCGATGACGGCTGAGGTACGACTACTCGCATCCGATCTTTCGCAGATCAATGTTGGTGACGAGGTCAGTGTTCGTAGCGATGCGTCAGGGATGGAAACGTTTCATGGAAAGATAAGTCGCATCGAACCTCGTGCAACCGTGATCGATGATGCTGCGGTCTTTGTAGCCGACGTAGTCATCCACGATCCAAAACTGCAGCTTAGACCCGGTATGAAAGCTTCCGCGCAAATCCATGCGGGTTGGCGAACATTGGGTTGGTATTTATTTAATCGCCCGTACCGTTGGATTGCAAACCAATGGATTTGGTAGCTCGCGACTCAATCATGAAAAGCTTAAGCCATCGAACAAGACCTGAACTGCGATTCTCACCTGCTCGCACTGGTGACGAGGTCTTTTACGTCGTTGAGGACCGAATAAGCCACCGGTTTTGGAAGATTGGTCTTTTAGAATACGAGGTGTGTTCCGCGTTAGTTGGTAAGCATTCCATCCCAAACGCGGCCGCTTTGCTGGCGCGAGAAAGCAAATTGGGAGCGGCTGCCGGCGTAAACAAGTTGACGTCGGTAGGCATGTGGCTCCTTCAGATTGGGTTGGTCGAGACCGTTGGAAATGATTCTGCCAAATTAGATGGCGAACCGCCCAAACCCGATGCTGCCAAACCGGTTCGGATGTTCGATCCTAGTTTTTTCCGCATTCCCATTCTGTCATCGGAAGTAATTCAGAGATATTCCGCTGGGCTGACTTGGTTGATTTCGACTCCATGTTTGGTCATCGCATTCATTGTTTGGTGCGTCGGGCTTACCATGGCGTACCAAAACGGCGAGCAACTGCTTGTCTTAGGAAAAAAACTTTTCGTACCGGGTAGTCAATGGTGGTTGCTCGTGGCTTGGCTGTTGCTCAAAGCAGTTCACGAAGCTGGCCATGCAATTGCCACTACGAAGGTTGGAGCCAAATCGAAGGGAGCGGGAATTGGATTTATGTTTTTTGCTCCATCCCCCTACGTGGATGTGACGAGCCTTTGGAGTGTTCCCAATCGCTGGCTTCGCGTACTCGTAAGCGGTGCCGGAATGCTCTTTGAGATAACCCTCGCTGCCATGGCTATCATATGTGCCTGCCTAATCGACAACCCAACGGTTAAGTACTTGTGTTTTTCCATTGCATCACTTGGGACATTTACAACGATTGCCTTCAATGGCAACCCGCTAATGCGCTACGATGGTTACTACATTCTGATCGATTTAATTGATCGACCAAATCTTTGGCAAGACGCCTCGCACTCGATGAAAGCTTACTTGTCAAACTGGATTTGCAGTCGGCATAGCAGCCATTCATGGTCGATTCCTCTCTTGGTCTATGGCGTTTGCTGTTGGATTTCGCGAATGCTCTTGATGGCAACCATGGGCTGGGGGATGTGGATGACCTGGGACGGTCTGGGCCTTTTGGTTGTAGCGTTTTTTGCTTGCCTTTGGCTTGTTATTCCTCAGGTCAAGCGATTGAGGGTGGCCGCCAAGGCTGGGCGATCGCTTTCGTTTCGAAGTCTTCTCATTCCATTTTGTCCTCGGAAGGCTACGCGTTTGCTGGGAGTCGTTGGCCTACTAGCCCTATGCGCTCTTTTGCCATCGCCCTTGCAAATCTATTGGCCTGCAATCGTGGAATACGTCGAACCTTCGGATGTGCGTACCATAACTGCTGGATTTGTTGAGGAAGTTTTGGTTCACGATGGCCAAGGCGTGCAAGCAGGAGATGAGATACTCAGGCTCAGTAACCCTGACATGGAATTGGAATTCCAAACCGCTAAGTCCATGCTGAGAGCCAGCGAGGAGAAGTGCATTGCCTTGCGTGCGCAACGTAAGCATTCTGAGCTGCAATCCGAGGAGTCGCTACGTGAATCATTCTTAGTAAAGGCGGATAGCCTCGCCACGAAGGTGAATGCATTGCATGTTAAAGCGCCGAGCGACGGCGTATTGATTGCGAGGAACTCGCGAAATCTTTTGGGAAGCTTTATTTCGGAAGGGCATTCCATTGGAATGGTAGTCCATCCGTCCGAAATTGAAGTTAGCGCCTCGATACCTCAGTACGCCTGGGAAACGATTGCGCACCATGTCGATGCTTCTGTCGCGATCACAATGTTCAATGGCGAACAACGGACTGGTAGGATTCGTAAAACGTTGCCTCGTACTACCGAAGTTCTTGAGTCTCCGGCGCTTGGCGGATTGTATGGCGGCCCGATTGCTGTCGTCCAAAGCAAGGCTGCAAATGGCGAATCCCAATTGAAGTCCTGTCACCCACGATTGCAAACGCGAATCGAATTGATCAGCTGCCCCGGCCTTCCTCCGCCTCCTGGTGCACTTTGTTCCGTGAAACTGGTATCACAGAACGAAACCGTATGGCAAACGATCTATCGCTGGATTGTGGCGGGCTTGCACACAAGATTCCACGAAAAAAACAAATAGAAATACCAGACTTGGACCAATCGTCCGCAAGTCATCTATCTTACTACATGTAGCTCGGCTGGGTTTGGGATACAATGCGAGACTCTGCCCTGCATCATCCCTATGGAGTATTACTATGAAACGTATCCTTGGCTCTTTCCGTAGCTTAGCGTTCGCGGCCATTATTTCGCTAACGTTAGTCACGATCATTCACGCTCAGGAAACTAAGGCACTCGGACCACCGGTGCCGTTGTTCAATGGGAAGGATCTCGCTGGGTGGGTACCTGTTAATGTTGCTCCGAAGACATTTACGGCTCGAGATGGAATGATTATCTCAACAGGCAAACCGACAGGCGTCATTCGAACCGACCGAATGTACGAAAACTGTATCGTCGAGCTCGAATGGCGACACATGCAGCCCGGCGGAAATGCTGGGCTATTCCTTTGGGGGGACGGAGTCCCGTCGGTAGGTATTCCGTTTACGCGAGGAATAGAAGTTCAGATTCTCGACAATGCCTACAATGCGAAAGGGAAGAACGAGTGGTTTACCACGCACGGGGATATATTCCCAATTCACGGAGCAAAGATGACTCCCGAAGGAAAGGTTGCCCTTAGTGGAGTTAGAAGCTTTCCTATAGAGGAACGCTCGAAAAGCTCTCCGGAGTGGAATCACTACCGAGTTGTCGCCAATCATGGCGAGATTCGCTTGAGCGTGAACGGCAAGGAAGTCTCCGTCGGAAAGGCTTGCTGGCCACGCAAGGGTTATATCTTCCTTGAGTCGGAGGGGTCCGAATGCCACTTTCGAAATTTGACGATCCAAGAATTGCCGTCGACCAACGCGACGGAAACGGAAACCGCCCTTCCAGGTGAAGGGAGAGTACCACTGTTCACCGGCATCGATTTGGAGAACTGGAAAATCCCCGTAGGAGACAACGGACATTGGAAAGTTGCTGGTGAAATCTTGGACTATGACGCAGAGAGCGAATCGGCAGGGGATAAATCGCTTTGGTCGCAACGCGAATACGGCAATTTCCAGCTGATTGTGGACTGGCGAATTAAAGAAACGCCCTATACGAATCCAAACGCCGCCCAGATCCTTCCAGACGGATCAGAGGCGGTCGATGCGGATGGAAAGCCAATTAAATTGTCGATACCCGATTCCGATTCAGGCATCTTGTTGCGAGGAAGTCTCAAGCATCAGGTCAATATTTGGTGTTGGCCCATTGGCTCTGGGGAAATGTACGGAGTGCGTCGCGATATGAATTTGCCAAAGGAAGTTCGTGCAGCCGTCACTCCAATCAAGAAGGCTGACAATCCGATCGGCAAATGGAATCGTTTTGAAATAACGGTCCGCGATAAAACCGTCACGGTCGTCCTAAA
>JANLRK010000700.1:0-2798 GCA_031361585.1 Pirellula sp. | reverse complement strand
AGCAAGCAGCCAGCGCCAACTTCCACAGTGTTTGGGCCTAGGGAAATAGGTACTACGACCATCTCCACATTGTTGCCCGCGGACGCTAACCTAGGCCCACAGTGTTTGGTATACCTTGTGGAAAAGCTGCCGATGGCTGGATCGAGGTACGTCCAAATGTGGAGGGGAACTAACGGCTAAGACTCTTTTGTAGGCCACTTGATTTCCAATCGCTTGATTATTTCGATGGAGCGAAAATAGGCGCCCACGGTACCGCCACTAAGTATGAACCAGTTCGACATTGATTGGCTTGGACCGTATGGAAAAGGAGCTCCAAAAAGTGTTTCACAAATAATACAACCGACAATTCCACCGAGAATTGCAAATAGGATTTCGACGTACGATCCTGTCCGCAAGGCTGCCCCGATTCCAATGCAGACGAGCGTCGCAAGGAGAAAAACAAGCGTGAGAAGTGCGGGCGGTGCTAGGAACGAAAGGCACGCGAACGCCACTGTCATAGTAAGTATCATTAAGTCCCGAAGTCCAAATTTCGGCGTAAGTGGACGCGACCCGTTTTTGGAGTTCATCGGTGTGCCTCGCAAGCACCAACTTGTTCTTATCGCTATTAGCCAGTCATCCCTATTGTCAAGTCAGTTATCCGGCTTCCCCGCCGCTTTCCGCTTCAGTCTATCCGACGCATCCATCCTACAGCAAGCAGCCAGCGCCGTAACCCACGTAGCTTCTAGCCAACCTGTGGAAAGGACGAAGCTAGGCAGCCAGCACCAACGCCCACAGTGTTTTGACTGGCTTCGGCAATGCACAAGACTGTGGAATGCGGCCGATGGCTGGATCGAGCTAGGTCCACTTGGGGATGGGAAGCTGGCGGCGATGGTAGAGGCTGGATGCTGCTAGGTCATGGCGTCCGAAAACGGGCATCCTTAACCCAATCAATTTGTCTTTTTTAGGGTGCGTCGTTAAGGATTGCATCGTGAGAACGCTCAAACATGACCGTCTCTCCGGAGCGTCTATCCACTAGCCCGAGTTCGTCATTGCTTAAAGTCGCCACACGAGAACGCTCGGTATTCATTCCAAATACGGCTTGCCTCAATCTTCGAAAGTATTCATCTGGTTTGGCCGAGTAGTCTAAGTGCAACTCGTCGCCAACGAGCCGGTACCTGAAGTAGCCGATTTGGTTAGTTTTGTCGCCGGTCCACCTATTTCTCAAAGTTCCATCTCTTCTAAAATCGAAAACATTTCCCTGTTGGTTCTTCCAAGTTCCTACGATTTGAGTTTGCGAATTTACCCGTGATGTAAGAGTTGATCTCTGTAACCACTTGAATGCGAAGACACACGAAAACCCTAGAAGAAGGAGGGCAAAACCGATCAATACGAATTTACAATTGCGTTGCATTTTATCTGCTTAGAACCATCCGCCACGGACCTTGCAATGATCTCGATATGAGAATTTCGCTCAACGGATTCTCGACAGTCATTGCAAGTTTGTCAAAGGAATTGTCCCGGAGTATGACGTAACCAGCACCAACGCCCACATTGTTGCCGCCTCTAACTTGTGGAAGAGGCCGATGGCAGGCTGGAGCTATGACGACGTGGGGATGGGGAAGTTGGCGGCGATGGTAGAGGCTGGATGCTGCTAGGTCATGGCGTCCGAAAACGGGCATCCTTACCCGATGTTAGGCTTTTCGTTTGTACGCTTCGAAAAGCTCGGACACCAGGACGCCCCGAAACTTCATTCCAGTCGTCTCGCACGCTTCTATCTCGACATTCGTCAGGTTTAGATTGCTGAACTTTGCGCCGGTAAAATTGATGTCGGTGAACGTGGCCATCGACAAATTCACGTTTGTGAAGGACGCCTCTTGTAGATTCACGTCATCAAACGCAGATCCTGAAAGATTGGCGTTTGTCGCTTGCAGGGGCTCTTTGGTGTTTTGGATTTTCATTGATGTAAAAGATTCCGCCTAACAAATAGTATGTAAGTCTCTGCATAATAACCTATTATGCAAGCCTATGCATGATCGCCGGTATGGGCTCACTCCTCCAGCAAGCAGCCAGCGCCGTAGTCCACGTAGATTCTAGCCAAACTGTGGAAAGCGCCGTCGTTGGCGTCGACCACATCCGCCTTGTTGCCCACTGACGCTGAACTAGGTTCACAGTGGGTGGGCTACTTTGTGGAAAAGCGGCCGATGGCTGGATCGAGGTATGACCACATTTGGGTGGGAAGATTGGGGCTAGGGTAGCTGCTAGGTTGCTGGCTAGGCCGATCCCGCAGGAGTACGACGCTTTCACAGTTGAGTTAGCCATGCATCCTGCCGAATCTGGGAATCTCACTAACCGTACAATCTTGTGGAAATCGCAGAAGCGTGTCGGATGGAAGCTTGCACAGTCGACAGCATCAGTTTCCAGTTAGCACCCTATGCGCTTCGAATCCGATACCGAAGCCATGGTAAGGCCATACGTGTGGATAACCGATCTTGCAAGCGTCGAGCAACAAGCCTAGGTCCACGGAAGTTGGACTATCTGAGTTCCTTTGGAAGAGTCAGTCACCAGCATCATCGCGTAACTTTGGAGTGCGCGAATAATCTTTATTTCTCCCATATACCTCACAATCTTGGATACAAAGGCGTCCGAATCGCCGCTTGGAGATAATCGCAGCGCTTTACTGTTGCCACCCTATGGAAGCAGCGACTCATTGCGGATGGAGTACTGAGACATCGCTATTTGCCATGGAGTTATTACATGGTCCGGTTCATGCAAAAACAGTCTCGAGCATACAGACTCGAAGTGCAATCGATCGAGGATAG
>JANLRK010000640.1:0-8755 GCA_031361585.1 Pirellula sp. | reverse complement strand
TGGAATGCGGACTGTCGGTAAGGTGTTTTTCTATTTGCTAAATGGCCTAACGAAGCTGTTCAAGAAAACCCACCGTGGTTCCGCGTGATTTTTAGCCGGGAATCAGAATAATCCAGCAGGGCAAGCCTGCAGTATTTCAATTCCAAGCTTCGACCAAGTTTACCGTAACCCCTACAAGCACCGGGACGCCATGAATCTTCTTCGGAGTAATAATGGCAAGCTTCTCTGACAGGATGCTATCGCTGAACGCGTGCGGAACCGCCTTTGGCAAGTTGCTCGACTTCGGGTAGCTTTGCCATAGTAGTGTCCCCTGGGAACGTTGTCAGCAATGCACCGTGTGCCCAACCGAGTCGCAACGCTTGTTCTGGTTCCTTGCCTGCCAGCATGCCGTAAATGAGGCCTGCTGCGAAACCATCACCACCTCCGATTCGATCCACCACGTCCAGCGAGCAAGTGGGACTTACATAGCGTTTGCCGTCGTACCAAAGGACGGCAGCCCAATCATGTCGATTGGTTGAGTGCACTTCACGCAGGGTCGTTGCAACCATTTTCACGTTGGGAAACTTAGTCACGGCCCGCTCAATCATTTTGAAGAACGAATCGGGATCCAGTGCTGTCTTGGACTCTACGTCTTGGCCTTCGATTCCAAGCCCCTTTTGGAGATCTTCTTCATTGCCGACCAACATGTCCACGTTTTTCACAATCTTGCTGATCATCTCTTGTCCCTTGGAAGCGCCGCCGATGGTTGCCCAAAGTTTGGCTCTATAGTTCAAGTCAAAAGAGGTCACTGCGCCAGCCGCCTTAGCAGCTTGCATCCCCTCCACGATCAGCTCCGATGTCGTTGCCGAAAGCGCCGCAAAAATACCGCCGGAGTGAAACCAACGAACTCCTGAACCAAAGATCGCCTTCCAGTCAAAGTCACCAGGCTTCAGCATCCCACCCGCTTCGTTGGCACGATTATAGAAGACGACCGGTGGTCGCACTCCTAGACCGCGATCGCTATACACCGTCGCGATGTTTGGGCCTCGAACACCATCGTGCTCGAAATGCTTGTAGTATGGCCTTACACCCATTTCGCGAACGCGTCCTTGGACCATTTCGCCGATTCCATAATTGACCATGGCTGTTGCGACGCCAGTCTTGAGGCCAAAGCAATCGCAAAGGTTTGCTGCGACGTTGTATTCTCCGCCCGAAACGTGAATATCAAACGATTTGGCTTTTCGAAACGGGATAATCCCTGGATCCAGTCGGTGGACTAACGCGCCGAGCGAGAGGAAATCGAGATCGCAGGAATCGGTACGAATACTTAGTTGAGCCATTTTTTCTCCATGAGGAAAAGATTACGAGATACGAATGCCAATCCGAAATTGGACATTAGATTGTCGCTGACGAAAACCCACCGTCCACGACCAAGTTATGACCTGTTACAAAGGACGAGGCCGATGACGACGCGAGAAAAATGGTCGCGCCTGCAAGTTCATGTGCATAGCCAAATCTGCCCGAGGGAGTGTGGTTGATGATTTGTTGGCCACGCGGAGAAAGGCTGCCATCTTGGTTGTAGAGCAATCCTCGATTTTGTTCCGCCGGAAAAAATCCAGGGCTAATGCAATTGACACGAATTCCGCGAGATGCCCATTCTCGAGCGAGGAACTTCGTTAAATTTATCACTGCGGCTTTGGCGGCCGAATACGCTACGACACGTGACAAAGGGATGATGCCTGACATCGACGCAACGTTGATTATGCTCCCTGAATTTCGTAGAAGCATTGTTTCGGCAAACACTTGACTCGGCAAAACGGTCCCGCCTATTAGGTTTAAGTCAAAAACCTTTTGCCAAGCGTCCATCGGCAAATTGCAAAAGTCGTCGCCGGGTTGCAAGGTTGCTTCGGGCTGGTTGCCGCCGGCTGCATTGATCAAGATGTCTACCGGACCGAGTGATTTCTCGATGAGGTCTCGGACTCGAGCCAGCGATCCGCGATCCAATGCGTCTGCAGAATGGAATACAGCCTCACCGCCATCGCGTCGAATCTGCTCTGATCGGTGCATGCCTCTCTCAGCGTTTCGACCGAGAATCGCAACCCTAGCTCCGGCAGCACCGAGTGCTTCGGCCATGGATCCACCCAAGCTGCCAGTGCCCCCCAAAACGACGGCAACCTGGTTGTTCAATTGAAAAAGGCTATTACTCATGATTGGCCAGCAAAACGCGCTGATGGCTCAGATTCGAGGCACTACGACGAAATTCCCTTAAGACAAAGCTCCAATTTGATGGAATGAGCACTACGTTGCAAGGGGGGCAAAGCCAGGATCAACGCAAAGTCGTTCTTTGCTACCCAAAAAAACAAATGGAAGCCGCGTTTTACCGATTCGAGCTTCAGAGAGGCTGGCAAAGCAGGTCACTCTCGGCAAGAGTGACCTACCATGGGTCAAGCAATTCGCCGCACTATTCCTCGATTTGGAATCCCAAGGAGAAGCCAACAACCAAAGGTTAGGATAAAGCTGCTCACAGCGATCGGCAAAACAATCCGATGACCTTGACGCACCGAACTGATTGCAGATGGTTCGGCAATGGAAGTTGGTTGAAAGCTCGGGGAGTTGTTCGCTTGAATTGCATGAGCATACTCCCAACCTCTTGCCGTTCGCCGCCAGTCGTTTTGTTCTCCCACCTGTGCAACCAGTTGCTCCTTAGCCAATCCACTCAAAAGCGATAGGTAGGCCACGACTAGTATGACTCGCCATCGTTTCGAAAGTTCAACCCGAGCTTGGTTATTCATCATTTGGCAGTGCGAACAGGGAAATGAAAGTTAGATGGCCGGCGATTGCGAAACAGTGTCGGCATGGCTTGCTATCTACGCAGACTGCATTCCCAACATTTGTTTCGGAAGAATCTATTCAGAATAGAAATGACGTCGGCGGCCAATCGGCCCTGTCTTTTCCGGGGGAATATCGAAGGGCAACACCAAAGGAAAAACTAAATGGAACATTGGCAATGAGTCGCCGCAACAGGTGTTTGGTTGCGCATTTGCAACTTTTGTTGTTGACAAAAGGCCACGCTACTTTCTGTCGTTGCGTTTGTGCAACGTCGTTGAAACGGCAACCAGCTATCCCAAGCCCTCAGCGTGTTGAAGCTCTAAGGCAAAAGCATCTTAACTCTTTCTTAACGCAAGATTCACGTTAACTTAGCGTTAAAAGCCACTCGGCTTTCTAAACTTTCGCCCGTTCTCTTAGCACACATGTTTGGATTACGCGAAACAATAGGAATGGATCTGATGAGTCGAATTCGTACAGGCTTTACTTTAGTAGAACTTTTGGTTGTGATTGCGGTCATAGGGATTTTGGTCGGCCTGTTGTTGCCGGCTGTCCAAGCTGCCCGAGAAGCGGCTCGCCGCATGAGTTGCAGCAATAACGCCCGTCAACTTGGCCTCGCATTGCATAACTATGAGAGCGCACACAAAAGGCTACCGCCAAGTAGGATTGCGATCACGACCCCGATTCGAAACGAACAATCTTGGACGGCCATGATCCTTCCATACATTGAACAGAACAATGTGCACAGCGGCTACACCTTCAACACCCCTTGGTATGCTGTGGTTAACGACGCGATGACCAAGGTAACTATCCCGACAATGCTATGCCCATCGGCTCCCTCAAGCCGCGACTTGCCGCCACAGAATTTGTACACATCGCTTACGAGTGGTTCGCGAACCGATTCGCCGGTATGGGGATATGGGGATTATGCATCGTTAAATGCTATCAGAAACTCGGTGTTTACGATTGCTGGATTGCCATCGCTAGGAACAAAGGAAACGATGGGCGCATTAGGACGAGGACCAGATGGAGTTAGAATTGCTTCAATATCAGATGGACTATCCAATACTATCATTATTGCAGAGGCCGCAGGCCGTCCATCCATGTACGTCTCAGGACGCAAAACCATCAATCCTCGAACCGGTAACATCGCTCTTGGCACCAACGTGACGGCTGACGGTTGGGGATGGGCAGACATCAATGGCGGATTTAGTGTCGACGGCGCCAGCGCTACTGGCCTGCAAAACAACACAAGTAGCAGCGGTGCAGTCACCATGGTTGGAAATTGCATGATCAATTGCACCAACGACTCTGAAATCTACGCATTCCACACGGGCGGCGCAAACTTTGTCTTTGCAGATGGATCCGTGCAGTTTCTTTCTGCCGGCATCAACCCGTCGACGTTGCTTGCACTTATGACTCGTGATTTTGGCGACATCGTTGGCGATTTCGGCAATTAGAGTTGTGAGAATACAGTAATACCGCAGACTTGTCCTGCTGGATCATTCTGCTTCTAGTATAAACAAAGCAAGCGCATCGGAGGGAATGTCCCCTAGCGCCTGCGGCTCAACACGAGATCCTATCTAAAAGCAGCCTTATGGGTTAGAAATCGGATCCGCGATTTCGGACATGATCGATTCTGGTGCGACGGGCTGGCCAACGCTAGACGGGTTGAATGCACCCTGGCTTACTTGATTGCGGACTGTTACAGCCTCTGGATTGTCTCGCGGAGTGAAGTGCCGTCCGCGTTGATATGCCGCCTGCTGCATTGCACCGTCGAGTGCCTCCTCGGACAAGTTGACTTGGTTGTAAGCAAGCAGCGAACCCTTTTCGCGATGGAAATCGCGGAGGGCGAGATTGTAGTCCACCAACGAACGATAAAAGGCGCTGGTACTGTTGGCGAGCTGCTGTTGAGCTTGCAATAAGAAACTGATGTTGATCAATCCGCGTTCGTACCGATTGCGTAGTACTTCGACTTGCAATTTGTCAGCTTCGATTCGATTGTAATTGATCTGCAATTGAACGTAACTCCGGGAAATCTGACGAGAGGCATTGCTCAAGTCATGGGAAATGCGAAGTTGTTGTTCTTTTAAAATCGTCATGTCCCTCGCTAGATTTAGCTGAGCATGACGAACTGCTGCCGACGCTTGGCGAAGCCCTACCGCATAGGACCAGTCGAATCCGGTTTGCCATTCTTGAAAGTTGCCCGCTGTAAGACTTTGTGCCAGACTTTCCGAGTCATCTAATGGATTACGAGCGCCAACGAGGTGGTCGCCTAACCCTCGAACTCGATACAGCGATAGGACGTCCAGGCGTGCCCGTTTGTTTAGTCGAGAGGCGATCAATTCCAGCTCACGTCGTTTAATCGTCCATTCTTGGCGACGGACTTCGACGCGTCGGGTCAATGCATCGCATAGCGAAGCCTCCCAGTCAAAGGCGACTTCGGCTTGCAAAGGTTCATCCGATGGCTTTAGTAGTCGACCATCCGTTGGCGGCAGTCCCATGACGTACCGCAATCGCTGTTCCGACGTATACAAGCCTGATGTACCGGACAACGCATCGTTGACTTGCGACGCAAAGAGGTAATAGGTTGATCTCGATTGGGCTTCGGCATCCGCTTCTCCCCCTCGAGATCCAACTTTCTGAAGTTCGTTGATGCGCTGCCAGGTTTTGAGTGAGCTTTCGCGACCTGAGAGCTGCGCGTCTAGCGCTCGATATGCAAAATACAATTCCCAATAAGCTCCTTCGACATCATTTATCAGACGAAGAACGCCGGCTTCAAAGTCGGCAAGCGATATGTCGGTGTTGATTCTAGCAATGAGAACGCCGTTGTACGTTCCGGGCACAGTCGAGGTACCAGCAATGCGGTTGTAGGTTGTACCGGATCCGGCCATCAACGGTTGGCGGTACTCGGCTTCCAAAAATCCGTTAAAATCGCTCGTAAACTTTCGAAACTTTTGATTGTTATTATCGTAGTTGACGGTAGTTCGCATTGCGAATGATGCACCCGTGGCAGTTCTCTTGGTAATAGCATTGGTGAAGACGCTAGCGGTCTGCTCGAGGCTTGCTACCGCAAACTGAGAATTGAGACCTTGTACCGCAGTGTTAAGAGGCCGATTGTTCTTCTGCCAAAACAGCTGAGAAGTCACTTGGGCATCGAAGGCAGCCAGCGCAGCCTGAGTACCCGACTGCGGATTGAGGTCCGTCAGCGCAGCATCGATTTGAGTTGCTTGTCCCTGAGGGGCTGTCACAACCGCTCCACCGAGAGATCTCAAAACTTCGCTGCTCTGCAATGCCGCTCGTATGGCCTCCTGCAGCGTCAAATCAAATGTTGACAATTCACTTGGGTTTTGAATGGATAAGGGAGACGGACTTTGCGAGACCGTCGGCGAGATTGGAGCGTTCACATCCGGATGCTCTATCTGCATCATGTAGTTCTGGAAATAGGACACCTCCGAACTATCTCGCCAAGCGCGAAATCGCTCGGTGGGCCGGCAACCGGATAAACAGGTTAGAGCAAGGCATCCACTAACTATCCACCTGCGAAGCTGTGCGCGATTTGTCATGGCTGTCGGAACAATTTCTAAAAAAACTGGAATGAGTCGCATCCAAATCCAAAGGAAATGAATGCAAAACAGTTAAATGACGCTCGATCCTCGCAAGCGTTACGACAGTACGTATCGGACCCTTACGCACAATCGCTTCATTAAGGCATACATCCATACGACACAAACCAAAGTTTGGCATCGCAAAACAAGCAATAAAGAAACAAGCGTTGCAAGCGATAAGGTTTGACTGCCTTCATCCTACGCCACTGACCAAATGGGCGTCGGTCTTAAGGCGGGCTGATTTAAATCGTAGCGGAAGCTGTCAAGGCTTTCGTGAATGCTTGACGCATTCCGCTACTAAGGGACGCTAGCGAAAGTGTTTCGCGGCCCAGCTTAAGATCGACGCAATCAATACTCTAGAGGGGATAGCGCGATTGACCTGTTTGGGCAAATTGCGTACATTGTGTTGATTGGTTAACGTGTTTCCTAGCTTCCAGATTGCCAATACCAAGCATGGGTCCATGATTATCGAAAAATCGCTGGACGGGTTTCGTGCAACGGTCCCATGCAAATTGAATTTGTTCCTGGAAGTTCTAGGTAGACGAGACGATGGCTATCATTCCTTAGATACTGTGATGATGGCGGTCTCGTTGGTGGATGAGCTGGAGATTACCCGTCGAAACGATGGCCTGCTTAAACTTTTCATAGAGTTTCCGACGGGCTTCAGCCAACGTCTCGATGAGGAAGATCTCGCTTGGGACATTCCAGCGGATCAAAGCAACTTAATCGTTCGGGCTTTGGAAAATATGCGCTCAGCGTTAGGCAAGACCGGATTGGGCGCAAACGTTCGATTGATCAAACGAATTCCTGCCAGGGCCGGTCTAGGTGGTGGTAGTGCGGACGCTGCAGCAGCCATCATTCTTGGCCTCCTACTCTGGGGAAATTCGGATGATTTTCACATAGCTCGAACCATTGCAAGCAAACTTGGGAGCGACATCAATTTTTTCCTCGAGGGTCATCGAAATGGCTTTTGGCTCGCCAGATGTACTGGTAGAGGAGAAACCGTCGAACCGTTGTCTTGCAACAAAGCACTCCATTTTGTAATTGCACACCCACCGCGGGGGTGCGGAACGAGGGAGGTTTTTGCGGCACTAGACATTGAATCAAGTCAGTTTCAATGCGAGAAACCTGATAAGCTTTTGAACAACCTCGAAGAAGGGGATGTAAACGACATTGGTGGGGGTATGTTTAACCGGCTTGAGGATGCGGCATTAGGAACTACTGACTGGATCAAAAGGTCGAGAAAGTGGATCGACCGGTATGACCATCACGGTCAATGCATGTCGGGCAGCGGTTCGGCGAGGTTTTGTTTGTGCTCCACACGTGAACAAGCCGAGAAGATAGTTACTGATTTGCGGAGCGACGGAGGGATGCGAGCGTATTACGCACAATCGTGGCAGTCATCAGGGATCGAAGAGCAAGTTAAGGGAATTAGAAACGAATCGTGAGTTTACCAACTCGCGACGAAAGGGAGTGCAGTAAACGCCATGGAAATCACCGAGGTCCGCATCAAATTGATGGAAGAGTCTGAAGATCGCCTTCGCGCTTTTTGCTCTATCACGATAGATCATTCATTCGTCATCCGCGATTTGAAGATTATTGAAGGAGTCAACGGACCGTTTGTCGCCATGCCCAGCCGAAAGATGTCGGCACGCTGCGGAAAATGCGGCAACAAGAATCACCTCCGAAGCAGTTACTGCAACCAATGTGGGACGCGTTTGCGTGGCCCCCAAGATGTCCGCGAGGTCGAGGGTGGGGGCGGGTCGAACAAAATGTATGCGGACATTGCCCACCCGATCAATCAGGCATGCAGGGACATGATCCAAAACTCGGTGATTCGCGAGTATATGGTGGAATTGGATCGAGCCAAACAACCAGGTTACAAATCTAGGTATGATGATGAATACGTCGAATCGACGCATTCAGAAATCCAATCCAATCCTCAAGCCAGTCCAGAATCGTCGTCTGTTCCAAAACCGCATTTCTTGGAAGCTGATAAAACAAACAGCGCCAATGCAGCTACCAACCCAGACAAACGCAATTTTGGTGATGGCGTATTCTAAGTACGTACCGCAATCGCAAGGAACTAGGTAGGGTCATAGAAAACCCCAAGGGACCCATCAGCAGCTGGGACCCCGAAGAACCAGTAGAACGCGTCCATCGCGGCGGTTCTTTCTTGTGCAGTAGCGAGTACTGCGCACGTTACATGATTGGGACGCGAGGCAATGGGGACATTGACACCGGCGCTTCACAAGTCGGCTTTCGATGTGTCCAGGACTTGCCGTGAGGACTCCAAACTCGATTAAAAGACCCGAAGTGCTTGAAGCTCTCGGAGTATTTTT
>JANLRK010000551.1:0-10881 GCA_031361585.1 Pirellula sp. | reverse complement strand
GTTCCTCGTTAACTCCGGCTTGTAATCAAACAACTCCAAATGACTCGGCGCTCCGGCTTGAAACATGTAGATCACGCGTTTGGCTTTTGCCTTGAAATGTGGTTGCTTAGGGGCCAACGGATTCGCATCCATATTGTCGGTGGCCGAGTTCGCGTCTCTGCCTAAATACGACCACGCAGCCATGCCCGCCAGACCAACGCCGCATTCGTTGAAGAACCAGCGGCGTTTGATTTTTTCCTCTGCATTCAGATCATCTGCGTTTTGGTAAATTGGATTCATAGCACTAGTTCTTTGAAAGGGTTTCGTCGCAGTTGAGCAAGACACGCGAGACAATCGTCCAGGCTGCGGCGTCCTGTGGATTGACTCCCTCAGGCAGTTGTGGAAGTTTTGTCGAGTCACCGGTGGCTATCTCGCGAGGGTTAAGCCAGCCTTCCGCCAATCGTTTGCGTTGCTCGCGTAAGAGCTCAGCAATGGTGACTAACTCAGTTGATTTCGGTTTGCGGTTTGTGCACAGCAAGAAAGCGTATTCCGTTCGCGACACGTCGTCCTTGCCCCCTTCGCGAAGCACTCGCAAAGCCATGGCCTGTGCTGCTTCGACAAAGATCGTTTCGTTCAATCCAGTGAGCGCGGCCAGCGGGGTGTTTGATCGAACTCTGCGAGCACAGGCGAAGTCGCCATTGGGGGAATCGAAACTTGCCATTACAGGGTCCGGCATCGAACGCTTGCGAAAGACATAAACGGCTCGGCGATACCGATCCTCGCCGGTCGCCACCGTCCAATAATTCGGAATGACATAGTTGTAATTCAATACATTCTGAGGAACGGGCGGAATAATACTTGGGCCACCTAGTTTACTCGACAACAGGCCCGAAGCGGCAAGCGCAATGTCGCGAACCACTTCAGCCTCCACGCGGAACCTCGGCCCTCGCCCGAGCAACCGATTCTTTGGATCAAGGTCCATGAGCTCCTTCCTGAAAACGGAAGCCTGCTGATAGGTTTCGCTAGTGAGTATCGTTTTGATCAAATGCTTTTGGCTCCATCCATGTTCCATGAATTCGACCGCCAAATAGTCCAGCAAATCCGATTGCGCCGGGATCGATGTTCGCGTTCCGAAATCCTCCGATGTTTCCACAAGTCCATCACCGAAGATGGCTTGCCAGATTCGATTCACGGCAACACGGGCTGCAAGCGGAGAACGACGATCCACTAGCCACCGGGCGAATGTCAATCGAGCCTGACCCTCCTGGTGCTCCGAGAGGGGATTTAAGACTTTCGGAACGTGTGGCAGCACTTGATGCCTAGGTCTGTCCCATTCTCCTCGATCAAGTAGTCGCGTCGGACGAACGGCCGACGTTTCACGTTCCGTTAAATGCAGAACGGTTGTTTGATGTTCCGGCAATAGTTCGAGAAGTGCATCGATTTGAGAATTAAGCATTTGAAATTCAGCTTTCGATTTCCTCCAGCAAGTGAACAACGCAAGTTGCTCCGCCGGAGTTCGATGGCTTTCCTCTGAGCTCATTGCTAAGACACCAATATGATCGCAAAGGGGCGCAACAGGCTGTGGAGACTTAGTTAAACTCATTCGGCAACAACCAACATTGTCCGCCATATGGATCTCAACCTTGAATCGTGTCCCGATAGGCAGCGACAGGCGTTGTTCGAAAACGGCAACTGCAACGGAAGGCTGGTTTCGTCGCCCCTTGCCTCGATCCGAAGTCCAAAACGTATCGGGCTTGTCATCGAATAAGTATGATACAGGGCCGTAGGAGATCTTGCCATCTTTGTTCTTCGACTCCATGGATGAGAAGTCTGCAGTTACGTTTGCAATCTTGAGCTTTTCCCATTCCTTGGCGCCAGGCTTCTGAACTTTCAATTCGATTGTATGGATTTGCCATGATCCATTCGAGCTTCGACCAGGTCCTCGTAATGGCAAATCGCCATGATTCAATATTTCCAGTCGAAATCCAGTGACGCCATCAAGATCGGGCGAACCGATCATGTATACATCGGAACTTGAATGGCCAGTCAACAAGATCGAACCGTCTGATTGAGTTGCTGGATGATTCAGTCCGCTAACGCTGTTCAAATCATCGAATGCAATTGTCTTCCATTCCGAAAGTCCGCTTTGAATCGCTTTTTGATAGTCTTTTGATTCCGATTCCCAGGTCGGAACTTCTCGCTTCATTTTGTCTTCGATGACGGCAATTGACTCGCGTAGGGATCGAACAGTTCGAAGTTGTTCCGCCGTATAGACGGGGGATTGAGCTTCGTAACAATTGTTCAAAAAGGCAAACATCCCATAGTATTCATCGTGAGTGATGGGATCGAACTTGTGCGTGTGGCATTGAGCGCATTGGATGGTCAGGCCAAGCACAGCTTTGCCCACGCAATCGATGCGATCAAACATCTCGGCCATTCGGAACTGCTCTGGCACAATCGCTCCTTCTTCATTGATCATGCTGTTTCGCAAGAAGCCTGTTGCAATCATTTGTTCTTGCGTTGCGTTTGGGAGCAAGTCGCCTGCGATCTGCTCCACAATGAATTGGTCGTAAGGCATGTCGCGATTCAACGCAGTGATCACCCAGTCGCGCCAAGCCCATTGGTCTCGGCGCATATCCTTTTCATAGCCATTGGTATCTGAATAGCGAGCCACATCTAGCCAATGCCTTGCCCATTTTTCGCCGAACCGCTCGCTTGCCAGGAGCTCATCAATACTTGCATCGATTGTCAATTTTTCGGACAACACCGACTCAAATGGGGACGGCGGAATGCCAATGGCATCGAGATGAATGCGCCGAACCAGAGTTTCGGATGGTGCTCGCTGGGCAGGGGCGAAGCCCGCTTGCTGCAGCCGGTGCTGAACGAATGCGTCAATGGGGTTTTGTGTTTTTATAGGCAGGGGCCTTTGGACTGGCGGTACGAAGGCCCAATGCGATTCAAATTTGGCCCCCTCGTCAATCCACTGTCTAAGCAGATTCAATTTCGCTTCATTGAGGGGTTTTTTTGCAGCCGGAGGTGGCATGACGACATCGGGATCGGACGAAGCGATGCGCTGAAAAAAATTACTTGTGGCCGAGTTACCTGGCACAATAGCAGGCGCCCCAGATTCGCCTCCAAGGTATGCCAAGGACTCAACATCGAGCCGAAGCCCAGCCTGGCGAGTGGATTCGTCGGCTCCATGACATACATTGCAGTGCTCAGAAAGAATGGGCTGAATCTGTCGACGAAAATCGATTGCAGGTTCCGAACCCGCCGCGAAGCTTAGATGCAAAAGCGGTAAGATCCAAACGCATTTCCTTGCGACGACGGAAATCGAATTCTTGGCACTCATGTGGATGCTATCAACCTTTCGGGTGGGTACTGAATTTGAGGACCGTTTAGTCTCTAGATTGTACCGCCAGCAGGGTTTGAATGAAAAGTAATGCAATGAAGTATTGTCTTCCTTTAGGTGTATTCCACCGGGTTTTGCGATTCCTTTAGCTGCGACTTTTTTTAGAACCGTCACGTTCCGGTGAATGAAATCGTTCTGTCAATCCGCAACTGGTACAGCGGATCCTTGGGCAGATATGTACATTGGCTCTTGTCGAAAGCCCCAGGTTATCCCTATGTTAGATACTGCATAAAAGTGGTTTGCATTCATTTTAGTCAAACCGGCCCTTCGTCCACACTATTTTAATCCATGTCCGAGCCTAGTACTCGAGTCAAGAAGACAGTCGCGACAATGCGTGGCGTTTGTCCGACGATTTTACCCTCCCTTCTCCTTTGCGATTTTGCCAATTTGGAAAGGGAAGTTCGTCGATTGGAAGAGGCAGGCATTGAGTGCCTCCATTTGGATGTGATGGACGGAAATTTCGTTCCCAATCTGAGTTACGGGATGCCCATCGTGTCGGCCCTCCGCAAGGTCACTGACCTGTTACTCGATGTCCATTTGATGATTCGTGATCCCGAAACCTATGCTCCGCAATTCGTAGACGCGGGCGCAGACTTGATCACGTTCCACATCGAAGCATTATCGCAACCGAGTGGTCTATTGGCAAAAATCCATTCTCAGGGGGTTGCGGCTGGATTGGCAATCAACCCGTCGACGGAGATAGACGCTGCCATGCCATTTGTTAACGCATGCGATTTGTTTTTAGTAATGAGTGTAGAGGCTGGTTTTGGCGGGCAAGCATTTAATCCGATCGCCTTGAGCCGCCTTTCTGAACTCAGGACAACACACGGCGCCGATCTACTTTTGGAGGTAGACGGCGGCGTTAATGAAACGACAGTTGGCCAATGTGCGGCCAATGGAGCAGACCTGCTCGTAGTAGGTTCTGCAATATTTCGCCAAGCAGATTACTGCCAAGCGATGACTCGATTGCGTCGCAAAATGCAAAGTTAGAATGCTGCAATTGCTCCATCGAATTGGTTCCTCTTAAGAAAATTAGTCTATGTGTAATGTAGTCGTTGTGCGTCCTGGATCGACCCTTTTCGACGAGCAAGAGCGAATCAAAGGTAGTCTCGATATGCCGCTTTCTTCGTCTGGGATTGAACAAGTTCAGCGAATCGCATTGGAAATAGCCAAACTTCCGATCTCAACCGTTTACTGTGGTCCGTGTGAATCGGCCCAAAGCACCGCTCGAGAAATAGCCGAGCACACGCGAGCTAAATGGAAAGTTTGCGAATGCTTTCGGAATTTGGATCACGGCCTATGGCAGGGGAAATTGATCGATGAGCTCAAGCGGCAACAGCCGCGACTTTACAAGCAGCTTCAAGAAAACCCTCGATCGTTTTGTCCGCCGGGTGGTGAAACGGTGGCCGAAGCCGAGGCCCGCGTGGAGAAGCT
The DNA here is from genome assembly GCA_031361585.1 of Pirellula sp. Lineage (GTDB taxonomy): Bacteria > Planctomycetota > Planctomycetia > Pirellulales > Pirellulaceae > JBKCUI01. Next base: position 6,056 of record JANLRK010000551.1, on the reverse strand, counting down.
AATCGTGAAACTCTGCAAGAAACATGCGAACGAGACTATTGCTGTCGTGATTCCCGAACCGCTCGCAAGCTTGATCGCATCCAAGCTCAAGGAAACCGATCTAGGGGATCTTTGGAAATCGGAATGCGACAATGGTTCATGGGAGATGATCGATTCCGATACACATGATACGATAGGTGCGCACTTCGTGTCCGCTTGCAAGACGGGATCCTCAGTGGAAACGCCACACTCTGCAGATCCTTTTTTTGTCCAATAACTGAGTCGATCTCATGTCTACTGTAGATTTACTAAGTACCTCCGATTCGATACCAACCGCCTCCAAGCGTGGCGTGCCAGAGGGACTTTGGATTAAGTGCCCTGGTTGTGGCGATTCCATCTATCGCAAAGAAGTCGAACGCAACTTAAACGTATGCCCAAAATGCAAGTACCACATGTACGTTTCGGCGCGCGAACGCATCGCGCAATTGCTGGACGAAGGGACTTTTGAAATTTACGATGAGCATATCCTGCCGACGGACCCATTGAATTTTTCGGACAAAAAACCTTATGCAGAACGCTTAGTTGCGGAACAGAAGCGAACCGGGCTTACCGACGCCGCAATGTGTGGAACGGGTATGATCCGAGCGCGTCGAGTGGCGATCGCCGTTACAGACTCCGCCTTCATCATGGGGAGTATGGGCTCGGTCGTTGGAGAGCGTTTGACACGCTTGATCGAGAGAGCGACAGAGCACTCATTGCCACTCATCATCGTAAGTGGTTCAGGCGGTGGAGCACGCATGCACGAAGGGATCCTTTCCTTAATGCAGATGGCCAAAGTTTCGGCAGCACTGGCCAGATACCATGCAAATCGAGGACTTTTTGTGAGCGTGCTTACGAATCCAACCATGGGTGGCGTGGCGGCTAGCTTTGCAAGTCTCGGCGACCTAATCTTCGCGGAGCCAAAGGCGTTGATCGGATTCGCTGGTCCACGAACCATCAAGGCAACTCTGAGGATAGAGTTGCCAGAAGGATTTCAAACGAGCGAGTTTCTTCTTGCCCACGGCTACATCGACAGAATCGTAGACCGCTGGCGTCTAAAGACGGAGATAGCTGCAGCCATCGACTACTGCGGCAAGCTTTAGAGAGTGGCACGGCGGTCTCCGCCGTGATTTTTCGATCGGGACGACCGAGCCGCCCTCAACGGCTACCCAAGAAAGCAAATTTGAAGGAGCACTCTCTGTGTATGCAGCCGTCGCCTACGGACCGGAGTTAATCGATCAGCGGCTCAATCGAGCAAGTCTGTGTTTCCCGCGTACTTCATCAAGGCATCGCGATTTAGTTCCAGTCCCAAGCCGGGCCGGTCAGGGATTTCCATCATTCCATTCGCGTCCAATTTCCAACCGCCGAGCGCGAGGTCGTCGATGAATGGCGATCCGGTCAAATATTCGACGAAATTCGTACCTGGGAATGCAGAGGCGAGTTGCAAATCGGCTGCCAAGCCAACTGCCGTATTCCAGCCGTGGGGGATGAATCGAACGCCGTGCTCCTGCGCCATCCAAGCAATACGACGCTCTTCACTGATGCCACCAACCTTGGTCACGTCGGGCTGAACGATGTCAATGGCGCGAGCTTCAAGCCATGGCTGGAATGCTTGACGGCGTGTGAGTACTTCGCCTCCTGCGATCGGCACCGGTGAATGCTCTCGCAATTTGACGTAGTCCTCGAGAGCATCAGGTGTGAGGGCCTCCTCGAACCAAGCAACGTCGTAATCAGCTAACATCTTAGATGTCTTGAGCGCCCACTTGTATCCGTTGGTCCAATAGGCATCGCTGCCACCGGCATCGACCATCAGAAATGAATTTGCCCCGATGGCATCGCGGGCGGCTTTGACAATCGCTTCATCCGTCGCTGCATTGCTTCGACCAAACGGACCCCATCCGATCTTGAATGCTCGAAAGCCCTGGGCTTTTACTGACAAGAGATGGTCACGCAACTTACCGGGCTCGTCCATCAAAATCGAAGCATAGGGTTGCACTCGCTCGCGATATCTCCCACCAAGCAATCGACCAACAGGCTGCCCAGTCGCCTTGCCAAGCAAGTCCCAGAGAGCAATGTCAATACCGCTGATGGTATGCGTGATCGTCCCGCCTCGTCCCAGCCAGAACATATTTTGGTGTAGCTTCTCGCTTACTCGTTCTGGTTCAATCGCATTCTCGCCGCGATACAATGGCTCCAAAATTGCGAGCGAAGCTCGTACCAATGCGTCATTGGTAAACACGCTCCCAAGTCCAACCTCACCGCTATCGGTATGAACAGCAATCAGAGTATGAACGCAATCATCAGGTCGAAGCTCATTGCTCCAGCCACCTTCTGGAGTAGCTCCGCGTAAACCAGCGCAACGAATCTCTCGAATTTTCATAAATGTTAAAGGCTCCGCTGAAATCGTTTCACCTGAGGTATGAATTGGACATTTTCGTCCAAAGGAAAAATAGGACGCGGGCACCGTTGATGGCCAAGATATCTAAGGTTGGCACTCGAGGAACCGGGGGCGTCTACGTGGACCATGCATGCACACCATGCTTCGTACATATGATGTTGGCAATGCGGCGATTTTACAACCACACAATCGAAGTACTTCGGATCCTGGCCATGTGCATAAAAAAAGGATCGGTCGTACAAGCTCACAGCACGACTACCAATGACCAGCGTGTAGTTGTTCGATTCTAACACCGCAGTTGGGCCAGCCGACCATTGCTCGCCGAACGACTCGCTTCGAAATTTTCCATCCGATAACAGTCGAACGGTCGCTCGAATCGCAAGCGGTTGAAAACGTTGACGATCTAGCGTACCGCCGACCGATACAGAAATCGTTTCCCCGATGCCCAATTTGAAAGCGAACTTCACTGCCTGTTCGTCTACGATCGGCAAGAGTGTACGTCCCGTATATCCAGCCTTAACCAGTGTTCGAAGGATTGCATTGCTGTCTCCTGAGGCGCCTGAGCTAGTTGCGTCAGCAGCATCGACGATCGCTATGGTTCCAGCCGAATTTGCGATGACCGTTTGAGCCATTTCCTCCAAGCTTACCAGCGCGACCTGCATCCGGTCATGATGTCGCCAAAATTGATCAGCAATGCGCAGGGCTTCGCGCACAGCCAAGGCATAGTCTCCATCAGTCACCACAAAGCTGTAGGTTTGAAGCGAAGGCACATCAGTAAACGGATTCCCAATAAACATACCCGCGGATAGCACCGTCGGATCAGATTCTGCTTCTTGCGCCATTCGAATGCACTTCCCAAAGTGCCCCGTAGCCGTGATTAGTTCATCGCCTCGAACGAGTGCCGGAATCGCCACTTTAGCGGTTACAGGTCTTACGTCTCCGGACATGATTTGAAGCAGCAAACGAGCGGCTCTCGTGCCCGTCTCAAAGAAATCGACATGCGGATAAGTATGGTAGGCAACGATGGCATCGCAGTGTTGAAGCATCTGATCGGTCAAGATCCCATGCAAGTCAAGAGAAACAACGATCGGAATTTTTTCGCCAACGATTTTTCGCGTTTCGGCAAGCAACCAGCCTTCCGGATCCAGTTCCGACTCGGTCGCCATCGCCCCATGCATGCAAAAATAGATTCCATCGATTGGCGGCGCCGAGCGAATCGATTCGAGAAACTCGGCAGCGATTTGGTTCCATGATGCAGTGTCTAGTGCGCCGCCCGAAGTAATAAAGCAAGCGCTATAAGCAGGGAACAGCTCAACGCCCTGCGTCCCGTCGAAAACACTTAGCGCACCACCCACTTCATTACCCACATTGCGGTGGTAGTCGAAGATGGAATCGCCAAAACGAATCGTAAAATCCTCGTAACGACTTGGGTGCGGGTTGAAGGTAGAGACCTCCTGTTTGCATTCAGCAATTAATATTTTCGCCATACGTCATTGGACTCGCTCAAAATCCTTTTGAAACAAAACGTGAATTCCGACGATCAACACGATCGCCGCTATTAGATAAATCAGCGCCGCGTAGCTTAGCAATTGTCCGACACCAATTGTCTTCTTGTAAATGCCCACCACTAAAGGTGCTAGCCCGGATACAAGGGCTCCAAAAAAGTTAAGTAGTCCTACGGCCGATGCACGCGTGTTGGACGGGACGACTTCGAACGCTGCTGGGAAAATGTTTCCCATAAAGAATCCGGCAAAAAGCCCAAACGCTGCAGCGGCCAACCGTGTTGCATTCAATGTCTCGGAGTTTCCAATAGCATAGAGACATGGCGCACAAAACAGCAAACTCGCAGTCATCAAATAGAGTCTAGCAGCCTTTGTTTTTACATAGAGCCTGTCAGCCAGTATGCCTCCACATAATAAGCCAACGAGCGTGGAAGATTGCAAGTAGACTGTTGCAGTGAAGGCTGCATCCGAGAGCGTCAAATCAAATTTTTCAAAAAGAAAACTAGGAAGCCAACTATATAGCATCCACAGACCGAAAAGAAACGAAGGAAAGACAAAGCTCAATAAAAGAAAGGTTGGCACGCGTATCACCTGCGTCAATGCGAGCTGGCCATGAGTTTTCGAAAGCTCCGTTTCCGAAAGCTCCGTTTCCGAACTCTCTTGCACCGTTTTTAAGAACAAGTAATACGGCACTGCATAGAGTAGGCCAATTCCTCCGAGAACAAAGAAGGCCAGCCGCCACTGTCCATGCTGTGCCATCCAACCACCGAACCAAGACCCGCCCACCGTTCCTGCAATCTGCGCCGTGGTAAGCATAGCAACGGCTCTCGAACGCTTGTCTGCTGGATGAGCGTTGGCGGTTAATGCAACTGCAGCCGGCATATAAAGCGACTCGGAAACGCCCATGGCGGCACGCAACCCTAGAAGCATCAACGCGGACGATGACCAACCCGTTGCCACAGTCACAACGCTCCAGACGGCTAAACTCAACACGACTAGTAGTCGCTTTGATAACTTGTCTGCTAATTGCCCTGCAATGGGGCAGCCGCACCCATAGACCCACAAAAAGATGGTCCCAGTTAGTCCGAGCTGAAAGTCCGTCATACCCAGATCGGACTTAAGGACCGGAAACATTGCAGAGATGGCCTGCCGATCACAATAGTTCAGGAAATACGCCACCCACATGAAAGCAACGAGCAGTGCTGCATTTCTGGTAGTTGTCATGGTTGCGGTACGTTTCTCGGCTAGATATCGAGGACGGATTCAAGTGCCACTTCTTGTGCGATGACTGCCACGCAATCACCTTGCTGCGTAAGGCACGGGGCGCGCATGGTCATTAGGAAACCATCACTTTGAGAAACCACAGGTTCTGCTTCACGATCCGGTCGCTCCAGATGATGAATCCATCCGACCGTATCTCCTCGTTGCACTCTAGTGCCAAGATCAAAAAGAATTTCAAACACTCCTGATTCGGGTGCGAGCAAATAGTTTTCGCGATCTAGCGCTTGCGTTAATATGGTCGGAGGTAGTCCCAGGCTTTCTCGCGTCACTTCTTGACCGCATAGGGCACCCACATGCATTAAAACGTTTCGCAAACCGCTCTGTGCGATACGATGAACGCTCGCCGGGATCGCTTCACCGCCACCAAGTTCGGTGGTCACGACCAACTTCCCTTGATTTTCTGCTTCGACGGGCAACAATCCTGAACCGGCGATGTCGGCGTATAGAAAGGCAAAATCGGTATTCCAAGCTAGCATCGCCGCAAACATTCGGCTCCGTTGCACCAGATCTGCGACCAAATGCATGTGCGCGCATGGGACAAACTCCATGCTCCGACCCCCCGAATGAATGTCGATAACAACATCGCTTATTGGAAAAAGAACGTTCGTTAAGTAGTGAGCGATCTGGCTTGTGACGTTGCCCTCGGCCTCGCCTGGGAATGCTCGATTCATATTCATTCCATCGAGCGGAGACAAGCGAGTGGCCGCGCGAGCGGCAGGGAAATTCAACGAAGGGATAATAAGGATTCGGCCGATGACCCTATTTGGCGTCAGCTCTCTAGCAAGCTTCATGGCAGCGATTTGGCCTTGGTATTCATCCCCATGATTGCCGCCGAGAATCAGAACTGTTGGTCCACG
>JANLRK010000611.1:0-6424 GCA_031361585.1 Pirellula sp. | reverse complement strand
CGTCCGTTGCTGAAGTAAGAACACTTAGAATCGATCTTCCCGACTTGAAAGGATTGAAGCTTCGTACCTGGACTCTGACGGATGAAGCTGGCGAAAAGTAGATGGCTGGCCGACTTTCAGGCATTTATCAGATAGGCTATGTCCACATCCAAATCGTTACCCAGAGACGCCTTCCTACTTCCACAGTGTTTGGTCTAGCTCGTGGTATTGCTAGTTCCCAACTAGGGCCGTAGTACCACTTGTGGAAATGGCGGAAGAGCCAGCGCCAACGTTCACAGTGGCTGGGCTAACTCGACGGAGCGGCTATTTCCTGGCTAACGGCTACGTGGGCGCTGTCTATGGCGTAGCTGCTGGATCCTGGCTATGGTGCCCTTTTTAGAATCGCTCGACCACTAAAAAGCGTTGATTCGGATGCAGGAATTCCGGCGAGCTTCGCACGACCCTTCAATGATCTTGTCAGCAACGCGGGAATGCCACTTATCGTTTTGACGCTGAAGGCAAACAGACCGATTAGTGCACCTATGAAAACATACGACATCCAATATGGACCATAGAATCCGCCCATGGTCGGCATTTCGAGAATTACAATTTTCGACTGGGACTTTTGGCCCGCATAATCTGCGTTAGCGTCTACGATTGCTTTGACCATGTCGGCTGGAAACACCTGATCCGCAGTCATTGCCCTGATGTTCACGACTCGGCTGTTTATATCTTCGCCGACGACCTTTACATCCAGCATCTTACTATCCTTCATCGTTCCAATGACCTCTTCTGCGGATTTCCCTCTCATGAATCTGTGATTCGACTGTTCAATTCTTTCTGCAGCATTTTTCAATACAGCGTTACTTCTGATCTCCGAGGAAATGTCTACTGTCGGCGAATCAACGCGTTGTCTACGGCGTAGGTGCATGACAACGACGGATAGGAACCAATATGCGGAGCGGCGAGACCTCGATACGGCTACGTCCACATGTGGACGGGAACCCGGGGCGATGCAAGACTCTCGTCGATGGTTGGCCGATCCCGCTTTCTTAGTTCTCTTGCTAACGACCACATGATATAGTGGCAATTAATCTCCGTGCCTAACAAAATAGTACGCCCAAACTTTTCGATTCATGCAAGGTAGTTTATGCGGTTATTCATCCTCGTAGTTGCACTAAGTTTGTGCGGTTCGTCTACACTTTTTTCGAAATTGCTTTTTGCCGAGGATCATTTGGCGCTCACTCGGCAGTTTCGAGAAGCGCCTCCGGGTGAATCCAGACCCGTTCTGGTCCGTGAGCTTCTTCGACAAGCTCTGCTGATCGCGGCTCGTGACGAATTAGGCCTCGGCACGAGCGACGAAGTCCTTGCTGCAGCCGTAGGTCTCGAGGCGGAAAGGTTGGTTCTTCGTCCAAATTTGCACATAAAGGCTGACGCTTCACAAGCAGAATTTGGTGTCTATTCTGCAGACTCAGGTGAGCCGGTTTGGAAACTCGAAACAAAAGACATCTATACCGACATAGAGATTGGTGTGTTGTCTCGCGAAATGCAAAAATTCTCCCGAAATGAGTTCCCAGCCTTACTCTCAAAGCTTGGGTTGAAGGCCAACCCTGCATCTCTCCCGTCCAATAAAAGCCTGCAATCTAACGCCACAAAAAGGGACGTCGAGAAACAGAGGAACATTCGCGACCTGCACAATGACTTCGAAATCTTCCCACAATGCATGGCTATTCAAATGCTGCATATTGAAATTCATGAACACGGTAACGACGTTGAGCTACTCTGCATGCTTGCCAAGAGTTACGCGAACCTATTTCTGCTAACCGAACCTTTGGTGGATGGCGTACCGCAAGCGATTGCGGCCCGTGCATTGCTCTACGGCGATCGCGTGGTCGATCTCTTTCCAGACGATGTTCAAGCTCGATGGTCGCGAGGCTATGCGCACGCTTTGGTTGGTTCCTTGACAACCGCCGAAAAGGATCTTGATTTCGAAATAAAAAAGCAACCCATTTGGGCAAAGATCGCTCGTCACGTAGTATTGTTTGAGCGAGCCGAACTCGATGAGTTGATGGACAAGGCAACGGAACCGTACAACAAACTTGCTGCGTTTGGTGGGGTATTGATTAGCGAAGGAAATCCAATAAGCCAAATTCGTTTGGCGGCACTTCAAGGTGCTGAGGCACAAATGCCAGGCAACCAGCGCTTGTTGATGGGAATATTCAGAGAAACAGGACCCGGCGTTGCCGCGCCTGCAATCGAGAAAGCCATTGCGTCCTGGCGTGCAAACATTGCCGAATTTAAGTCATCGTCAACCCTTCCGAAACCAGTGACCGATGCCAAGTCCTACCGAGATTTCATTTTGCAGCTTGAGAAGAGTTCCTCGAAATCATCCAATGAGTTTCCAAACAGCGCGATCGCCAGAATCATCGACGATATGAACTTGTTGCTAAATGCGGCGCTGATTGGACACTATACAGCGAATATCGGTGTGGATACTTCTGGAATGGTGAACGAGTGTCGTATGGCGCTTCGTGGACATCGCCATTGGCAGCTAGTCGAGCTAATGCGAGATTTTAAACAGTCGACTGACATTCGACAATCTACTGGATACCTGGAACGTCTTGCAAATGTCCGATTCCTAGACGTCACACCACTCGGTTTCGCGCTGGAATTGACGTTTAGTAGTTGGTACGAAAAGGAACCGAATGCATCGTTACCTCACGCGCTCACAGTTCAAGCGACGATTGAAAGGACTTCCAGGTCGGCATGGGAGTATCTCCGATTTGCAAGAACCAATCCAAGTCGCCTAACCGGAACCGCATGGTCGAGAACCTTTACAGGATCCTTGATTGAGATGGCACCACACTCGCCTACTGCGCATGCGTATTGGCTCTACGATCGTTGGGAAGCGGAGAAGAGTCGAAAAGACGAGATCCGATTGCGTTTCAAAGATGCAACCAGTATAGACTGGGTGATAGCCCACAATGCCCGTCAAGAGAAAGACGGCAAAACAGCAATCGAATCCCTCGAACGTATCTTGGAAGTCAGTAGCGATGCCAATTTATTCTGGGATCTGGCTGACACATACAAGGACCTTGGTGACCTTGACAAATGGGCAGAAACACTTGAGCGATTCTTGGATTTCGATTCACCAGACCTCAAGGGCGGAGGGGCGATGATGGAGTTAGCAAATTACCATCTTAAGACAAAGGACGATCCGCTCACCGCGCTTCGGTATGCAAAGGGTGCAGCCCAGACGGGTTCCGCCTGGGGATTGCAATGTCTGGCCGATGTGCACGTCGCCTTGGGGGAATGGAAGGAGGCCGAGGAATTGATTCGAGCAAAAGGGCAACGTTATTCGAGGCCACACGAATGGTACGCTTGGTGTTTGAATTTTCAGCAGGGCGATGTTGAAGCAGCCAAGAAGATCGCATTGGCCCATGAAAGGAAAATAATCGATAAGCAGAGTCAAGATAGCCTCCAAAGTCGATTCTTGATTCAGAAGATGGCGGGGCTTGAGATCGACAAAAAGTTAAGAGAGGATGTCATCGAAAATGCCAGCCAGTCGACGTTTTTTCTTTATGTATTGTTTGAGTTTTGGGAAGAGAAAAACTTGGTAGAACGCGACAGGATAGCCGCAATGTTGACAAAAGCATTGCCAAAGTATGAACAGGATCCACGAGCCATCCGAGTCAACATCAGCGGTCGTATCGTTGTCGATTTGCTCAACTCCAAGGCCTCCAACGAAGAGGCGATTCGAGTGTTTGACGAAGCGATCCAAGCGAACCCAAAAATGGTTTCAAGCATCGGTTACTTTGCCGGAAGGTATCTTGAACTCGCTGGTGACCAGTCGCAAGCGATAAAGTACTACGAAAAATCTAGTCAATCAGGCGAAGGCCCTGCTGGCGGATATACCATCCTCTTTTCAAAGATGCGACTGCGAGATTTGAAATAGCAGTTGATAACAAGTTAAGACTATCCCTTTACTCGGAATAGAGCTTCGGCGCTTCCCTAAAGAGGCAAAAGTATGTATGAGGTATTTCGTAGTGCAGGGTTTGGCTGGATGGACGCGCACTTCCAACATTGGCGCGTTAGCTTACCATCGGTTACGCTTCCCCACTCCAAGCCGCCTCAGTCTATCCGAAGTAGCAGTCGCCCAGCAACCGGCCAGCGCCAACGCTCACAGTGTTTGGCGTAGCTACATCGGTACTGAGTCTATGTCCACGTTGCCTGTTGTTGCTGAACTAGGTCCACAGTGTTTGGGCGTAGCTCGTGGTATTGCTGGCTCCTGGCTATGGCTTCGTCCACATTGTTGCCCGCTGACGCTGACCTAGGTCCACAGTTGCGGGCTAGCTTGTGGAAAAAGCGACCGATGGCTGGATCGAGCGGAGTCCACATGGGGATGGGACTACGGTTTTGCTAGAATTGGTTTAAAATGTATGGCATTTGCTCGATCGTTTCAGCGCAACAGGATAATTCCCTTGAATCAATCGGTTTCTGAATCAGGCTTTCCCTACTCTGATCCTGGTATAAGCAGCACCTGTTTTCGATGGTCAAGGTATTTGCTTGCGGCTGCTATGCAATTCCATTTGAGCTCGTCAATGTTTGCACAGCTAATGGAAGACAATGATCGACACAGGCGGGGGGGTCATACGAGTTTGCCGGCATAATTGAGAAACGCTTTGCTATGTTCGGCGACAAAGAAGCCTAAGTCGCAATCGATTGCGGTGACCTAGCTCAAGGTGCTATAAACGAGAGTTTGCACACATTTTCGAGATCAGAATTGAAGTCAGATGCCAAAAGCTACTTAGCACAATTTCAAGTCATACCAGGGACTTCATCGATTATTGAAGTTACTCAAGTCGGCAAAGAAGGTCGAGCAAGCGTAATCGAATGCAATTTTGAAGAGAATAAACTTCGCGAAACAGCTTCATGGGATGCGGTCTATTTCGATAGTCACGCGGGGCTTTCGACTAGTCGAGAAAATAAGCGCGGAGCAATACACATCTGGACACTTTCGGCAAACGGCGATCAACTGGAATGCCACACCTTACTTGGCGAGCTCGTTCAAAGTCACCGGTTGCCACACATAACTCTAGGACGATGTACTTGGGGTCCCAACCGCTGGAACGTGGAAGGGAACGCAAAGACGCTTACCGGAATCCACCTTCGTGATCATTGTGAATGGCATTTCGACTTCGCAAATGACCTAGCTCCGCTGCCGACCGATTTTGGTAAGAGGCTGATAGGGCGAATTCAAGGTGACAGCGCCAAGTTCATGATTCTCGAAACCTACAGTGATGATATTTGCACGATTTCCGTCGTGAATGAATCCAGTTTGGAAGAAAAAGCCCGTTACATTTACCGGAATCACTTTTTCATTGCGTTTTACGAAGCCTCATCCGGAAACGGGGTACTGTTAGGATCATTCGACTCGCCGATTGCTATTGAGATTGATCGGAACAGCGGACAAGTCGTAAGAATTATTGACCCGTTGTGATCCATGCAGAAGCAAATTCTTTAAACATACCGTCGCAAGCAGCCAGAGGCGGCATAATGCAAATCAACATGGCACGTGGAATCACGCCAGAATCCAATTTCCACATGGCTGCGCATACCAACTTCTGTTAACCAGCAGGTCACCTTCGTAGCGGGTTAGATTAGCTAAAAACCACCTCCAAAAGTTTGCTGTCCTCCGTTCGCGGTGTTACAACAATCAATCTCCGAAAACATCTCTGGACCTAAGCGCCCTCGCATCGAGAGATTTGAAATGCGATCTGTACTGCTTTGCATCATTCTTGTTACTGGCTTTTCGACGCCAATTTTCGGTCAGCAACTCAAGGAAATTACCAACAGCATCGGGATGAAGCTGGTGCTGATTCATGCGGGGGCGTTTACGATGGGATCACCGGAGGGAGAGGAAGGTAGGCTACAAGATGAGAAGCCTCAAGAAGTCACGATCAGCAAATCGTTTTACCTTGGTGCATACGAGGTGACACAAGAACAATTTGAAAAAGTGATGGGAAACAACCCGAGCCAATTCAAAGGCACGAAAAATCCTGTAGAAAATGTGAGTTGGGACGACGCGGTATCTTTTTGCAAAAGGCTTATGGAGATGCCGGAGGAGAAGGCAGCCGGGCGGGAATGTCGTTTACCGACGGAAGCTGAGTGGGAGTACGCCTGCCGCGCCTCTAGCGGCGCGGCTTATTGTTTTGGCGACTCAGAGGAATTACTTGGTGAATATGCCTGGTTTGGTGAAGGTCCCGCTGGCAAGACCCATTCTGTGGGCGAGAAGAAAGCGAACCGATGGGGTTTGTACGACATGCATGGTAATGTCTTTGAGTGGTGCCAGGACTGGTATGCTAGGTATCCAGCAGGTGAGGCAACGAATCCAAAGAGTCCTACTAGCGGGGGCTCGCCCCGGGTGCTCCGGGGCGGCAGTTGG